>JAIEQK010000254.1 GCA_019747795.1 Gammaproteobacteria bacterium | reverse complement strand
CGACCCAACTGACTACCGACCACGCCGCCTTCATGCGGCGACATGGCCTTAATCAGAGTTTCCTGAAGTCCGACCTAAAGGATCAACGTCGCCTGCCTCCGCCGAGCAGCGAACCGAGCACGCCGCGCACGATCTGCCGGCCCACCGCCGAGCCGACGCTGCGCGCGGCGGACTTGGCGAGCGTCTCGGCGAGACCCGGGCGTTTGCCGCCGCGCGGGCCAGTGCTGCCGAACAGCACGTCGCCGAGGCCGCCGAGCAGTCCGCCGTCGTCGTCGCTCGCCCGCGCCGGCGCGGGCGCACTCGCGCGCTCGCGCGGCGCGCTGCGTAGCGCTTCCTCCGCGACCTCGCTCTGCTCGGCGCGCCCCTTGAGCTTCTCGTAGGCCGATTCGCGATCGACCGCTTCGTCGTACACGCCCGCGACCAGCGAGTGCGCGAGCAGCGCGGCGCGTTCGTCGGAAGTGATCGGTCCTATGCGTCCGCCGGGTGGCAGCACGTACACGCGCTCGGTGACGCTCGGACGGCCCTGCGCGTCCAGCAGGCTGACCAGCGCTTCGCCTACGCCGAGCTCGCCGATGGCGGTTTCGAGATCGAGCCCGGGATTGGCACGCATGGTCGCCGCTGCGGCCTTCACCGCCTTCTGATCCCGCGGCGTGAACGCGCGCAGCGCATGCTGCACGCGGTTGCCGAGCTGGCCCAGGATCGCGTCCGGAATGTCGAGCGGGTTCTGCGTCACGAAGTACACGCCGACGCCCTTGCTGCGCACCAGGCGCACCACGAGTTCGATGCGCTCGGTCAAGGCCGCCGGCGCGTCCTTGAACAGGAGATGCGCCTCGTCGAAGAAGAACACCAGCTTGGGGCGGTCGAGATCGCCGACCTCGGGCAGCGTCTCGAAGAGCTCCGACAGCAGCCACAGCAGGAAGGTCGCGTAGAGCCGCGGCGCCGCCATCAGCTTGTCGGCCGCGAGCAGGTTGACCACGCCCGCGCCGTCCGCGCTCTGCATGAAGTCGGCGATGTTCAGCATCGGCTCGCCGAAGAACTGGTCGCCGCCCTGGCTCTCCAGGCTCAGCAGACCGCGCTGGATGGCGCCGACGCTGGCCGCGCTGATGTTGCCGTACTCGGTGGTGAACTCGCGGGCGTTCTCGCCCACGTACTTGAGCATCGCGCGCAGGTCCTTCAGATCCAGCAGCGCGAGGCCGTTGTCGTCCGCCACCTTGAACACGATGTCGAGCACGCCGGCCTGGGTGTCGTTCAGCGCGAGCATGCGCGTCAGGAGCAGCGGTCCCATGTCGCTCACCGTGGCGCGCACCGGGTGGCCCTGCGCGCCGAACACGTCCCACAGCGTGGTCGGGCAGGCGAAAGGCGCGGGCGCGTCGAGACCGCGCTCGGCCAGGATCTTCGCGAGCTTGTCGCTCACTTCATCGGCCTGGCTGATGCCGGTGAGATCGCCCTTCACGTCGGCCAGGAACACCGGCACGCCGAGCTGCGATAAGCCCTCGGCGAGGCGCTGCAGGGTGATGGTCTTGCCGGTGCCGGTGGCGCCGGTGATGAGCCCGTGACGATTGGCGAGCGCGGGCAGCAGCTCGCAGCGGACGTCACCACGCGCGGCGACGAGGATGGGGTCGGCCATGGATCACTCCCGGATTCGATGGCGCATTGTAGGTCGGACTTCAGTCCGACATTTGTTGTAGGTCGGGTTTCAACCCGACATTTATTCCAGGGCGGGTATCGCGGCCCTGGAATAAATGTCGGACTGAAGTCCGACTTACAGGGCTCATTCCCCCGCGGCGAAGCGCGCCGCCAGCGCCACGTAGGGCGGCACGATCGCCGCCCACGACGCGAAGCGCGGGTCGCGCGTGCGACCGCTCTCGTAGAGATGCACGCCGAGCGCGATGATCGCCGCGACCTTGGCCACCTGCAGTGCCTCGTAGCGATGCAGGTCCACCACCGTGCGGCCGGTCAGCCGCTGCCACTCGTCGATCATGCGGCTGCGCGAATACCAGCCGGGCTGCTCGTAGCCGGCGGCGCCGAGCGCGGCCTCGCCCTGGTCGTAGAACTGCATGATGTAGCCGAGATCCTGCAGCGGCTCGCCGGTGCCGGACATCTCCCAGTCGAGCAGCGCGAGGAGCTTGCCCTCGCGGTTCCACAGCGTGTTGCCGTGCTTGGGGTCGCCGTGGATGGGCGTCGGCGCGCCCGACGGGCGTGGCGGGTTCGCAATCAGGTCGCGCAGCGTCTCGGCGAGCAGCGCGGGCGCATGGGCGTGCTCCGCGACGTCCAGCCAGTGACGCGCCTCGCTCGCGAACGGCCGCGCCGGCCCGGGCATCGCCTCCAGCGGCAGCCTGTGCACGGCGGTCACCGCGCCTATCCACTGCGCGCACATCGCTTCGCGCGTCGCGGGCGTGAGCGCCTTCACCCAGTCCGGCGTGACGTACTCGAAGGCCTCGCCGTCCAGGCATTCCATGATGAAGAACGGGTCGCCGATCACGGCGGCATCGGTACACAGCTCGAAGACCTTGGGCACCGGCGGCCCGGCGGGATGCCGGCCCATGGCGTCCAGCACCGCGTGCTGCGCGGCCATGTCGTAGGGCGGCAGCAGGCCTTCCTCCGAGGGCGGCATGCGCAGGATGCGGTTCACGCCCTCGAGCCGGTAGGTCTCGTTGGAATGTCCCGTGGAGAGCGCGGTGATCGAGGTCAGTCGCTCACCGACACAAAGGTAGTCGCGCAGGCCCGTAAGCATGCGCGCCAGATCTCTCGCCACGGCCGCTCAGCCGCGGGTCTTGGTGGACGACAGCTCCATCTCCGGCCATTCGCCGAGCACGATGGGCTCGAACAGGCCGTAGCCGCGCGCGTCGCCTTCCTTCACCTTGACGATGGTGTCGCGCACCGCGCTGGCGAGTCGCTTCCTCACCTCGGGCGCGGTCATGTCCGGGATCATCTCGCCGTCGAGATTCAGTTCGCCGCGCCAGTTGCCGTGCTTCTTGCCGTCGAAGCCGAGATAGAGCGCGGTGGAGAGATAGAAGCCCGACTCGCCCATCACTTCGATGTCGACCTTGTTGGTCTCGCCGTTCAGCATGTCGATGTAGAGATAGCCGCCGAGCAGGCGACGCGTGTCGTCGTCGTAGCGCAGCACCGGGCGCACGCGCGCGATGCGTTCCTGGCGGCCGTCGGCGTTGTTGCGGTAACCGGAGAAGTAGAACACCTCCTCGCCGCGGATCTGCAAATAGAAGTGGTACTCGTAGCGCGTGCCGTCCGGCTTCTGCAGCAGGAGCGGCGACCAGTTCAGCAGGAACTTGGAGTCCTCGAACTTGCGCTCGCCGAAGTCGCGCGCCGGGCGCAGATCGGTCGGCGGCGCGCCGACGTCGAGGCGCACACCCCAGGAGTGATCGCGGTAGCAGAACCAGTCGTCGGGATTGATCTCTTCGCGCTTTCCCTCGATCTCGTACCAGCCGCTCGGCACGCCGGCCTGGTGGTAGCGCACCACGTTCGACACCACGCGGTAGCCGCGCTCGTCGCGCTGGATGTGGCGGTCTTCGAAGAAGCAGGGATGGATCGAATGAAAGGTGACGTCGAAGCGCACCGGGATGACGTCGTTCTCACCGAGCGTCCAGCGCACGGACTTGAGCGGTTCGACCACTTCGTACTTGATCGGACCGACGGCGGTGGTGAGCGGATCGGGCGACAGCTCGCGGCTCGCGCGCACGGTCCACTGTTCCTTGCCACGGGAGATGCCGGCGAAGGCGTCCATCACGTCGCGGTTCTGGTACTTGCCCATGCCCATGTCGAGCTGCAGCGTGCCGTCCTTGCGCGAGATGGGCGTCCACAGCTTCTCGGTCCATGAGAGATCCGACTCCGACACCGTGCCGAAGGTATCGATGATCTGGTGGGTCAATTGCTCATCGGCCGCGAGCAGCTTGCCTATGCCTTGCATGTTCCTCTCCCCTTGATGTCGTTCGAAATGGATTCAGGTCGCGGCCGGATCCGGCGCGGCGAAGATGCTGTGCCACACCACGTGCGCCCAGGTGTCGATGAAGGCCTCGCGGCGTGCCGCGTCGAGTTCGCGCCCGTACTGCACGTAGGTGTGGTTGACCGACCAGGACAGCACCTCGGCCACCATGCTCGGCAGGCCGGGATGGGCGCGGCCGCTGTCCTGGATGCGCTGCACGGCCTGCGCGCTCTCCGCGACGAAGCGCGTCAGCATGCGCGTATGCAGCGCCGCCACCTGGGCGTCGTAGGGCGCGCTCTCGGCGGCGGCGGCGAGGATCGCCCGGTGGCGCATGTAGACCTCGAAGAAGCGCGCCATGGCGGCGCGCAGGTCGGCGTAGGTGGCGTCCTCGGCGTGCACGAACCACAGGCCGCCGGCGCCCACCACCTCGTCCTCGACCCGCGCTATCAATCGCGCGATGAGTTCGCCCTTGTCGCGGAAGTGCAGGTAGAAGGTCGCGCGCGCGATGCCGGCCTCGCGCGCCAGCGCGTCCACCGACACCGCCGTGATGGTCTGGCCCCGATCCAGCAGCCGCTCCAGCGCGGCCAGGAGGCGCGCTTCCATGGCCGGCGCGGTGTCCTGCTCGGTGCCGGCGCGGGCGCGGCGGGTGACGCTGGCCATGGTCTATCCTCGACGGTGGGGTCGGCCGGAGACGCGGCCGGCGCTGCGCGAAGATACGCAGCGCGACGCGCCCTAGTCAACGTGTCTAGACAGGGTGTCCAGGGGCGACCTATAGTCGGCGCCCATCGTCACAGCCAGGGGAGAGCAGCCATGTCGGTCATCGAAAGCGACGCGCTCGGACGGGCGCAGGATTTCCCGCAGGGGGGCAAGGGTCCCGTCACGGCGTCCCGCCATCGGCGCAACGCCCTGGTCTACGCCGCGATGTGCGTGCTGGCGCTGGCGCCGACCTGGATGGGCGCCTCGCCGGCCTGGCAGGCCGCGGGCCTGGGACTCTTCGTGCCGGGCGGCGGCTTCTTCGCGCTTGGCGGCGCCTGGGTGCTGATGGTGCCAATGACGCTGGCGCTCTTCTGGCTAGCCTGCGTGGCCTGGTTCTGGGCCGGCATGGTGGTCGCGCCGCTCACGGTATGGCTGGGCTCGGCGTGGCTCGCCGGGGCCATGGCCGGCGATGCCATCTGGGCGCCGTCGCTGTCGCTCGCGCCGATCACCGCGGCCGGCATCTTCTTCTATCTGCAGCAGCAGCGCCTGAAGCGCGAAGCGGCCGACCGCGAGCGCTACGCGCTGCGCCAGACCTTCTTCGAGGCCTCCCGCGCCGAAGTGCTGGAGCGGGTGCGCGCCGAGCCCGAGGTCGGCACGCGCGAACTCGACCAGGAGCAGCTCGGCGCCGCGCGCTACGTGCTCGACCGCGCCCTGCAGCCCATCGGCGAGTACCAGGGCTATACCGTCATCGACCAGTTCCAGCCGGCGGCGCTGCGCTACCAGATCAACCATCTCGGCTTCGCGCTCGGCATGCTGCGCAGCCACTACACGCCGAACTTCGCCGGCTATCTCGACCAGGCGCAGCGCAATCTCGTCGAGACCTATCTGGTCAAGCGGGTGTGGGACTACTGGGTGCTGGAGTCGATGTGGGGACACTTCAACTTCAGCAACTTCGACCCGGCCAACAAGGACAACATCATGCTGACCGGCTGGTACGGCATGCATGTGAACCAGTACATGCTGAGCTCGGGCGATCGGCGCTACGGCGAGCCGGGCAGCCTGACCTTCCGCCTGACCGAGCAGACCGCGTATCCGCACAGCTCGCACACGCTGGCGGAGTCGATGCTGATGAACTATCGGCGCTCGGACTTCTGCCTGTTCCCCTGCGAGCCGAACTGGGTCTACCCGGTGTGCAACATGTACGGCATGGGCTCGCTCGCGTCCTACGACGCGGTGTTCGGCACCAACCACGTGCAGAGCTGGCTGCCGCAGTGGATGGAGAAGCTGGAGAGCGAGTTCGTCGACGGCAAGGGCTCGATCATCGGCCTGCGTTCCTACTGGACCGGGCTCGAGATCCCGTTCTACGCCGGTGAGGCGGGCTTCGCCTTCTTCGCCAACGTGTTCTCGCCGGCGCTGGCGCGCCGCCTGTGGGCGGTGGGGCGCAAGGAGCTCGCGTTCTGCCTGGCCGAGGATGCCGATGGCAAACCGCGTATCACCATTCCGCGCGCGGCGATGAGCTTCCTGGACACCATCGACCCCGGCCACTACAAGCCCGGCAAGCTGTTCGCCTACGCGGCGATCGCCATGTGCGGTCGCGAATTCGGTGACGATGATCTGGCCGAAGCGGCGCTGCGCTCCATGGACCAGGACTGCGGACGCACGGACGAGGGCGGCGTGGTCAGCTACCGCGAAGCCTCCTGTCTCGCCAACGTGTGGGGCGTGGAAGCGAAGCTGATGCGCACCGGCGACTTCCGCAATTCCTTCGTGAAGGCTCCGCCGGCCAGCGCGCAGAACGGGCCGCAGCTGGCCGAGGCGAGCTACCCCGAGGTGCTGGTGGCGAAGGCCACGAGCACCGGGGCCGACCTGGATCTCGTGCTCTACCCGGGCCGCGGCGCGACGCGCCAGAAGCTCGGGCTCGCGCGTCTCGCGCCCGGCGCAGCCTACAAGGTCGCCGGGCGTCCGGATCTCGATTTCCGCGCCGACGACGCCGGTCGGGCGACGATAGAGGTGGAGATCGCCGGGCGCACGGCGATCGCGATAGCACCGCTGTAGGTCGGACTTCAGTCCGACATTCGATTCCGGGGCTCTGGTCGAAGCCCTGGGATGGAATGTCGGGTTGAAACCCGACCTACAATGCCCCTTTCCCCAGCCCACGAGGATTCCTTCCATGACCGATGTCTACATCGCCGGCGTCAGCATGACCGCCTTCGGCAAGCACCTCGACCGCAGTCTGAAGTCGCTCGCCGGTGAGGCGCTCGAAGGGGTGCTGAAGGACGCCGGCTGCGAGGCGAAGATGATCGAGGCGGTGTTCTTCGGCAACTGCGTGCAGGGCCACATGGAAGGACAGGACATGGTGCGCGGCGAAATAGCGCTGCGCCCCTACGGCATCGAGGGCGTGCCGGTGGTGAATGTCGAGAACGCCTGCGCGACCGCCACCACCGCCTTCCACATGGCGGTCAACTACGTGAAGGCCGGCGCGGCCGACATCGCGCTCGCCATCGGCGTGGAGAAGATGTTCTCCGAGGACAAGGCGCGCATGTTCAGCGCCTTCGACGGCGCCTGGGACGTGCATGAAGTGGAGAAGAGCAAGGCCTCCTTCGCCGACATGGCGAAGGGCGTGGAGGTGCCGGAAGGTTCGACCTCGCCGCGGCCCTACAGTGTCTTCATGGACATCTACGCCGGCTTCTGCCGCATGCACATGCGCGAGTTCGGCACGACCCAGGAACAGCTCGCGGTCATCGCGTCCAAGAACCACCAGCACTCGACCATGAACCCGCTGTCGCAATTCCAGCGGCCGTTCACGGTCGACGAAGTGATGAGCGCGGCGCCCATCACCTATCCGCTGACCCTGCCGATGTGCTCGCCGATCAGCGACGGCGCGGCCGCCGCCATCGTCTGCAGCGCGGCGGGCTTGAAGCGGCTGAAGGCCGCGCAGGCGCGCAACATCAACGTGCTCGCGACCATCATGCAGTCCGGCAGCAACCGCGGCATCACCGAGTTCCAGAAGCACGCGAGCAAGCTCGCGGCGCAGAAGGCCTACGAGAAGGCCGGCGTCGGCCCCGCCGACATGCATCTCGCCGAGGTGCACGACGCCACCGCGATGGGCGAGATCATCGAACTCGAAGCCCTTGGCCTCTGCGCGCTCGGCGACGGCGGTCCGGCGGCCGCGCGCGGCGAGACCCGCCTCGGCGGGCGGCTGCCGGTCAACCCCTCGGGCGGCCTCGAGTCCAAGGGCCACCCCATCGGCGCCACCGGTCTCGGCCAGATCTACGAGCTCGTCACCCAGCTTCGTGGGGAGGCGGGTGCGCGCCAGGTGGACAACGCCAAGCTCGCCATCGCGCAGAACGGCGGCGGCATCTGCGGCATCGAGGAAGCGATCACCTGCGTGACCATCCTCGGGCGCTGAGCCACGAGCCCTGCCGGCGCTTGCCTCGCGCGAGCGCCTGACCGACACTCGCCGCCCGCCCCACGCGGGCGGCACTCGATCATCTCTTCAACCGCTCGCGGCGGCGGCCGCGGCACTGTCACCTGCGTCTGCCTGGCCGCGGCCGCGGGGCTAAGGAGTTCGACATGGCCAGCGCCCTCGGCACCTACCTGCTCGCGCTCGACGGCGCGACGCTCCCCCCACGCGAACTGATCGGCGGCAAGGCCTGGTCGGTGGCGCGCATGCTGAGCCTGGGCCTGCCCGTGCCACCGGCCGTGGTCATCACCACCGACGCCTGTCGCGCCTATCTCGAGACCGGCAGCGTCCCGGCCGAACTCGCCGCCGAGCTGGATGCGGCGGTCGCCTGGCTGGAACAGGCCACCGGCCGCCAGTTCGGCGGCGCGCGCCCGCTGCTGGTGTCGGTGCGGTCCGGTGCCGCGATCTCCATGCCCGGCATGATGGACACGGTGCTGAACTTAGGCGTAAACGACGCGACCGAGGCCGCGCTCGCCGCCGAGTCCGGCGACGCCGGTTTCGCGCGCGACACCCATCGTCGCTTCCTCGAGCTCTACGCCAACATCGTGCTGAAGGCGACCTTGGCCGAGGACACGCCCAACGATCCCGCGAGCCTGCGCGCCGCCATCGCCGCCCAGGGCGACGCGGTGCCGGAAGATCCTCGTGCCCAGCTGCTGGCGGCGGTCAACGCGGTGTTCGATTCCTGGAACTCGCGCCGCGCGCGGCGCTATCGCCAGCATCACGGCATTCCCGACAGCCTCGGCACCGCGGTCACGGTGCAGGCCATGGTGTTCGGCAATCTCGACGACCGCTCCGGCACCGGCGTGCTGTTCAGCCGCAATCCCCTGACCGGCGACCTCGCGCCCTATGGCGAGTACCTGCACCGTGCCCAGGGTGAGGACGTCGTGTCCGGCAAGTTCACGCCCGAGCCCCTGAGCGCGCTCGAGGCCTCGGCGCCCGAGGTCCACGCGCAGCTGATGAAGGCCGCCGCCACGCTCGAGGCCGAGAACGCCGACGTGCAGGACATCGAGTTCACCGTGCAGCAGGGCAAGCTCTTCCTGCTGCAGACCCGTTCGGCGAAGCGCGCGCCGCAGGCTGCGGTGCGCTTCGCCGTCGACATGGTCGACGAAGGCCGCATCGATGCCGCCACGGCGCTCTCGCGCGTGCAGGCCGAGCAGATCCGCACCCTGCTGAAGCCGCGGCTCGCGGCCGGCGCGACCGACGGCGCGACCGTGCTCGGCCAGGGTGAACCCGCCTGCCAGGGCGTCGGCAGTGGCGTAGTGGTGGGCGACTCCGACACCGCCGAGGCGCGCGCCGCGGCGGGCGAGGCGGTGGTGCTGGCGCGCGCCACCACCAGCCCCGAGGACGTGCACGGCATGATCGCCGCCCACGCGGTCATCACCGAGCAGGGCGGCGCGACCTCCCACGCCGCGGTGGTGAGCCGCGCGCTCGGCGTGCCCTGCATCGTCGGCTGCGGCGCGGGCGCGCTCGCCGCGCTCACGGGCCAGGTGGTGACGGTCGATGCCAACGAAGGCCGCATCTACGCCGGCGCGCTGCCGGTGGTGACGCCCGACGAATCCGACGACCCGCGTCTCGCCAAGCTGACCGCCTGGGCCGAGGCCGCGAGCCCGATCACCGTCCTGCGCGAGGGTGCGCCGGAGGCCGCGCAGGCCTTCGACCTGGGCGCCGTCGAGGGCGGCGAGGACGTCGAGAAGCTGCCGGCGCTGCTTACCGGGCAGACCATCGCGCGCGGCGGCGCCATCGAGAGCGACGCAGGCGTCGCCGCGGCCCTCGCCGCCGGTGTGCGCACCATCGTCGCGCGCCACCCGCTGCCGGTCATGCTGGCCGCCATTCACGCGAAGGCGTGAATCGGGGACAGACCACGTTTTCGGCTTTGCCTTAGGGGACAGACCATGTTTTCGGCGCCGCCGAAAACATGGTCTGTCCCCGCAGCAACGACGAACGCCACACCCCTGCTAGAATCCCGCCTCGAATTTTCAGGACCCGCGACATGCCGAACCCGACCCCCGCCGACATCGAGAACCTGATCGAACTGTTCAATCGTTCCGACTGGGACGAGATGCATCTGAAGACCGACACGCTCGAGATCTTCCTGTCGAACGATCCGCAGGCGCGGAGGCCAGGGCAGCAGGTCGCGGCGCCGGTCGCGTTGGCCGCCGCACCGGCTGCGGTCGCGGCGTCACCCGCGGCGTCCCCCGTCGCGGCGGCGGCGGCGCCGGCCGCCAAGGGTGCGCACGAAGTGGTCGTGCCGGCCGGCATGGTCGCGGTGCGCGCGCCCAACCTCGGCACCTTCTATCGCTCGCCGAAGCCGGGCGCGCCGGCCTATGTCGAAGTCGGCCAGACCATCACCGCCGACACCGAGGTCTGTCTCATCGAGGTCATGAAGCTCTTCACGCCGGTGAAGGCGGGCGTGGCCGGTACGGTGCGCGAGATCTGCGTGGCCGACGGCACCATGGTCGAGTACGAGCAGGTGCTGGTCATCGTCGAGCCGGCGGCCTGAGCCGAGGACCGAGCGTGACCATCAAGCGAACCCTGGTCGCGAACCGCGGCGAGATCGCGGTGCGCGTGATCCGCGCCGCGCATGCGCTCGGCATCGAGGCCGTGCAGGTGGTGTCCGAGGCGGACAAGGACTCCGAAGCCGCGCGCCTCGCCGACAAGGTCGTGGTACTCGGCCCCGCGCCGTCCAAGCAGAGCTACCTGAACGCGAAACTCATCGTGCACGCCGCGAAGCAGACTGGCTGCGACGCGCTGCATCCGGGCTACGGCTTCCTCTCCGAGCGCGCGGAACTCGCGAACCTGTGCGCCGAGAACGGCATCACCTTTGTCGGGCCCGCCGCCGAGACCATCGGTGCGCTCGGCGACAAGCTGCGCTCGCGCGCCATCGCCGAGGCCGCCGGCGTGCCGCTGGTGCCGGGCACCAATTCCATCGCCTCCGTCACCCAGGCACACAAGGCTGCCGAGGAACTCGGCTACCCGGTGCTGATGAAGGCCTCGGCAGGCGGTGGCGGGCGCGGCATGTTCATCGCGCGCAACGCCGACGCCATCACGGCCGGCTTCGATGCCGCAAGCACCGAGGCCGAGGAAGCCTTCGGCGACGGCACCTTGTACATGGAGCGCTACGTCGAGAACGCGCGCCACGTGGAAGTGCAGGCGGTCGGTGACGGCAAGGGCCGCGTGGTGCACTTCGGCGAACGCGACTGCTCCGTGCAGCGCCGCTACCAGAAGGTCATCGAGGAAGCGCCCTGCGCGCTGATGCCGGCCAAGCTCCGCGCCGAACTGCACGAGGCGGCGATCAAGCTGCTGTCCTCGATGAAGTACCTGAACGCCGGCACGGTCGAGTTCCTCTACGACGTCGACCGCCAGGCCATCTATTTCATCGAGGTCAACACCCGCATCCAGGTGGAGCACCCGGTCAGTGAGCAGGTGACGGGTTTCGACCTGGTGCAGACCCAGTTCCGCATCGCGGGCGGCGAGCCGGCGCTGCCGCGCCAGGACCAGGTGCGCGTGTCGCGTCACGCCATCGAGTGCCGCATCAACGCCGAGGACGCCTACAAGAACTTCATGCCGAGTCCGGGCCGCATCCAGACATGGCAGCCGCCGCGCGGGGCCGGCATCCGCGTCGACAGTCACTGCCGCGATGGCTACCTGGTGCCGCCCTACTACGATTCCATGGTCGCGAAGCTCATCGTCACCGCGGACGATCGGCCCGCCTGCGTGGAGCGCCTGCGCCGCGCGCTGGCCGACTTCCACATCGAGGGGCTGACCACCAACCTGCCGCTCCTGCGCTACATCGTCGCGCAGGACGACTTCATGCAGAACCGATTCCATACCAAGTGGCTGGAGCAGAGCGTGCTGCCCGCCTTCCAGCAAGACAGCGTTTGAGGAGCCACCATGGCGCACATTGAATTCCTGGACGAGACCATGCGCGACGGGCAGCAGAGCCTGTGGGGCATGCGCATGCAGGCCGGCATGGCCCTGCCGGTCGCGCCCATCATCGATCGCACCGGTTTCCGCGTGATCGACCTGACCGGCTCGTCGATGTTCGAATGTCTCATCAAGTACTGCCACGAGAATCCCTGGGAGGGCCTCGATCTGCTCACCCAGGCCATGCCGCGCACGCGCATTCGCGGCGGCATGCGCTCGAACGCCTCGGTGACCTTCGGCGTCACGCCCGATTCGCTGATGGATCTGTGGATGCGGCGCCTGAACGTGCACGGCTGCCGCAGCTTCTGGATCTACGACGTGCTGTTCAACAACGACAAGACCAAGCGCCTGGCGAAGATCGCCAAGGAGTACGGCTCCGAGGTCGCGGGCGCCGTCATGTTCACCCTCTCGCCGGTGCACACCGACGAGTACTACGCCAAGCAGGTGGACGAGCTCTCGGTCTCGCCCGACATCGACACCATCCTGCTCTACGACACGGCCGGCGTGCTGGAGAAGGAGCGCATGACGACGCTGCTGCCAGCCATCGTGTCGAAGGCGCGCGGCAAGCCCATCGAGTTCCATTCGAACAACCTGCTCGGCCAGTCGGCCAAGGCCTACCTGGACTCGATTCCGCTCGGCGTCAGCATCCTGCATACCGCGAGCCGGCCGATGGCGAACGGGCCCTCGGTGCCGTCCACCGAAGTGATGGTGCGCAACATCGAACTGCAGGGGCACACCCACTCGCTGGACAAGACGCTCTTTGCGCCGGTGGCGGAACACTTCGAGAAGGTCGGCAAGGCCGCCGGCTTCCTGGTCAACCAGTACGCCGAGTACGACGTGCTCTCCATCCAGCACCAGGTGCCGGGCGGCATGGTCGGCACCTTGAAGGCGCAGCTCGTGCAGCACGGCATGAGCGACAAGCTCGACGAAGTGCTGAACGAGACCGCGCGGGTGCGCAAGGAGCTCGGCTATCCCGGCATGGCGACGCCCTTCAGCCAGCTGGTCGGCACGCTCGCGGTGCTGAACATCGTCACCGGCAAGCGCTACGCCTCGATTCCCGATGAAGTCATCCAGTACGCGGCGGGCTTCTACGGCAAGACCGCCGGCCCCATCGATCCCAACATCATGGACATCATCATGTCCTCGCCGCGCGGCAAGCAGGTGGCGTCCAACCCGCCGCCGCAGCCGACGCTGGAAGACCTGCGCAAGGAATACGGCACGGATGACGACGACGAGCTCATCCTGCGCGCGCTGGTGCCGGGCGAGGGCCTGGAGAAGATGAAGAAGGCCGGGCCGGTGAAGACCACCTATCCCTACCTCTCGTCGCCGGAGCTGGACCAGGTGCGGCGCTTGATGAGCATCGCCCGTTCCCCGCTGGTCGAGATCAAGAGCTCGGGCTTCGAGCTCAGCCTGCGCAAGAAGGCATGAAGCTCCGTCGCGCGGTCATCGTCGACATCGTCCGCTCGCCCTTCGGGCGCGGACGGGAGACCGGCGCGCTGGCCAGCCTGCACCCGGTCAATCTCTACGCCGCGGTGCTCGAGGCGCTGGTCAAGCGCACGGGCATCGACCCCAGGCTCATCGAGGACGTGATCACCGGCTGCGTGATCCAGGTCGCCGAGCAGTCCGGCAACATCGGCCGCCAGGCGGTGCTCGCCGCCGGCCTGCCGGAATCCATTCCGGCCGTGACACTGGATCGCAAGTGCGGCTCCGCGCAGCAGGCCATGGACTTCGCGGCGCAGGGCGTGATCGCCGGCGCCTACGACTGCGTGATCGCGGGCGGCGTCGAGATGATGTCGCTCGTGCCGATGCGCATCAACCGCATGGGCAAGGACAACGAGGGCTCGCGCTTTCACGCGCGCTACCCCGACGGCATGATTCGCCAGGGCATCTCGGCTGAACTCATCGCCGCGCGCTGGGGCATCTCGCGCGAGGCGCAGGACGCCTTCTCGCTCCGCTCGCACCAGCTGGCGGCGACCGACCGCGGCGTCGCGCAGGACATCGTGCCGATGGAGATCGTCGGGGCGGATGGCGCGAAGACCGTCGCCAAGGACGAGGGCGTGCGCGCCGACTCGACGCTCGAGAAGCTTCTGAGTCTGAAGCCCGCCTTCGAAGACGCCGCCATGGCGGCGCGCTACCCGGAGATCCGCTGGAGCGTGACCGCCGGCAACGCGAGCCAGGTGACCGACGGCGCGAGCGCGATGCTGATCATGGAAGAGCAGGTGGCGCACAGCCTGGGCTTGAAACCCCGCGCCGCCATCACCCATTTCGCCACCATGGGCGACGACCCGCTGATGATGCTGACCGCCATCATTCCGGCCACGCGCAAGCTGCTCAAGCGCGCCGGGCTCGACATCGGCGACATCGATGCCTACGAGGTGAACGAGGCCTTCGCCTCGGTGCCGCTCGCCTGGGAGAAGGATCTGGAGGCCGATCCGGACAAGCTCAACGTGTTCGGCGGCGCCATCGCCCTCGGCCACCCGGTCGGCGCCTCCGGCGGTCGCCTGGTCGCCAACCTGCTGCGCGCGCTCGAAGAGCGCCAGGGCCGCCATGGCCTTGTCACCATGTGCGAGAGCGGTGGCATGGCCAACGCCACGCTGATCGAACGACTGTAATCAAGCAACACATCGCGAAGGGGAGACAGCCATGGCCGGACGCATGCAGGACAAGGTCACCATCATCACCGGTTCGGGCTCCGGCATCGGCGCGGCCTGCTTCGAACTCTTCGCGCGTGAAGGCGCGACGGTCATCGGCTGCGGCCGGCGGCTGGCACCGCTGGAAGAGCAGCTCGCCAAGGTGAAGGCCGCGGGCGGGCAGGGCATGGTGATGTCGGCCGATCTCTCCAAGGTCGAGGACTGCAATCGCCTGATCGACGACACCATCAAGGCTTACGGCCGCGTCGACGCGCTGGTGCACAGCGCGAGCGTCGGCTGGAGCTGGAGCCACGTCAGCCCGAACTCCATGAACGACGTGGTCAACACCCCGCCGGACAAGTGGCACGAGGTCGTGGGCATCAACATGAACCCGGCCTATTTCCTGTGCCACGCCGTGCTGCCGCACATGCTGGCGAGGAAGAAGGGCTCGCTGGTGATGGTGGCGAGCATCTCCGGCATGGTCGGCATGAAGACCGCGCACACCTACTGCGCGGCCAAGGGCGGCGTCATCAACCTGGTGCGCGCGATGGCCAACACCTACGGCAACCAGGGCGTGCGCGCCAACGCGGTGTGCCCCGGCTATACCGACACGCCGATGATCGCGGACGTCATGAACATCTTCGACGATCAGCACGAAGCCAACTGGCTGACGCCCATGGAGCGCGCCGGCACGCCGATGGAGATGGCCTACGGCTGCCTCTTCATGGCGTCCGACGAGGCGAGCTACGTGAACGGCGCGATCCTGCCCATCGACGGCGGAACCACGGCGCGGCAGTAGGGCGAGTTTCAACCCGCCATTCCGCTGTAGGTCGGACTTCAGTCCGACATTCCATTCCAGAGCCGTAATCGAAGTCCTGGGGCGAATGTCGGACTGCAGGGCGGGTTTCAACCCGCCAGTGAATCCCGGCGCCTGCAGCATGGCCTTGAACGCAATGTCGGACTAAAGGAAACTCTGATTAAGGCCATGTCGCCGCATGAAGGCGACGTGGTCGGTAGTCAGTTGGGTCGGGTGGGGCTGTC
>JAIEQK010000124.1 GCA_019747795.1 Gammaproteobacteria bacterium | reverse complement strand
GTCGGCAAAACCCATGGATGCCCGCATTCGCGGGCATGACGCGTTGCAGGTCGGATGATCTGTACTGTGCTCCAGTGTCGTCACCCTCGCGAAAGCGAGGGTCCATCGGCGCTCGGCAAAGCCCATGGATGCCCGCTTTCGCGGGCATGACGGAGGTGGAGGTCGAAAGATCAGCACCTATCCCACCATCCCGTCACCCTCGCGAAAGCGAGGGTCCATCGGCGGTCGGCGAAGCCCATGGATGCCCGCTTTCGCGGGCATGACGGAAGTTAAAGGCGAAAGGATCTGTACTCATCCCACCATCCCGTCACCCTCGCGAAAGCGAGGGTCCATCGGCGGTCGGTAAAGCCCATGGATTCCCGCTTGCGCGGGAATGACGGGTCTGATGGTGGCAAGAAGGCTGAAGGGGAAGCGCCTTCGCTTCGACACCATCGACCTCGCTTTCGCGAGGGCCGAACGCCGATCGACAAAGCCCATGGGCGCCCACCTGCGCAGGCATGACGGGTCCGTAGCGAGCGAAGCCCCGCGCTTCAGCGCAGCCCTCGATAGAACTTGCGAATGTCGTCCACCAGCGCGGCGGGCTCCTCCATCGGCGCGAAGTGACCGCCGGACTGCATCTCCGTCCAGTGTTGGAGGTTGTAGTACTGCTCGGCCCAGCGTCGTGGCAGCAGCACCACTTCGTTGGGGAACACGCCGACACCGGTCGGGGCTTCCACCACCGGGCTGCGGTCGTGGGACGGGCGCCAGGGATTGTTCACGCACTCGTAGTAGTAGCGCGCCGAGGTGCCGAAAGTCTGGGTCGCCCAGTAGATGGTGAGCGTGGTGCAGAGATCGTCCTTGCTGAAGCGCCGTTCTACGTCACCGCCGCAGTCGCTCCAGGTACGACGCTTCTCGGTGATCCAGGCGGCGAGTCCCGTCGGGGAATCGTTCAGCGCGTGGGCGAGACTCTGGGGCTTGGTCGCCTGCAGCGCCGAGTAGCCGGTTTCACGCGCGAAGAAATTCTCGTTGCGCCGCTGCATGGCCTGCTCCTCGGGCTGGAACACTTCCGCTCCCGGAAACGGCGCGTTGAACACATCCAGCGGCACCATCAGGTGCAGGTAGCAACCGATCAGGTGCTCGGCGTACTTGTGACCGAGCTGCGCGGTCAGGATCGCGCCCCAGTCACCACCGCCGGCGGCGAAGCGCGCATAGCCGAGCACCTCGCGCATCAGCTTCACCCACAGGTCGGCGGTGCGCCAGAAGTTGATGCCGGTGGTGGTGAGCGGGCTGGAGAAGCCATAGCCCGGCAGCGAGGGCACGACCACATCGAAAGCATCGGCCGAGTCGCCGCCATGGGCGGCCGGATCGCTCAAGGGACCGATGACCTTGTGCCAGTCCCAGAAGGTCCAGGGCCAGCCGTGACTCAGGATCAGCGGCAGGGGCTTGGGCCCCTTGCCCTTGACGTGCAGGAAGTGGATCGGCACGCCTTCGATGGTGGTCTTGAAATTGGGCAGCGCGTTGATCGCGGCTTCCGCGCGGCGCCAGTCATAGTCCTGCTCCCAGTAGCGCAGCAGGCCTTCGAGGTAATCGCCGCTCGCGCCGTAGCGCCAGTCGGCATTGGCGAAGTCCGGCGCCAGGCGACGGCGCGCGAGACGCGCGCGCAGGTCGGCGAGCTCGCTATCGGGAACGTGGACGGTGAATGGTGTGGCGGACATGGCGGCTCCCCGGTGATTGGCGCGTCGCGACCATACCCCGGAACCGCGCGGCCCGAAAGCCGCCGGGCGGCTCACACCACCAGGAAGTCCAGCGGCGAGAGCTCGTTGGCGCCCGGATGCGTACTGCCCGAATCCCACAGCGTGGCGAACTGCACCGCGCGGCCGGCGCCGCTGCCGTCAGCATCGTAGGACAGGGCGCCGGTACGCGTGTTGTAGAGCACGAAGTCGTTGGCGTCGGCGGCCGTGCCGGTGGCGCTCTCGCGATAGTTGTCGGCCGCCAGCGCGCCGCCACGCAGGCGCGTGAACAGTGCGTTATCGAGATGCAGCACGTCTTCGGTGTGGAGAAAGTCGGCGATGCGATCGATGCCGCCCTTGGACGGCTTGTCGAACACGAACACGTCGGCACCCTTACCGCCGTAGATGAGGTCGTCACCGGCGCCGCCGTACAGCTTGTCTCTACCGGCGAGGCCGTACAGCCGGTCGGCCGCTGCCTGGCCCTTGAGCACGTTTGCGAGACCATTGCCGAACAGCTGGTCCGCATGCGCGGAGCCGAACAGGTTCTCGACGCTCGCGAGCGTGTCACGGCCCGCGCCGCCGGTGTTCTGCGACGCGGTGACGGAGAGGCGCACCACCACGCCGGTCGAAGCGGTGCCGTAGTCCCCGGTGTCGCCGCCCGCGCCGCCGAGCAGGCGATCGTCACCGACGCCGCCGGCCAGCAGGTCACCGCCCGCACCGCCCGCCAGCACATCGTTTCCGCCGAGGCCGAACAGGCGATCATTGCCCGCCAGCCCGTCGAGACGGTTGGCAACCAGGTTGCCGGTCAACTCGTCCGCCACCGCCGAACCGCTGGCATGCTCGAACTCGCCGTAGAGCCAGCGCAGGTTCGCCGGATCGCGCGTGGCCAGGTTGGCCGCGTCGTCCAGGCTCATGGCCACGCCCACCAGGTGCGTGGCGCCGGTGATGCGCACGCCGAAATTGAGCGACACGCCGGTGCTCCAGGCGGCGAGATCGATGGTGTCGATGCCGCCCTTGTCGAAGTACACGCGGTAGCCGGCATTGCCGGTCACGATGGTGTCGTTGCCCGTGCCGCTGGTGCCGCGGCCTTCGCCGTAGGCATTCTGCAGCGCGATCACGTCCAGGATCATCGGCGTGTGCGACTCGGTGAACACGCTCTGATCGTCGTAGGACATGATGGAGAAGTACTCCTTGTACATGTCCGCGCCGGTGGCGGTCGGAAAGCCGAGCCGCGAAAAACCCGCCAGGCGCGTCGCCTTGTAGTCGTCCGTCACCGTCGGCGTGTCGCCGACGAAATCGCTGTGCGGATGGCTCAAGCCGAAAGAGTGCAGCAGCTCGTGCATGAGCGTGGTGCGGCTGTCCGAGCCTTGCACGAAAATGGAATTCGTCAGAAAAGCGCTGTTGACGAACACGTCGCCGGCCGAGCCCGTGTAGCCGAAGATCTCGTCGTCACCACCGCCGGAGAAACCCACCCAGTCGACATTGGCGCGCGTGATGAGCGAGATGGTGATGTCGCTCGCGCCGGCGGCGCCAACGTCCAAGGGATTGGGCACGGTGTCGCCGCCCAGGCTGTCGACGTCACCTCCCCAGTTGAGATCGATGTCGACGAACTGGGTGAGGATGTCGAGCGTCTCCTCGATGCCGCTGAGCTGCTCAGGGGTCCAAGCGTTCTCCGCCGTGCCGCTGGTCGCGAGCTCGTCGTAGATGCTGGTGCCGACCAGGTCCGCGGGGATGAAGTTGTCCGCGACCCGCACCGTGACCGCGCCGGTGATGAGGTAGTTCGCGCCGCCGATGGCGGGATCGTCGAAATTGAACAGCGCGCGCGTGATCAGCCCGGCGGTGCCGGCGGGCAGGGTGTAGCTCTGGTAGCTGGCCATGGCGTGTTCCGATCGTGAAGCCCGCGGCGCGCCTGCTGCGCGTGACGGAGAGGGAGTCTAACGTATGATTCGGCAGGCACCGTGGGGGGGCGCAGCCCACCCAGCGCGCGCGGTGCGCGTTTCATGACACAGGCCGCAACACCATGAGTCCATCCGCCGCTCGCACACCCGTCCTGGTCGGCATCGGCCTCGCCACGCGGCACGAGGAGGACTGGCGCCGCGCGCTCGAACCCATGGACCTGATGCTGGAAGCGGTGCGCGCGGCGGGCCGCGACGCGGGCAGCGCGGCGCTGCTGGCGGGCGCCGGCTACGTGGCCGTACCGCGTGGCCGCTGGCGCTACCGCAACCCGGCCGGCGAAGTGGCGCGCGCGGTCGGCGCCGAGGACGCGAGCACCGCGCTCGCCACCGTCGGCGTGTTGCAGCAGACCCTGATCGGCGAGGCCTGCGCACGCATCGCGCGCGGCGAGATCCATACCGCCATCGTCACCGGCGCCGATGCCGGCTATCGCCTGCTGCGCGCGCAGCTCGCCGGCGAAGAAGCGCAGGATCGCGACCAGGACGACGAGCCGCGAGAGCTCCTCGCGCCCAAGGAAGAGCTGCGTCACCCGGTGGAGAAGCGCGCCGGCCTGGTCATGCCGGTCGGTCTGTACGCGATCATCGAGAGCGCGTTTCGCGCGCGTCACGGCTGGTCGGTGGACGAGCATCGCGAGCGGCTGGCGCGGCTCTACGCGCGCATGAGCGAGATTGCCGCCGCCAACCCCCATGCGTGGCAGCGCACGGCGCTGACGCCGGCGGCCATCCGCGATGCTGGGCCGCGCAATCCCATGCAGGCCTATCCCTACACCCGCGCCCATGTCACTTCCTGGAACGTCGACCAGGCGGCGGCGCTCGTGCTGTACTCCGCCGCACGCGCCGACGAACTCGGCATCGCGCCCGGGCGCCGCGTGTACGCGCTCGCCAGCACCGAATCCAATCACATGGTGCCCGTGTCGGCGCGCGACGAGTTGGGGCGCTGTCCCGGCGCCGCGCTGTGCGGCGCGGCGGCGCTGGACGCCGCCGGTCTCACCGCCGACGCCCTGGACCTGGTCGAACTGTACAGCTGCTTTCCCGTCGCGGTGGAGACCTATGCCGAAGCGCTCGGCCTGCCCCTGACCCGCGATCTCACGGTCACCGGCGGCATGCCCTTCGCGGGCGGCCCGTACAACAACTACGTGCTGCAGGCCACGGCGCGCGCCGCCGAACTGCTGCGCGCCACCGAGCGCAGCACGGCCCTGGTCGGCAGCGTGTCCGGCGTGCTGACCAAGCAGGGCTTCGGCCTGTGGTCACGCCAGGCGCCGGCAACGCCCTTCCTGCACGCGGATCTCAGCGCCGCGGTGGCCGCCGCGATCGCGACCCGCCCGGTGCGGGACGGCCATGTCGGCGACGCACGCGTCGCGGGCTACACTGTGCTGCATGGGCGTGGGCAGTCGCCACGCGCCCTGGCCCTGCTCGATACCGCCGACGGCGCGCGGGTCCTGGCCGACAGCGCCGACCCCGCGCTGGCCGCACGTTTCGAGCAGGAGGAGTTCGTCGGCCGCGAGCTGCGGGTCGACGGCACCCGCCTCGTGACTTGAACCTGACCCGGCAAAGGAGTGCTGACCATGTTCCCGATCCAGCTTCCGCTCTACCTGATCTGCGTCGCGTCCCTGACCGGCATGCTGCTGCGTGCGCTGCGCATGCTGACCAAGTTCCATGGCCTCAGCTGGACCCGGGCCGTGGCCATCGCGCATCTCGAGCACCTCGACGCCGACCAGATCGTCTTCCAGACCGAGTTCGAGTACGTGGTCGACAACCAGTACTACCGCATGATCGATCACGTGACCTTCGGGCTGACGCACTACCGTCTGGGCCGCGAAGTGTGGATGCGCTTCGATCCCGCCGACCCGCGCCGCGCCTACGTGTGGCGCACCTGGCCGGGCGTGGTCACCTTGCTGATTCCCCTGGCCGGGCTGGCCGGGGTGCTGTGGAGCATGCACCAGCCCTGGCCGGTCCTGTAGCAGGCTGGTGAAAAACCACTGCGCTCGGCAGTTTGCGTTCACGGCGGTGCTCGGAATCCTCACGTCGGCCCTGTCCGCTGCGGTTCCTCCGCTCCGGCGTGAACGCAAACTGCCGTCGCTCGCGACGTTTTTCACCAACCTGGTAGGCCAGCGCCGCGGCGTGACCTGGGTCAAGCGCGCCACCACGCGCGGGCGGCATGCTTTGCGCTCTATCGCAGCACGGCAAGCAGGAGTGAGACGCGGTGGCAGGTGAATATCAGGTGGCGCGCGACTGTGTCGCGCAGGCGCTGGCGCGCGCCGCGGAAGACCGCGGCATGAGCGAGGAAGCAATGTGCAACGCGCTGCTCGGCACGCTGGTCAGTCACATGGCGAGGGGTCGCACGCGCAAGGACTTGATGAGCTTCATCGAGTTCCACGTCGAATCGGTCGGCGAGGACGAGTTCGTCATCACCCGCGGCTGCTGACAGGCCCGCGAAAAACCGCTGCGCTCGGCCGTTTGCGTTCACGGAGATGCTCGGAATCCCCACGTATCTCCACATGCGCTCCGGGTCCTCCGCTCCGGCGTGAACGCAAACGGCCTTCGCTCGCTACGTTTTTCACGGGCCTGTCAGGGCGCCGGATAGCCAGGCCATGATCTCGCGATTCGCGCGCCGCGCGATGGCGGTGCCTGGTGTCAGTGAATCGAAGCCGTGGGGCGCGCCCGCGTACACGTGGAGTTCCACCGGAACCCCCGCGTGGCGCAAGCGTGTCGCGTAGTCGATGTCCTCGTCGGCGAACCCGTCCAGCGCGCCGACCGAGATGAAGGTCGGCGGCAGGCCACGCAGATCGGTGGCGCGCGCCGCCGCGGCATAGCAGGGCACGGCGTCGCCGCGCAGTTCGCCGAGGTAACTGTCCCAGCCGTAGCGATTCGCCTGCGGCGGCCACACCGGATCGTTCCAGCGGCTCGAGACAGTGACCTGACGGTCGTCGATCATCGGGTAGATGAGCGCCTGGAAGGCCACCGGCAGTTCACCGCGGTCGCGCGCCAGCAGGGCGAGCCCCGCCGCCAGTCCCGCCCCCGCGCTCGTGCCACCGATGCCGATGCGCCGCGCGTCGATACCGAGCGCCTCGGCATTGGCATGCAGCCAGGCGAGCCCGGCGTAGCAGTCCTCCAGCGGTGCGGGATACTTCGCTTCCGGCGCGAGGCTGTATTCCACCGAGGCCGCCATGCAGTCGAGCGCCGGGCACCAGGCATCGAAGCGCGCGTCGTCGGCGAGGTTGGTGCCGAGCACCAGGCCGCCGCCGTGCATCCAGTAGATGCAGGGCCGCGGCCCCTGCGCCGCGACCGGGCGATGCACGCGCACGCTGACCGGTGGCCGCGCGGGCACGGCGTGATCGCGGCGCTGTACGAGGTCCGAGACCGCCGGCAGCGGCGTCTGCGCGCGACGTTCGCGGATGCGCGGCAGGGTCTGGTCGGACAGGGTGTCGAAGCGCACGCCGAGCGCGGCGAGCGCCGAGGCGATCTCGGGGTCGATGAGCGGCGTGACGTCGAGGGTGTCGGTCATGGCGGCGATCCGGCGGTGGCGTGGCGCCATTGTCACGAGCGCGCCACGCGCTCGCCATTACCACCTCAGGGGTTGCAGCGTGCGCAGTTGCCGGGATCAGCCTGCGTCGCCTCGGGCCACAAGCGATCTTCGCCGTGGCCGCACAGCGCGCAGCCGAAACGCTCGCCGCGCAGCTGCGAGGTCGGCGCGCCGCACCAGCCGCAGGGCAGGCCACGCAGGCCGTCGACCACGCCGTAGCCGGGGGCCGCGCAGCGCGGACACGCCACCGCCAGGCGGCGCGCGAGATCGGCCGCCGCCAGCGCGATCACTTCGCGACGCGCAGGGTTGCGATGCGCGCGCAGATCGCTCTCGACGAACACCGCGCCGCCGCGAGCCTCGTCACGGAGCGCGACAAAGGCCTCGCGCAGCGCCGGCCAGCTCTGACAGTCCTTGACGATGCGCGGATGGGCCTCGTGCTCGGGACGCAGCACCAGGCCGTGGTCGGGAAAGCCCGCCTCGCGCGCCAGCGCTTCGAGCGCGGCCTGGCTTTGCACCGTCTCCTGTACCAGGCGCGCCGGCGCCTGCGCCCAGCCGGCCACTTCCAGCCCGCGCACGAGGTCGACCCACAACACCAGTTCGACGTTCCAGCCGAGCAGGCCGCCGAAGGGATCGGCGCCGAACGCGCCTTCGCTGGCCACGCCGCAGCGCGCACCCACCAGCTCCATGCCGATCTCGGCCTTGCGGCGCGCCGCGTCACGCTGGGTACCGGCACGCGCCACCTCGCGGGTGAAGGTGCCGAGCGTGTCGGTGTCGAAGCTGTCCACCAGTTCGACCCGGCAGCCGAGCGCCTGCTCCAGCGCCGGCGCGATCTGCGCGTGCTTGCCGTGACGCGTGAGCAGCGCGACGCGCTCGCCGGCGTAGACGTTGGCGCTCGCGCTCATGCTGGCGCGAGCGTCGACCAGCCGTCCGCGGCGCGGCGCTGGATGCGCGCGCCACCCGGCTCGATGGCGTGCAGGTACAGCCACTCGTTCTCCACCAGGTGGCGCACGACCTCGTGCCGCGCGATCACCTGGTCGATGGCCGCGGTCTCGGCTTCGACGAACACCGAGAGCCGCACGGGCTCGTGCACGAACTTCTCGCCGTCGTGCACCGACTGCCAGGCGAGTCCGATGCGCAGGTCGCCCGCGTTGCCCTCGAACACGCCAATGCGTCCGCCCACCACGTTGTGCAGCACCTTGTTGCCGCTGCCGTAGCGCACCGGGTCGACGGTCGAGGCGTAGTACTGCAGGTTGATCCAGTTCGCCACCAGCATCGGCGCCGTGAGCAGGATCTCGAGCACCGCGCCGCTCGCGTCCTGGCTCGCGTCGTAGTCGTGCAGGAAGCTGCGCCCGCCGAGATCCAGACCGCGCGTGCGGCCGCGCGGCGCGAAGATCAGCGCGGCGTTGCCGGCGAGACCCCATTCCGGCCGCGTCTCCGACCAGTCGAGCGCGCGGGCGCGCAGTGCCGCCAGCAGGTCGTCACGCTTCGCATCCAGACCGAGCAGCGGCGCGCGGCCTTGCCGCACCGTGTCGCCCGCGGCGATCGCGCGCGCCGCGAAACGCTGCAGGGCGGCGGCGGTGGTCGCGTCACAGGGCGCGTCTTCGAACAGCAGCACCTCGTCGGTGGTGGTGTTGTGCAGACCGGCGGCGAAATGCGTGGCGCCGATTTCGAAGCCGCGCGCGACCAATGCCTCGCGTACCGCCGGCTCGTTCAGCGCGGCGGCCAGCGCGCGCGCATTCACGGCGCCGCTCTGGCCGCAGCAGGCGCCGCAGTCGAGCGCCGCGGCCTGCGGATTGTTCGCGCTCTCGCTCGCATGCGCGATGAGCAGCACCAGCGGCGCGAGCTTGCCGGTCAGGCCCATGCCGGTCAGCGCGCCCGCGGCGAGCTCGATGCGCGATGCGAGATCGCAGTGCAGATGCGGCGCAATGGTCGCCGCCTCGCGCGCAGTGAGCCCGGGATGCTCGCGCGCGGCGCTGGGCGCGAAGCGCGGCAGCGCGCGGCCGAGCAGCTTGAACAGGTAACCGAGACCGAGGGTCTCGACGCCGGCGAAGGTGCTGCCCGGCAGCCCCATGGCGCGCGCGGCATCGCGCCCCGCGGCGAGGCGCCGCTGACGGCGCCGCGCGAGTCCGAGGGTGTGCTCGACGTCCGGGCCGTGCTCGTGCAATTCGAAGCGCGGCGCCAGCAGGCCCGGCAACTGCGCGCGCCGCGCCAGGGTACCGAGCGGCTTCAGCGCCACGGGCAGGCCGAAGAAGCCGGCGAAGCCGTGGGTCGCGATGCCGCTGTCCTGTGACTCCAGCGCGCGACGCAGCGGCTCGGAGCGGACGTCGATGCAGAACACCGCCTGCGCCCAGGGCGCCGGACGTGCCTCGACCGGCGGCAGGGGGCGCGCCAGGGCCGCGATCAGCGGCCGCTGGTAGGCGTGCTCGAGCGCGCGCTGCCAGAGCCAGAGCGGCTGCTGGGCGCGGCGCCAGGCCGCGCACGCCTGGTCGGCGGCGCGCCACGCCTCCTGCATCGCCGCGAAGGGCGAGCCGGCGTCGCGCTCACCGTTGTCCACCAGCCACTCCCAGGCGAGGCGCATGGCGAGCAGATCCTCGATGGCATGGTCATCACGCCCTTCGAGTCGCGCCTGCCAGCGCAGCCACGCGCACCACGCCGCCCAGCCGTTCAGCGCGGCGAGGTGGGCGTGCAGGAAGTCCACGGTATCGCTGCCGGGCGGCTGCAGCGCCGTCAGCATCAGCTTCAGCGCGTCGCGCGTCGTCACGGGCAGGCCGCGCAGCTTCCTCGCCAGGCCAGGCCGCGACATCAGCAGCCGCGGTCCCTGGTCGTCGCGCGCGTGGATGCGCCAGGCAGCGAAGAGGCCGGCGCGCCTGCCCGTGTGCCACTCGGCCTGGCCGGCGTCGAAGTAGGACGCGCAGAACTGGCTCAAGGCCTGGGTGATGAAGTCGCGCCAGCGCAGGCCCAGCCTCCCGTGGTCACGACTGTCCAGGCAATCGGACAGCAGTGGCAGCACGGGCGCCGCGGCGGTCTCGGCCGCGTCGAGCTGGGCGAGCAGCGCGTCCGGCGATGCCTGGACGCCCGCTTCCTGGCAGGCCACGGCGAGATCGTCGGCGGTGACGCGGCCTTGGCGCCAGGCGTCGCGGTAGAAGGCTGCCGGCGCCAGCAGGCGCGCACCCTGCAGCGCGCCGAGACGCGCGGCGATGTCGGCCATCGGCGAGTCGACCTGTCCCCAGAAGGGATTCACCGCGATCACGCTGTCCAGCGGCCACTGCGGCGCGATGCGCGCGCAGGCCGCGTCGAGGGCCGCATCGAAGTCCACGTCCAGCAGCGGCTGCGGATTCACGGAAGCGTTCATTCAGGGTCTCCTGGGCTGTCCGTTGCGAGGTTCAGGCACGCGCGGCCGGCGCCAGCGGCCACAGCCGCAGCGTCATGCGCGTGAAGTGTTCATCGAGATGCCAGCCGGCGTAGAACGCCGGGAAGAGCCGCCGCGCGAGCGCGCCGCGCGGCTTGGCGATGAGCAGCGCCTGCAGCGCCTGCACGCTCACCAGCAGCGCCGCGGTGAACGCGGCGAGCGCCCACTGCAGCGGTCCGGCGGCGAGATGCCCCTGCCACAGGGCGAAGGCGCCCGCGTGCAACCCGACGTACAGGTTGGCGAGCAGCACGCCGTTCATGAGCAGCGTGCTCCAGCGCGCCGCGCCCCACCACAGCGGGCCGAGGGCCAGGCCGCCGATGAGCAGCGCAAGCGGTTCGATCGCGATGCCCGGCAGCGCCAGGTGCCAGCCGAGCGCCACCGCCCCCACCAGCATGAGGCCGGCCAGGGCGCCAGCGAGCTGCGCGCCCACGCCGGGGGCAAGCTCGCTGGGTGCGAGCAGCGCGCTCTGCGTACGCTGCAGGGCCTCGCCGGCAGTAAGGAAGGCGTGCGCCTTGTACAGCGAGTGCGCGACCAGGTGCAGCAGCGCGAGCGCGTAGAGCCCGAGACCGCACTCGAGGAGCATGAAGCCCATCTGCGCGCAGGTGGACCAGGCGAGCCGCAGCTTGATGCTCACGCGGGTGAGCGCCACCAGCCCGGCCACCGCGGCCGTGAGCACGCCGCCCACCACCAGCAGCACCTGCGCGACCGGCACGGCGGACACCAGCTCGCTGTAGCGCACCAGCACCACGCCACCGAGATTGACCACGCCGGCATGCAACAGCGCCGAGACCGGCGTGGGCGCTTCCATCACCTGCAGCAGCCAGCCGTGGGCCGGGACCTGCGCGGTGCGCAGCGCGGCGGCGGCCACCAGCAGCGCGGCGGCCAGGTGCAAGGTCCAGGGCAGCGCCTCCGCGCCGGCCAGGCGCGCGTGCAGCGCCGCGAGCGTCGGCGCTTCCAAGTCCAGCGCGAACAGCGCGAGCGCGGCCAGCATCGCGATGTCGGCCACGCGGCTCGCGACGAACTTCTTGCGCGCCGCGAGCTGTGCCGCGGGACGGTCGGCGTAGAAGGTCAGCAGCACGTGCAAGCCGAGACCGGTGGCGGTCCAGGCCGCCGCCATCAACCACAGGTGGGTGGTGCTCACCACCACGCTGACCGCCGCGAGCGTCAGCAGCAGGGCCCGCAGGTAGCGCCGCTGTCCCGGCTCGCCGGCCAGGTAGCGCCGCGAGAAGCCGACGATGAGCGCGCCGAGCGTGGTGACGAGCGGCAGCAGCACCATGCTCACGCCGTCGCCCGGCGCCAGGCCCGGCACGGACACCGGCGCGCCGAGGCGGTCGAGCACCCAGTGCAGGGCGAGCAGCCAGGCCACCAGCAGGGCAAGTCCGGTACCGACGCGCGCCGCGCGCCAGGCCAGCGGCAGGGACGTGGATGCCGCCACGAACGTGGTAAGCAGGTAGACCAGGGCCGGGAGCGATGCCCAGCCGACGAGTAGTGAGGTGTGCGCCATGACCTGTCCTTATGCGGTATGCGGCTGGACGCGAACTATGGGGGAACGCTCTTGTTCGGTAAATTAGAGATAACTTAAGGTTTCGTTCTGTTCAGGAGAACAGTCATGGCGCGCCTCAACTTCCATCACCTGCATCACTTCTGGGCCGTGGCCCAGGAGGAACACCTGACCCGCGCGGCGTCCCGCCTGCATGTCTCGCAGTCCGCCCTCTCCACCCAGATCCGCCAGCTGGAAGACCAGCTGCGGGTGCGGCTGTTCGAGCGCGAGGGTCGCCGTCTGCGGCTGACCGAGGCGGGCCAGCTCGCGTTCGCCTACGCAGAGACCATCTTCACCGCGGGGCAGGAACTGGTGAGTCTCATGCAGGATGGCGGCACGCAGAGTCGACAGCGGCTGCGCATCGGCAGCGCCGCGACCCTCTCGCGCAACTTCCAGGAGAACTTCCTCAGACCCGTGCTCGGCCAGAGCGACGTGCAGCTCGTGATCGAATCGGGCAGCCTGGACGAGTTGCTCGGGCGACTGGCCGTGCACAAGCTGGACGTGGTGCTGTCCAACCGCGCAGTCGGCGCCGAGGCCGGACGCCAATGGCGCTGCCGACGCATCGCGCGCCAGCCGGTGTGCCTGGTCGGCCCGCCGCTCGGACGTGGCCGGCGCTTCCGCTTTCCGCAGGATCTGGCCACCTGCGCGCTCCTGCTGCCCGGTACGAACAGCGAGATCCGCACCCGCTTCGACGCGCTGTGCGAAGAACTCGACGTCCGGCCGCGCGTGCTCGCCGAGGTGGACGACATGGCGATGCTGCGCCTGCTGGCCCGCGACTCGGCGGCCGTCGCGCTGCTGCCGGCGGTGGTGGTGCAGGACGAACTGCGTACCCGACGCCTCGCGCGCTACTGCGACGTGCCTGATCTGAGCGAGGACTTCTACGCCATCACCACCGAGAGACGCTTCCAGCCCGCGGTGCTGAAAGACCTGCTCAAGCGGCCGGCGGACGAGGTGCTGGCGCCGTGAAACCGACGTTGGCGGGTTGAAACCCGCCCTACCGGGAATGTCGGGCTGAAGCCCGACCTACACGTCCACCTTCGCCGCGAACTGTGTGAGGTCGATGTTCTCGCCGAGCATGAGGTCGGTGCGGCGCATGAACTTCGGTTCGATGAACCACACCAGCAGCGGCAGCACGATCAGCGAGAGCAGCATGTTGATCAGCATCACCGCCACGAGCAGCATGCCCATATCGGCCATGAACTTGAGGTCGGACAGGAAGTACCAGGGCAGGATGCCGATCAGCATGATGGTGGCAGTGAACATGATGGCCTTGCCGGTGGTGGTCATCGCGGCGACGATCGCCTTCTTCACGTCGTGGCCGTGGGCCGTGTACTCCTCGCAGATGCGCGACAGCAGGTAGATGCCGTAGTCGATGCCGACGCCCACGCCCATCACCGCGACGATGCCGGCGTTCACGTCCAGGCCCACGCCCAGCATCTCCATCGCCGCCACCAGGTAGATGTTCGACAGGTTCACCGGGATCAGCAGGATGAGGGCCGCGACCAGCGATCTATAGGCCCACACCGCGAGCAGCAGCACGGCGAGGTTGACCATCACCATGATCAGCGTGTGGTAGCGCTCGACCACGTTGTTCATCGCCTGCTGCAGCGCGATCACGCCGGTGGCGAGCCGGATGTCGAGCTCGGTGTGACTCGCGCCCACCGTGTCCACCGCCCGGCGCGCCGCGGCCAGCGCGGCATCGACCGTTTCCTGCTTGTTGTCCTTGTACCAGGCCGACACCGTCGAGTCCTGGAACTCGAAGTCGGCGACGTGGCTGAAATTGATGGTATTGGTGCCGAGCTGCGCGCCGAAGGCCACCGCGTGAACCGTGTCGGGATCGATGTCGAACTGCGCCCACTTCGGGTTGCCGCCCGCCAGCAGGCGGCAGGTCTCGGCCATGTAGTCGGTGAAGGACAGGGTGGCGCGCGGCGGCATGACGGGGTCGGCCTCGAGCAGGCGCTGGATCTGCGCGCGCAGGGCCACCGCCTCCGGCTGTTGCGCGATACGGTGCTCGCGATCGCGCTCGCGCGCCTCCAGCACCACCTCCAGCGTATTGGCGCCGGGAAAATGCGCGTTCACCGCGCGCACCCCGGTGTTGAACTCCGAGTCGTGCCACAGCAGGTTGCTGCCTTCGACCGGGTTGCCGATGCGGATCTGCGTGCTCAGGTACAGCGCGCCCGCGCTGAGTACGGCGACGACCGCGGTGGTCGGCCAGGCGCGCCGGCCGAAGGTGAGACGCGACAGCGCATTGAGCGCGCGATCCTGCAGCAGGTGGATGCCTGACTCGCGCTCCTTGCCGCCGATGATCTTGTCCATGTTCTTCGGCACCGGCAGGTAGGACAGCATCACCGCGCAGAGGAAGATGCCGGTCGGAATGATCCACAGCGCCCACGCGCCGCAGAACAGCGCGTGGTTGGTCATGGTGCGGATCGGTGCGATGGCGATGAACACGATGCCGCACACGTCGGTCAGGATGCCGAGCACCGACGGCGCCATCATGAGCCCCATGGTGACTTCGGCCGCCTTGACCCGGTCGTCCAGGTGCAGCAGCACCTCGTAGTAGCGCTCGATGAACTGCACGCAGTGCGAGAACGAGCGCGCCACGAGCAGCAGCGGCACGATCATCAGCAGCGGTTCGATGGGTCGCCCGAGCCAGCCAATGAAGCCGAAGCCCCACAGCCCGGCGACCGCGGTGCAGACGATGGGCGTCAGCACGCCGGCGATGTTGCGCATGTAGAACACGAGCGCAAGGACCAGCGCCCCTACCGTCACGCCGAAGATGCCGTAGGTCTGCCGCTGGAGCTTGTACACCCAGGCGGTCAGCACAGGCTGGCCAACCAGGTGCACGTCGTGATGCTCGTCGCGCGCCGCCTCCACCAGCTTCTGCACGTGGGCGAAGGCCGCGCCGTACTCGATGGTGTCCTGGAAGGCGGCGTTGATCAGGGTCGCGCTCTCGTCCGGCGAGATGAAGTAGGCACGCGCATTGATCGACATGTTGACGCGGCGCTTGAAGTCCTGCATCTCGGCTGGATTGCGCGGCACGAAGTCGTCCATCACCGGCTTGGTGTCCACGCCCTCGGAGGTCGCCTCGGCGTAGCGCAGCTTCTCGGTCGCGATGGAGATGATCTGGTCGTGATCGATGCCCGGCGCGAGGTCCACCGCGCGGGTCATGTCCCACACCTTTTGCAGGGTGTCGGTGTGGTAGATGTCGCCATCCTTGCGCTTGACCATGATGGACATGGTCAGCGGGTTGCCGAACTTCGGATGCGCCAGGTAGAGCTGCACGAAGGGATCGTCCATCGGCAGGAGATCCTTGAACACCGTGCGAATCTCGACCCGCGGCAGCCCGGCGGCGAAGAACAGCGTGGCGAGCACGAAGAAGAGCGTGACAGCGCCGCGACGCTGCATGATCCAATGGGCGAGACGGAAGTTCATTTTGAAGGGCTCGGATTGGGGTGTAGATACCGTCTTGCCTGGGTCTAGGCAAGCGTGTGATTAGGGTTAAAGGGTAGGCCGGATCTGAGCACAGCGCA
>JAIEQK010000048.1 GCA_019747795.1 Gammaproteobacteria bacterium | reverse complement strand
TGGTGGCCGAGGGTGGAATTGAACCACCGACACAAGGATTTTCAGTCCTCTGCTCTACCAACTGAGCTACTCGGCCAGCGGAGACTGGCGGGCCGACGTCCATTGAGTGCGCGCTGATGGCGCTGAAGCGTGCGGCGGTCGCGCCGAGGCGCGAGCCGCGCATTAAATAGGCTGGGTGGGCCGCGGTCAACCCCCGCGGCCGGCGATTCTTGACCCACACGGGTCGGGCCGCCTAGATTCATCCGTCTTCCTTCCACCGAGCGAGAACGCGAACCATGGCCACATCCTGGGCTGTCAGCGGCGAGTACATGGAAGCGTGCAGCTGTGATTACCTGTGCCCCTGCATCGTCAAGAACATGGCCCTGCCGGCCACCCATGAATTCTGCAAGGTCGCGCTGACCTTCGAGATCACCAAGGGCCACTTCGGCGAGGTCTCGCTAGATGGCGTGCGCTTCACCATGTTCGCCCAGTCCGAGGCAGTAATGTCCTCTGGCAACTGGATAGGCGGGCTGGTCATCGACTCGGCCGCGACGGACGCCCAGGCGGCCGCGGTCGGCACCATCGCGAGCGCGGCGGGTCACGGGCCACTGGCGATGTTCGCGCCCTTGATCTCGGACTTCCGCGGTGTCGAGCGTCACCCCATCACTTTCGAGCGTGACGGCCTCGGTCGCACGGTGCGCATCGGCGAGCTGCTCGATCAGCGCGTGGACGGGGTGGAGAGCCTGACCGCGCCCGGTCAGTGCATTGCCATCGACAATACCGCCCACCCGGTAAACGCGCGGCTCAACCTCGCCAGCGCGCTGCGCAACGTGATCAACGCCTTCGGTATCCTGTGGCAGGACACCACCGGCCGCACCAACGGCCACTTCGCGCGGTTCGACTGGGCTGGCAGCGCGGCCTGAGCCGCGCGCCGACGCTCGCCGTGCGCTCGGAGCCCCGCGGCGCGAGTTTCGCTGAGCTACAACTGCGCCTCGCCGTCGGCGGGCTGCTGGCAGTGGCCGCCGCGGCCTGGTGGTTCCTGGTCACGATGGACGCCGCCATGGTGAGCATGCGCGGCGATGGGGTGGCCGGGCGCCTGATGATGCTCATGATGACCCCGGGCGCGCCCGGGCCCTACCTGGCGGCCAGCGCCGGCATGTGGCTCGCCATGATGATCGCCATGATGGTGCCGGCCGCGCTGCCTCTCATGCTGGTGTTCCGCGGCCTGGACCGCGGCCCGCGCGGGGGCGCTGACGCGCTCCTGTTCGTGCTCGGCTATCTCGCCACCTGGAGCGCCGTCGCGCTGCTCGGCGCGGGCGCCCAGTGGTGGCTGCACGCGGACGGGCTGCTGCACGGCCACCGTCTCGCCACCGCCACGCCGCTGGCCGGCGGTCTGCTGATCGTCGCAGGCCTCTGGCAGCTCTCGCCGATGAAGGCCGCGTGTCTCGCCCACTGCCGCGGGCCGCTCGGATTCCTGCTGCGCCACGCGCGCCCCGGTCGCCTGGGCGCGTTCGCCATGGGCGCGCACCACGGGCTCTATTGCCTGGGGTGCTGCTGGATGCTGATGGTGCTGATGTTCGCCGGCGGCGTGATGAGCGTCGTCACCATGGCGCTGATCGCGGCGCTCATCCTGGCCGAGCGCCTGCTCCCGGCGGGGCCGTGGGTGGCGAAGGCGCCGGGCGTGGTGATGATCGTCCTTGGCGGTGTGTTGTTGTAGGGCGGGTTTCAACCCGCCATGCAGGGCGCATGGTCGAGGCCGAGGGTTGGCCGATTGAAATCGGCCCTACAGGCAGGTTTCAGTCCGCCAAGCAGGACGGGCCCTACTCCGGCTTCACGTATTCCTTCGGCGCTTCCGAGCCGCCGCCGAAGAAGAACTTCTCCATCTCGGTCACCAGGAAGGCGCGGTCCTTGGCTTCGATGGGCGTCAGGCGGTACTCGTTGATCAGCATGGTCTGGTGGCGCAGCCACATCTGCCAGCCGGCCTTGGAGACCTGTTCGTAGATGCGCTTGCCGAGTTCGCCGGGATAGGGCGGCGCGGCCAGGGCTTCTTCTTCTCGGTCGAGTTTGACGCAGTGTACGGTGCGGGTCATGGCGGGTTCTCGCGGACTATCAGGGCAGGGTGGCGAGCAGTTTCGCCACCGGCGCGGGCAGGCCAATTCTTGACGAATCGTCGCGTGAATACCAGCGCAGCGACGCGTCGTCACGCACGGCGTTCGACGTACCGTCGACGCGTATCAAGAGCGGCTCGATGTCGAGGTGGAAGTGGGTGAAGCCGTGGGCGATGCGCGGCAGGCGCGCGTGCAGGGTGGCGTCGGGCAGTCCGAGCGCGGTGAGTCGCGCGGGGAGCGCGGCCTCCTCGCTCGCCTCGGGAAAGCACCACAGTCCGCCCCAGATGCCCGGCGCGGCGCGGCGCTCGAGCAGCAGTTCGCCGCGCGCATTCTCGATCACCAGGAACAAGGTCTGGCGCCGCGGCAGCGCGCGGCGCGGACGGGGTGCCGGGAATTCGGCGACGCGCTCGGCGCGACGCGCCGCGCAGTGCTCGGTCAGCGGGCAGGCGGCGCAGCGCGGACGGCTGCGCGTACAGAGCGTGGCGCCGAGATCCATGATCGCCTGGGTATAGTCGCAGGCGCGATCGCGGGGCAGGTGGGCTTCCGCGTGGCGCCACAGCGCTTTCTCCACCGCCGGTTCGTTCGGCCAGCCGGGCACGGCGTGAAAGCGCGCCAGCACGCGCTTCACGTTGCCGTCCAGGATCGCATGGGGCAGGTTCCAGGCCTGGGCGAGGATCGCCGCGGCGGTGGAACGGCCGATGCCGGGCAGGGCGCACAGACCGTCGAGGTCACGGGGAAACTCGCCGCCGTGCTCCCTCACCACGCGCTCGGCGCAGCGATGCAGGTTGCGCGCGCGACTGTAGTAGCCGAGCCCGGACCACAGGTGCAGCACCTCGTCCTGGCTCGCGGCGGCCAGCGCGTGCACATCGGGGAAGCGCGTGACGAAGCGCTCGAAGTAGGGCATCACCGTCGCCACCTGGGTCTGCTGCAGCATGATCTCCGACAGCCACACGCGGTAGGGCGTGCGCGGCGTCTGCCAGGGCAGGTCGTGCCGACCATGGACGCGATGCCAGTCGAGCAGGCGGGTCGCGAAGTCCTGGGCCGGGTCGCTCATGGGGCGGCGGCCGCGAGCGCGAGTTTTTCGATGTTCGCGCAGCTCTCGGACACTTCTTCCAGGAACACGCGTTTCAGTATGGCCGGGCCGAGCAGCGGCGGGATCCAGAAGCGCGGCGTCTGCCGGGCGGTGACCGTGACCCGCGCGTGCGCCGCGTCCAGCGCTTCGATGGTCCAGGCCGAGGTGCCGTCGCGAAAGCTGCTCTCGGCCGGCAGCATCAATGCCTCGACACCCTGCGGCAGCGCGCGTACGCGCTCGACGAAATCCATGTTGAAGCAGATGAGCAGCACGCACTGGCGCAGCTTCAGCACGCGCTTCAGCGAGCCGTCGTCGTAGCGCGCCAGCACGCGCGCCTCGCGGATGTTGTCGTTGATGCGGTCCATGCCATCGAAGTCGGTCACCACCGCGCGCACCTGCGCGGCCGGTGCGGCCAGGCGCGCGATGAAGGTGTAGTGGTAGGTCGAGCCCTCGAAGCCGATCTCCGCGCGCTCGAACTCCGCCGCCTCGCTCGCAAGCGAGAGCGCGAGCCCACAGACCGCCAACAGGCAGGCGCGTGTCGCGGGCATCGCTACGGGCGGGCGGACTGACACGGACGATCAGAACTTGAGCAGCTTCTCGAGCGCTTCACCGCCCTGGCCGCCAAGCTTGTCCTTCAGCTTCTGCTTGACAGCGGACTTCGCCACGTCGCCGAGGATATGGCCGAAGTCCGGCAGGCAGGTCGGTTTGGACACCTGCCCGCGACAGGCGATGGGCACGGTGTAGCCGCCTAGCTTCAGCTTGTCGCCGCCGGCGGCGTCGCGGCTCGCGTCCACCGCGAGCTCGAGGTCGTACTTGAGGCTCTTGTCGTTCAGGTTGGCGAGCATGCCGCGCCCCTTGATGGTGAAGCCGCGGCCACGCATCAGGAGATCCTCGTTCCGCACCACGCCGCCCTGCACGGCGAGCGTGCCGGTGAGACTGTCGAACGCGGTTTCGCCGCCCTTCGGCACCGGCACCGCGCACTTGCACTCGATGATCTTCTCCACCGCGCGCAGGATCGCGACTGCGTCCACGCTGCGGAACACGCCGCGCTCGAAATCGAAGCGCCCCGTGCCGGCCAGGCTCTGGCGCGTGCGGCGCGCGTTGCCGCCCTGCGCCTCGAGCGCCGCCGCGAGATCGATCACGCCGGACAGGCTGTCGTTCCGCGCGACGTCGACGAGCAGCGGACCGACCTCGACCTTGTCCAGCCGTGAGTCGAGCGACAGCTTGGCGAGCTTGGGGCGCGCGTCCAGCTGCACACTGCCGAGGTAGCGTCCGCCATAGAGACTCGCCTTCAGCGGGTCGAACCGCAGCAGCCCATGGTTGGCATCGACAGCGAGCGAGAGGTCGCGCAGTTTCGCGCCGGACAAGGTCAGCGCGCCGACGTCGAGCTTGCCCTTGAGCCCCAGCGCGCGCAGCGTGCGGACCGGCAGCGCGCCCGCCGCGCCGGCCACCGCTGCGTCGGGCGTGACCACCGGGCGGCTTTCTCCTTCGGCGGTCGGTGGCAGGTAGCGGTCGGCGTCCATCTGGTCGAGCGTCAGCGCGAACTCCACCGCCGGGCCCTTGAAGGCCGTGATGTTCACCGCGCCGTTCAGATGGCTCTCGTCCAGCGTGAGCGCGAGTTCGTCGAACTTCACGCCGCGCGTGTCGCCGGCGATGGCGGTGCTGAAGGCCACCTGCCGGAGCGTCTTCGCGTCGGCCGTGTCCGGCGCGGGCTTGCCCAGCGTGGTGAGCAGGCGGCGAAGATCGAAAGCGGGCACTTTCACGCGGCCCTGATAGGTCGGCCTGGTCAGCAGCTGCTCGGCGCGCAGTTCGGCGCTGGCGGCGAGGCCGAGGCCGCTGATGCCGAGTCCCTCGAATTCGGCGGTGCCGCGCTCGAAGTCCGCGCGCGCGGCGGTCGCGCTCAAGGTCAGGTCCGCCGGCTTGGGGAGTTCTGGCCCGGCGACCCGCGCCGTCACCGCGAGCGGACGCAGCGTGAAAGTCTGCAGGCTGCCTTCGAGGCCGGCGTCGGCACTCAACCGCTGCACGCGTCCGGCCATGTCGCCCTGCCCGAGCGCGCGCAGCAGCGGACCGGGGTCTTCGCCCGTCAGCGTCAGCTTGCCGGACAGGGTGCCGCTGTTCTTGCCGAGCTTGACCTCGCGGCCGTCGAGCGTGCCGCGCACTTGCAGTCCGGGCAGATCCGCCTCGAGCCGCGTCAGCGCCAGGCGTCCTTGCGCGAGGTCGGCATCGAGGCCGGTCGCGAGGCGAAACGCCTTCGTGTCCTCGCGCGCGAGCGAGCGCGCCATGTCGGCGAGTAGCGGCGTGCCCGGCGCAAAGGCGGCCAGCGCCGCGAGCACGGCTGGAAAGTCCGGTCCCGCGGCATCGAGCGTGCCCGTGGCCCGCGGAGTGTCGGTGTCGAGTGCCGCGGCGGACAGCTTGCCGTCGACGCTTGCCCCGAGCAGCCTGCCCTTGAACGCATCGACTTGCAGTGTGCCCTGTCGGCCATCGGCATCGAACGCGAAGTCGAGATCGAAGCGGCGGTCGGCGGCGCGCGCAAGCTGTTTGCCGGCGGCGACGCCGAAGGCGGTGAAAAGGCGCGCCAGGTCCTCGCCGCGCAGCTCGAGCCGCGCCTTCGCGCCCGGCTTCTGCTGCTCGATGTCGCGCGCGGTGAACTCACCCTTGACGGTGGCGCCGAGCCCCTCGAAGGCGAGATCGCGCAGCGTCGCGGTGCCGGCCTTGCGATCGAGATCGAGCGCGGCGGCGAGCGTCAGCGCCGCGCTGCCGCCCGGCAGGTGCGCGCCTTCGAGCGTGGCTTTGGCGGTGAAGGGCGCGAGCGTGTAGCGCTCGGTGTCGACGTCGTAGCGGAGCGTGCCGGCGGCTTCGATCTCGCCGGCCAGCGCGGGCGCCTGACCGTCCACCCGCGCGCGCGCCTCGAGCGTGATGGGTTCGCCGACGGTCAGCGCGCCGGTGTGAGCCTCGATGCGTTCCAGCGTGAGCGACTGCCCGCTGCGCGCGTCCTGCCACTGCAGGCGTCCGTCCTGCACGTCCAGGCCGCCGAGCATGAGCGCGGCGAGGCCGCCACCGTTGCCCTTGCGCGGCGCGTCGCCGGGCGGCGCGAGATCCTCCCAGTTGCCGCGACCTTCGGCGTCGCGCGCGAGATTGACGCTCACGCCGTGCAGCACCACGGTGTCCATCTCGATGCGCTTGCTGAGCAGCGGGAGCGTCGCGACCGCGACGCGCAGTTCGCGCGCCGCGAGCATGGGCTCGTCGCCGAAGCCGGGTGCGTTGCTGAGCGCGAGTGGCCCGGCTTCGAGGCGCAGCTTGGGCCAGAAGGCGACGGTCAGCGGGCCGTCCAGCGTGAGGTCGCGCCCGGTCGCCGCCTTGACCCGGGCGATGAGCGTGTCCTTGTAGTCGTTGGCGTCGAAGCTCGCCAGGAAAACCGCCGCGCCGGCCAGCGCAAGCGCCAGCAGCGCGACCAGCCCGAGCAGTGCGCGCCTAAGCGTCACCCGCCTGGTCCCGCGCGCCGCCCGGTAGCACGGCCGCGATGCGCGCGCGGGCACGCGCGCAGGCGGCGCGCACCTGCCTGGGCGCCGTGCCGCCGAAGTGATCGCGCGCGGCGAGCGCACGGTCCATGTCGAGCACCTGGTAGATGCTCTCGTCGAGCGCGGCGTCCAGCTTCTGGTAGTCGGCGAGCGGAATGTCTTCGAGGTTGCAGCCGCGTTCCACCGCCATCGCGACCGCCGCGCCGACCACCGCGTGGGCGTCGCGGAACGGCCGGCCGAGGCGCACCAGGTGGTCGGCGAGATCCGTCGCGTTGATGTAGCCGCGCGCCGCGGCGGCGCGCATGCGCGCGCGTTCGACCTTCAAGGTCGGCACCAGGTCGGCGAAGGCCCGCGTGCACGCGTTCAGCGTGTCGAGCGTGTCGAACAGCGGTTCCTTGTCCTCTTGATTGTCCTTGTTGTAGGCGAGCGGCTGGGCCTTCATGAGCGTGATCAGCGCAACCAGGTGTCCTATCACTCGACCCGCCTTGCCGCGCACCAGTTCCGGCACATCGGGATTCTTCTTCTGCGGCATCATCGACGAGCCGGTGCAGAAGGCGTCGGCGATGTCGACGAAGCCGAAGGCCTGGGAGTTCCACAGCACGAGCTCTTCGGCCATGCGCGAGTAGTGCACCATGATGAGCGACGCGACCGCGGCGAACTCGATGGCGAAGTCGCGATCGCTGACCGCGTCCAGCGAATTCTCCGCCACGGCATCGAAGCCGAGCAGCGCGGCGCTGCGCTGGCGGTCGATGGGGAAGGTGGTGCCGGCCAGCGCGCCGGCGCCGAGCGGCAGCACGTTGACCCGCACGCGGCAGTCGCGCAGCCGGCCGGCGTCGCGCAGCAGCATCTCGTTCCAGGCGAGCAGGTGATGGCCGAAGGAGATCGGCTGCGCCGCCTGCAGATGGGTGAAGCCCGGCAGCAGCGTGTCGGCCTCCTGCTCGGCGAGCGTCACCAGCGCGTTCATCAGGCGGCCCAGGCCGGTGAGCAGGCCGTCTATCTCGCCGCGCAGGTAGAGTCGGATGTCGGTCGCCACCTGGTCGTTGCGCGAGCGCGCGGTGTGCAGCTTCTTGCCCACTTCGCCGACCCGCGCGACCAGCGCGCTCTCGACGTTCATGTGCACGTCTTCGAGCTTGACCGACCAGGTGAAGCGACCGGCCTCGATGTCGGCGCGCACCGCGCTCAAGCCGGCGGCGATGGTCTCGTACTCGGCATTCGTCAGCACCCCGCATTCCGACAGCATGCGCGCGTGGGCGATGGAGCCCGCTATGTCGCACAGCGCGAGGCGCTGATCGAAGCTCACCGAGGCGGTGAACTCCTCGACGAAGGCGTCGGTGGGCGCGGTGAAGCGACCGCCCCAGGGTTTGTCGGTGCTCGGCGTGGACGACATGGGAATGACCGGACGTGGGTGTGAATGGCAATGGCCGGCAGTATACCCGCGGCGCCCCGCGATTGACCGCGTCCGGAGGCGCGGACCACACTAGCGCGGCCATGCGGGCCTCCATCGACTGTCGACTGCGCGGGACGCGCGGAATGCGCGCGGCATGAGCGTGCCCGCGGCCAGCATGCCGAGCGCCGACGGCGCGGTCTTCCTGCCCGATCTGTGCAGCCCTCGCTCGTTGTTCGTGGTGGTCATCACCAGCGAACTGGCGGCGCTCATGGTGATCATCGCGCGGAACGGCTTTGCGCCCGGTTTCGCCGATCAGCTCGCCCTGCTCTCCATCTACGCGCAGTGGCTCGGGCTCAGCACCGCGGCGACGCTGTGTCTCGCGCGCCGCTGGCTCGCCGGGCGCTCCGAGCAGGTGGTCGCGCTCACCTGCTTCGCGCTCGTGCTGCTGGTCGCCTGGACTGTGGCGGAGATCGCCTGGTGGGCGGTCAACCCGGTGGTGGGCGCGGGCGCGGTGATCCGCATCCGACACGCGGATCTCGTCGCGCGCACGGTGTGCGTGGCGGCCATCGTCGGCGCGCTGGTGCTGCGCTACTTCTACGTGCGCTTCCACTGGCAGCAGCGCGTGGCGTCCGAGGCGCAGGCGCGTCTCGAAGCGCTGCAGGCGCGCATCCGTCCGCACTTCTTCTTCAACTGCATGAACACCATCGCGAGCCTGACCCGCAGCGATCCGCCGCTCGCCGAGCGCGCTATCGAAGATCTCGCCGACCTGTTCCGCGCGAGCCTCGCCGACGCGCGCGCGCCGGTGCCGTTCGCGACCGAGATCGAGTTCGTCGAACGCTATCTCGCCATCGAGCGCCTGCGCCTGGGCGAGCGCCTGGCCGTCGACTGGCGGCTGGACCCGCTGCCGGCCGGCGCCTGCCTGCCGCGCCTGTCGCTGCAGCCCCTGGTCGAGAACGCCATCTACCACGGCATCGAGCCGCTGCGCGGCGGCGGTACGGTGATCATCACCGCGCGCGGCATCGACGGCGCGCTCGAGGTGACGGTGGACAACCCGCTCGCGCCGGCCGACGGCGCGCGCCACCACGCCGGCAACCGCATCGCGCTGAACAACCTGCGTCAGCGTCTAGGCGCGCACTTCGGCGCCGCCGCCGCGCTCGACGCCGGTGAGCGGAATGGCCGCTACGTGGTGCGCCTGCGCGTGCCGCTCACGAGCGAGCACGCGTCGTGAGGATCCTGATCGTCGACGACGAGCCGCTGGCGCGCGGCCGCCTCGTTTCGCAGATCGCCGAACTCGACGCCGGCGAGGTGGTGGGCGAGGCGGCCGACGGCCTCGCCTGCCTCGCCGCGGTCGAACAGCACGCGCCCGACGTGGTGCTGCTCGACGTGCGCATGCCCGGGATGGACGGCATCGAAGTGGCGCGCCGGCTACGTGATAGGCGCACGCCACCGGTCGTGATCTTCACCACCGCTTACGACGAGCACGCGCTCGCCGCCTTCGAGTCCCAGGCGCTCGATTACCTGTTGAAGCCGGTGCGACTCGATCGCCTGCGCGCGGCGCTGGAACGCGCCGCGAGCCTGAGGCTCGGGCGCGAACTGCTCGCCGAGCAGCCCGCCGCCGCGGGCGGCAGACGCCGCCATGTGAGCGCCATGGCCGGCGGCACCCTGCGTTTCATGCCCATCGGCGAGGTGCTGTATTTCCAGGCCGACCAGGGCTATGTCAGCGCCGTCGGCAAGACCGGCAAGCTTCTCATCGAGGATTCGCTGCGCGCGCTGGAAGAAGAATTCGCCGAGGACTTCGTGCGCATCCACCGCAATGCGCTGGTCGCGCCGGCCCACGTGCGCGCGCTCGAGCGCGACGCCGCCGGCAACGTCGCCGTGGTGCTGGAGGGCCGCCCCGAGCGCCTGCTGATCAGTCGCCGCCTGCTGCCCCAGGTGCGCAAACGCCTGCGCGGGCTGTAGGTCGGGTTTTAACCCGACATTCATTCCCGAATGTCTATCGACGCTCTGGAACCGAATGTCGGGTTAAAACCCGACCTACAGGGAATCACACATCCCCCCACCGTGCCTGCATCACCGCGAGCGCGCAGAGCGCGGCGGTCTCGGTGCGCAGGATGCGTGGTCCCAAGCGCACCGGCACGACGCCGGCGTCCAGCATGCGTTGGCGTTCGTCTGGATCGAAGCCGCCTTCGGGGCCGGCCAGGATCGCCACGCCGTTGTCGGGTGCCGGCTCGGTCGCCAGGCGACGACTCGCCAGCGGGTCGAGCAGGTAGGCGGTGAGCGCGCCGCGCTCGGCGAGCCAGGCGCCGAGCGGTACGACCGGCGCGATGCTCGGCAGGTGGGTGCGGCCGCTCTGCTCGGCGGCGTGGCGCACGATGCCGCGCCAGTGTTCGAGGCGCTTGGCCTCGCGCGCGGCGTCGAGCTTCACCACGGTGCGCACGCTCACCACCGGCACGATGTCGCGCACGCCGAGTTCGACCGCCTTCTGCAGCGTGTAGTCCATGCGCTCGCCGCGCGAGATGGATTGCACCAGGGTGACCGCGAGCGGCGATTCGCGCGAGGGTTCGTGCCGCGCGCCGACCTCGGCGCGCACGCCGGCGCGGCCGACGCTGCAGAGCCGTGCGTGGTATTCGCCGCCCCGACCGTCGAACAGCACAAGCTCGGCGTCCTTCGTGAGGCGCAGCACGTCGCGCACGTGATGGGCGGCCACGGCGGGCAATTCACAGTCCTGCCCGGAGGTCAGGGGTAGATCGACGTAGATGCGGGTCATCGCCGCATCCTAGCAGGCGTCGCGCGCTTGGGGCGGGGCCACGTGCGCGCTACGATGACGCACCCTAGTCTGGAAAGCGCAATGTTCCGCACGCTCAAGGCCCTCATCGACGACGCCCTCGCGAGCCTCGACGCGCGCGGTCCGCAGATCGATCCCCTGCCGCTCGCCATCGCCGCGCTGCTGCTCGAGATCGCGCGCGCCGATCATGAGGTCGACGCGGCGGAGAGACATGCGGTGGTGGCCGCCATAGCGCGGCTCTGCGAACTCGACGCGGGCGCCCTGGAGAGCCTGGTAGCCACCGCCGGCGAGGCGGTCGACCAGGCGGTGTCGTTCTACGACTTCACCAACGTGGTGAACGAGCGCCTGTCACGCGAGCAGAAGCTCGAACTCTTGGAGAAGCTCTGGCAGGTGGCGCAGGCCGACGGCCGCATCGACCACTACGAGGAGTACTACATCCGTCGCCTGGCGGACCTGCTGCATCTCTCGCACGGCGACTTCATCCGCGCCAAGCTCGCCGTGCTGCCGGGCTGAGGCCCAGGCGCCTTCAGGCCGGGGTGGCGGGCGAACGCGGCAGCGGGAAGTCGCCGCCGACCAGCGCCAGGATCAGGCGGTCTTCGAGATCGATGCGCGTGGTCAGCTCCTCCGCCAGGCGCGAGAGATCGCTTGCCAGCGCCGCCGTGTCGCGCCGCTCGGCGGTGGCGTCGTACTTCTCGGTGAACTCGACCGCGAGGTCGGTGGAGGCGGCGATACGCGGGTAGATCTCGCGCGCCACGTCCAGCACCGCCTGGCGGCGTTCGTTGCCTTCGGCGACCCGTTGATAGAGCCCGAAGTGGGCGGCGGCGATGTAGTCGACCAGGATCTCCTGGAAGTCTTCCAGCATCTCCCGCGTCTGCTCGTCGGGATGCTGGAGGTCCAGCTTGGACAGCTCCCACAGCAGCACCAGCATCTGCTGGCGTTCCTGCAGCATGTCTTCCACCAGTTTGCGGGAGCGCGGGCGCGGCGCCGCGGCGGGCTTCTTCGAGTTGGGCATGGTGTGTGTCGGGCGTTCTGATTCTGCCCCTCACTTTAACCCGTGGCCTCGGCAAAAGGCACCTGCCCGGGGAGGCCGCGCCTCGCCTGTTCGGGGCAACTGCCGGTCTATAATCCCGCGATGGACATCCCGGGCTACGAGATCAAGCGCCTGATCGGCCAGGGAGGCATGGCGAGCGTGTTCCTCGCCGAGCAGCGCTCGCTGGGCCGCGAGGTGGTGCTGAAGATCCTCGACACCAGCTTGGGGCTCAGCCACGAGACCATCGAGCGCTTCCTGAACGAGGGGCGCATCATCGCCTCGCTCAACCATCCGCACATCATCACCATCTACGACATCGGGCAGGCCGGCGACAAGGTCTTCATCTCGATGGAATACGTCGAGGGCGGCGATCTCAAGGACCGGCTCGCCGAGCGGGTGTTCGCGCCGGTCGAGGCCATCGACATCGTGGAGAAGGTCGCGGCCGGGCTTGCCGCGGCCCATGACAACGGCATCGTCCACCGCGATGTCAAACCCGGCAACATCCTCTTTCGGCGCGACGGCACGCCGCTGCTGAGCGACTTCGGCATCGCCAAGCGCCTGAGCAACGACTCCGACCTCACCTCCACCGGCATGTTCGTCGGCAGCCCCAACTACATGGCGCCCGAGCAGTCAGAGTCCGGGCCGATAGACGGCCGCGCGGACATCTACTCGCTCGGCGTGATCCTCTACGAGATGTTGACCGGCGGGCGCGCCTACGTCGCCGACTCGGTGATCGACGTGATCCTCATGCACAAGCGCGCGCCGGTGCCGCGCCTGCCGGCGGGCCTGGAACAGTTCCAGCCGCTGATCGATCTCATGATGGCGAAGCCGCGCAACGAGCGCTTTCGCGACGCGCGCAGCCTGATCCATTTCATCGATCGCCTGCGGCGCGCCGGCGCGGTCAAGTCCAAGGCGGAGATGACCGCGAGCCCGGACATCGACCTCACGGGCGAGCGCGCGGCGAGCCCGCTGCCCGTGGCGGCCGCCGCGCCGCAGCGTTTCGGTCCCCTGCAATGGACGCTCGCCGCGCTGCTCGCGCTGTGCGTCCTCGGCTGGGGCGCCCTTCTGGTGATCGAGCAGCGGCTCGAGGACGAGGGCGCGCCGGCGCGCGTCGCCACCACGCCGCTCGACCCGGGCGGGCTGCGCGAAGTGGCGCTGCCGGCCGGCACCGCGCCCGACCAGGTGGTGCAGGCGCTGCTCTGGCTCGGGCACCACAGTCTGGACGCGCAGCGTCTCACCGACCCGCCGCGCGACAACGCCTACTACTACTTCACGCGCCTGCTGCAGGTCGATCCCGGCAACGCCGAGGCGCGCGCCGGCATGCTGGCCATCGCCGCGCGCTTCGCGCTGCTGGCCGAGCAGGCCATCGCGAGCGATCGTTTCGAGCAGGCGCGCAGCTATGTCGCGCTCGGTCTGCAGATCGAGCCGGACAACCGCACGCTGCTGGAACTGAAGGCGATCGCCGCCGAGGACAAGGTGGGCTTCTGGCAGGCCCTGGTCAGCCTGCTGAACCGCGACGGCTGAGCGCCGCTCAGGGCGTCGGTGCGTCGGGCGCGGGCGGGGCTTCGAGCACCGCGCGGGCCTGGTCCACCTGGCGTTGATCCCAGGCTTCGATCAGCGCCTTCAGGGCCGCGGCCTTGTCCCCGCCCGCCTCGGGTGGCGGAGTGACCGTCGGCGCCGCGGGTGACGGCGTGCTTTCCGGTGGCGCGGCCGCGGCGGTGACCGCAGGCTCGGGAGCTGGCGCGGGCGGCGTGGCCTCGGCCTCGCCGAAGGCGGCGGCGCGGAGCGCGCGGCGCTGCTCGTCCGAGACCGCGATGCCGGTGTCGTCCACCAGCCGGTTGGCATCGAACACGTAGACCCGCGGACCGCCCTCGACCGTGCGATACCAGGCCGGCGGTGTGCCCGACAGCTGGGTGGTGCCGGTGGCGGGACTGCGCCACTGGTACATGCGTGCCGCCGCCGGCGTGATCGACAGCGAGCAGAGGCAGAGGGACACTAGCAGGCGACGCATGGGCGACTCCGGGCGCGGCGCGGCGAGTATAGCGCGCGCCGTTCGAGTAGCGGCCGCATGCGCGTTTCCATTCAGGCAAGACCTCGAGCGTGCATCTCGCGACCTTCACCGCGCTCTGCGACGCGCCCCACGGCATCCTGGTGCCGGACGGCGCGGCGCAGCGGCTCGTCAACCTGGCACTCGACGAGCACGCCCGCGCCGACGGCGCGCGCAGCTGGCGGCCGTGCAGCGTCGTGAGCCTGCCGGCCGCGCTCGGTGCGGCATTCGAGCAGCAGCGCCTCGACGGCGTGGGCGGCGAGGCCGCGTTCCTGCTCTCGCCCGAACAGGCCCTGGCGCTCTGGCAGCAGGTCATCGCCGGCGATGAACAGCTCGCCATCGCGAGCCCCGAGGTCGCGGCCGCCACCGCGCGCGAAGCGTGGCACGCGCTGCACGCCTGGCGGCTGCCCTGGCCACCGCCGCCCTTGCTCGCCAACGACGACATCGCTGCCTTCCTGCGCTGGTCGAGCCGCTACCGCGAGCGCTGCGCGCGCCTCGGCGCGACCGATCACGCTCGCCTGCTGCAGTCGGACGCGCTGGCGCAGACCACGCGCCTGGCTCACGGATTTCTCGCCCCGCCGCCGGCGGTGACGCGCCTGCTGCCGCCCGCGTCGCGCGCGCCTGTCGGCGATGCGGCCACCTTCAGCGGTCGCGCCTTCGCCGACCGTGAGCAGGAACTCCACGCCGCGCTCAGCTGGGCGGGCGAGCAGGCCGCGCCCGGCGCGCGGGTGGTGGTTGCGCTCGACAGCCTGCGCGACGATGCCGCGCTGCTGCGCCGTGCGGTCGGCGAAGTGTTCGGCGCGGCGGACTCCGTGCACCTCGGGCTGCGCGCGCCGCTCATCGAAGACCCGCGCATCGCGCTCGCGCTGACCCTGCTCGACTTCTCGCCGGTGATGTCCTGGCAGGCGTGGAGCGCCCTGCTGCGTTCGCCGCTCCTGGTCGGCGCGCGGGAGGAACGCGGCGCGCGTGCGCGCGCCGACCTCGCGCTGCGCGCGGCGGACCGCTACGAACTGCCGCTCGCCGTGGTGCGTGTGCTGCTCTCGCGCGAAGCCCATCCCTGCCCGCGCGCGGTCGCCCTGTTCGATCAGCTGCGCGCGTTGTACGAGGCGCGCCCGCGTCGTCAGCCGCTGGTCGGCTGGCTCGAGCACTTCGAGCAGATGCTCGGCGCGGCCGGGTGGCCGGGCGAGGGCCTGCTCGACGCCGACACCCTGCGCCTGCAGCGCGACTGGGGGGAGGTGTGCGATCGCCTGCAGCGCCTGGACGCCGTGCTGCCGCCGCAGGACGCCGGCGCCGCGCTGGCGCGTTTGCGCCGTCTGCTGGCCGACAGCGCCGTGAGCCTGCCGCCCGCGACCAGCGGCATCTACGTGGTGACGCCGGCCGAAGCCGCGCTGCTCGCGCCCAGCGCGCTGTGGCTGGC
>JAIEQK010000116.1 GCA_019747795.1 Gammaproteobacteria bacterium | reverse complement strand
AGCCAGTAGCCCGCCGGGAGGGCGAGGGCGGCAATTGCACTATCGGCCTCGGCCACAAAGCTGCCGATATCACGGCCGCGCACGTTGGCGGTCACTACCACGCGTCGCTTGCCGTTCTCGCGGCTGACTTGGTTGGGGCCGATGGCGTTCTCGATACTCGCCACATCGCCGAGACGAATGAAACCCTGCCCATCGGGCAGGGCCAGCGGAAGGCGTCGTAGTGCGTCGAGATCGGTGCGTAGACTGTCGTCCAGCCGGACCACGATGTCGAAGCGGCGGTCGCCTTCGAACAAGAGGCAGGCACGCGTGCCGGCCAGCGCCGTTGCCAGCACCTCTTGTACTTCGCCGGTACTGAGCCCGAAACGCGCGAGCTGCTCTCGGTCGAGCGTCACAGTGAGGGTCGGCAGGCCGGTGGTTTGTTCAACCTTGACGTCAGCAGCGCCGGGGATGGTCTCCATGACCTGGTTCACTTCGCCCGCCACGCGTTCGAGCGTCGCCATGTCATCACCGAAAACCTTGATCGCGACATCACTGCGCACGCCGGAGATGAGCTCGTTGAAGCGCATCTGGATGGGCTGGGTGAACTCGTAATTGTTGCCTGGGATCTCCTGCACCGCGGCTTGCAGCGCGCGCACCAGGTCTTCGCGCGGGCGCCGAGGATCGGGCCACGCTTCGCGCGGCTTCAGCATGACGAAATTGTCGGCCACATTTGGCGGCATGGGATCGGTCGCAATCTCGGCCGTGCCGATTTTCGCGAACACGCGTTCCACTTCCGGGAAGCGCTCGAGGCGGTCCTCCAGCACGCGCTGCATGGCCACCGCCTCGGACAGGCTGGTGCCCGGAATGCGCAGCGCGTGCAGTGCGATGTCGCCCTCGTCGAGATTCGGCACGAACTCAGAGCCAAGGCGACTCGCCATCGCCACCGACAGCGCCACTAGCGTGGCGGCCGCAGTAAAGACAAGCATCTTGTTGGCGAGCGAGCCTTGCAGCAATGGCAGATAGCCGGCGGTCGCGAGGCGCATCGCGCGGCCTTCCTCTTCCGACACCGGTCCGGACACGAATACCGCCACCGCCGCCGGCACGAAGGTAAGCGACAGGAGCATCGCGCCGGCCAGCGCTGTCACCACGGTAAACGCCATGGGATGGAACATCTTTCCCTCGACGCCCCCCAAGGCAAAGATGGGCAGGTAGACCACCATGATGATGAGCTGGCCGAATACCAGTGCACGCCGCGATTCGCGCGTGGCCTCGGCCACCGCCCGCAGGCGTTCGGCGAGCGGCAGGGGGCGGCCGGCGAGGTGCTGGGCGTGCGCCAGACGCCGTATGCAGCTCTCCACGATCACCACTGCGCCATCGACGATGATGCCGAAGTCGAGCGCGCCGAGACTCATGAGATTCGCGCTGACGCGGTTGCTAACCATGCCGGTGAAGGTGACGAGCATGGACAATGGGATCACGGCCGCGGTGATGGCGGCGGCGCGCAGGTTGCCCAAGAACAAGAACAGTACGACCATGACCAACACCGCGCCTTCGATGAGATTCTTGCGAACCGTGGCGATAGCTTTGTCGATCAGCACCGTGCGATCGTAGACAGTCTTCGCTACCACGCCCGGCGGCAGGCTGCGATTGACCTCCGCGAGCCTCGCGTCCACCGCGCGTGACACTTCGCGGCTGTTTTCGCCGATCAGCATGAATACCGTGCCGAGCACCACTTCCTGGCCGTTTTCGGTGGCCGCGCCCGTGCGCAGCTCCTGGCCCAGCCGCACATCCGCGACATCCTTTACTCGGATCGCGAGACCGTGTTCGTGCTTGACCAGCATGTCGCTGATCTCGGCGAGGGTCTCGACCTGCGCGGGCACGCGCACCAGATACTGCTCACCGCTGCGCTCGATATAGCCGGCACCGACATTGGCATTGTTGCGTGCGAGCGCCCGGACCACTTCGTCGAGTGTCAAGCCATAGGCCAGCAGTTTGTCAGGCCACGGCGCGACCTGATATTCCTTCGCGAAGCCGCCAATGGTGTTGATTTCAGTCACGCCTGGCACGGTGCGGAGCTGCGGCTTGACTATCCAGTCCTGGATCTCGCGCAAGTCGGTGGGCGTATAGGGTGAACCGTCATTCTTGCGTGCGCCGGCCTCGCTCTCGACGGTCCACATGTAGATCTCGCCGAGTCCGGTAGCGATGGGCCCCAAGGCCGGCGTTAGGCCGGCGGGTAGGCGGTCCGTGGCTTGCGACAGCCGCTCGTTCACCACCTGGCGAGCAAAGTAGATGTCGGTGCCATCCTCGAACACCACTGTCACCTGCGACAGTCCGTAGCGGGACAGAGAGCGAGTCGATTCCAGGCGTGGCAGACCGGCGAGGACCGACTCCAACGGAAAAGTCACTCGTTGTTCGACTTCGAGTGGCGAGTAACCGGGTGCTTCGGTATTGATCTGCACCTGGACATTGGTGATGTCCGGCACTGCGTCGATGGGCAGACGTTGGTAGCTGTAGGCGCCGAGTGCTGCGACGCCGAGCGTAGAGACAAGCACCAGCCAGCGGTGGGCGAGACAGAATTTGAGTAGGGTATCAAACATAATGGCTGGTCCTGACCTTAATGATCGTGGCTGGCACCGGCCTTGCCGATGTCCGCCTTGATCACATAGCTGTTTGTTCCGGCGTACTGCTCACCGGCTTGAAGGCCCGCAAGCACCTCCACCCACGTCCCATCGGAAGCCCCGAGCGTTAGCGGACGGGCCTCGAAGTACTCTCCATAGCGACCGAACACCACCTGCCAGTCGCGCAGTGTCTGCAAACCGCTGTGCGCGACCGCCACCGGTACCTCGCGCGCACCGGTCTCGATCTCCAGTGTGACCGGCAGACCAGGGCGCCAGCGTTGCTCGGGATCGGCCAGCACTACGCGCACTGTGACGGCGCGGTCCGCCTCACCGAGTAGGGCACTGATGTAGGACAACTTGCCCTCTGCGGCCAGATCCTGGTTGGGCGCATGAACGCGGGTGACCTGGTCCGCAGCAACCCGCCCGATGTCCCGCGCACCAACTTTGGCTTCCGCCCACACCGTGGAGAGATCGGCCAGCGAGAACACTGGCGACTGCGGCGTGACGCCCTCACCCACCGCGAGGTGTTTGGCAATTACGGTGCCGTCACTCAAAGCACGCAGGGCGAATTGCGCGGGATTTCCGGTGCTTTGTATTGGCAGGCCCAACGCCGCGAGTTGCTGGCGCGCACTGCTGGTCTCGATTTCGGCCGCGCGTAAATCATGGGCGGCCTTCTGGTAGTCCTGTTCAGGGGAGATGCCCTCGTGCCACAGGTCTGCCTCGCGTTTGGCCACCTGGCGTGCCAGCGCAAGCCGGGCCTCGGCCGCGGTGTAGCGATTGCGCAGCAGCGCCAAGCTTTGGCTGGAGACAATGGCCAGTATCTGGTCGCGTCGCACCCTGTCGCCTGCGTTCGCTAGCACGCTGACGGCGATCCCGTCGAGTGGTGACACCACATGCACCAGGCGGTCGCGATTGAGATGGATCTCGCCCGGCAGATGCAGGGTGTCGGCGATGCGACGCGGTCCGGCAGTCAGCAGTTCGATACTGGCGCGCTGGATCTCTTCCTGTCCCATGCGAACGCGCCCTTCTTCCTGTGCGTAGCCGAAGGCGTAGCTCTTGCCGCGCCAGGTGGCCCGGATGGCCACCTCGAAAGAATGTGGCTCGACGATTTCGGCGAGGCCGCGCCGGTAGTCCTCCGCAGCCTCGAAGCTGATGATCTGGGGTGATTGCCCCAGTCGCTTGAGTGTCACCTCGACTGTGAACTCGGAGGGCGGCAGGGGCTGACCCGCCGAGGTCGCGTAGAAGCGGAATTCCGGCGGTATACCGGCTTCATAAATGGTTGACTCCAGCACGAAATCGCCCTCGACGAACGCGCGTCCGCCATGCGGTCCGCGGGCCGGCGCTGCGTCGTGATCGTCGCGCGCAGACGACTCCTTGTGTTCCGCATCGCCGTGTTCTTCTGTGGGAGTGGCGCGTTCAGGCACGTGCAGGATGAAGGCGCCGGCGATCAGTCCCAGTATGACAACAACAAGTATCAAAAGGGATTGTTTGAGTTTCATGGCTGTTTAGTCTCCGCAGCGTCAGCGAGGCGTTCGTCGCCAAGTACGCGGCTAACATCTGAAATGGCGGACTGCGCCTCGAGGCGCGCGTCAATAAGTTGGGTGCGGGCGGCCAGCAGGGTGCGGCGGGCATCGATGAGTTCGATGAGACCGAACTTGCCCAGCTTGAAGCCACGAATAGTGACCGCTAACGTGTGCTCAGCCGCCGGTACGATGGTGTCCGCGATGCGCATCGTGGCCTGCACTGCGGTGTCATAACGTTGGTAGGCGTCGTCGAGGTCGCGCGCGACCTCGATCTCCATGGCTCGTTCTAATGCTGCGGCCTGTTCCGCCGCCCCTTGGGCGCGCGCAAGGTTGCCCTGGTTTCGATCGCTGAACGGCAAGGGGACCGAGACGGACAGCACAGCGGCCGGCTCGTGAACCTCCGAAAGGTAACGTAGGCCGACAGTCAGCGTGAGGTCGCCGTAGCGGTGGGTGGCCTCAACGTCCGTTTGAGCTGCGCGCCTGGCAGTCTCCAGACTCGCCGTCGTCAGCGCAGGCGCACTGGGCAAGGCGTCTTCCAGTACCGACAGTGGTGGAAGGACATGCAGGTCGGCGAGAGAGCCCGCGACCGTGACCGACCGTGCGCGATCGCCCAGCAATGCGGCGAGATGACGTTGATTGCGGGCTAGGGAGGCGCGCGCGCGCGCCGTGTCGAGCACCGCGTTGGTCAGCTCGATGTCCGTGCGCGTAGCCGCCACCGCCGGTAGCCGCCCAGCCTCGATCTGTTGCCGAACGCTATCGACATCCTGGCGCGTCAGGGCCAGCGTTTCGGCAGCGAGATCGACCCGCGCCTGCGCCGCAAGCAGTTCGAAAAACGCCTGGCGCAAAGTCGCGCGCAATACAGCGCGCTTTTGGGCGATGAGACCACCGGCCAGGTCACGCAGCCTCCCGGCGAGGGCCATCCGCGCGGCACGCTTGCCACCAAGCTCGATGGTCTGTGCCACAGCCACGGTTTCCTCGCGCGCCGGAGCGCCCAAGTAGTCGCTCATGATCTGCAACTGCGGGTTTGGCCGCAACGCGGCCTGGACTTCATTGCCCGCAGCCATCACGCTTTCCGCCGCGACCGCCGCTAGCTCCGGATTGGCATCCTGCACTTCCTGCCACAGGGCAGCGAACGTCAAGGGCGTTGGTGGCTGGAGTTCAGCCGCACTCGTCGCGTGGCTCGCAGTAAGCAGTGCCAGGGCAGCCGCACAGGGTCGCCAGACAAGAAAAATAGTGGATCGCATCATTCACCCCGAGAACAACTTCGGGTAGAAACTAGCGACGTACCGCAAACCTCGCGCGCACTTTAGCGCGCGCAACTAGGCGTGGGCGTACGGCGCTCCCGGCTCAGGCCGGCGAGCGCCAGTTGGGGCGTTCAATGTCCATCGACGGGGCGTCGGGGCGTTTGTGAAGGGGCGTTGGGCGGGCGAAGGCTTGGGTCGTGGCCGCTACGACCACCGAGCACAAGGACGGAGCGAATGGGCTGTGCGCAAAGGAGCTATGGTGGTGATCTCGTTCCGATTCGGATGGTTGTGTGCGATCGTGGCCGCGCAGACCGTCGTCGTGTCCGTCAGCATTCAAGGCTGCGGCCGAGAGCGTGGCCTCGTGTCCTCGATGCGTGTGCAGCCACTCGCCGACCGCCCAGCACGACTGGGTGAGGATGGCGAGGACAAGGAGCATGACTAGGCGACGAGAACGCATGCAAAGATTATCGGCACTCCTTGCCGTTTCTTCAACTAGCAGTCGCAGCGCGCAGCTAAAGAGGGGCGCGCGGCATGCGCAAAGAGCCCCGATATCGGTACGACAGCATCAGCAAATCGCGTACCAACGGATTGAAGAAACCCCAGGAAGTAAGGACTTGGATTGAAGTGGCGCAGGCGAACTGCGTTCGACAACGAGTATGGCCTACGCCTCTGCGGCGCACGCTTATGGCACACTTTCTGTAACGACTCCGGGGGCGTCATGAGCGCGCGTGCCACACTACATCCTTTCGCTCACCGGTCACCCACCAGGAAGCCTCCCGACTTCCCGGCCATCAGTCGACCACGTCGCGATAGTCGCTTGGCTCGTAGGGCGCAAATACTTCCTTGAACGGCGCAAAAAAGCCCCGTTTTCTCAGTGGCGACTCACCGGCATCTTCAAGCAGTTCGTCGTGATAGTGAAGCATATGCAACACCAGGCGCGCGGCGCGGCCCTTGGACGCGGGCATCGTTTGTCGCTTCCATCTGCGTTGCTCTTCAATGTTGCTGAGCATTTCCGACGTCGATGGCAGACAATGGCGGCCATCCAGGAGATCGGCGAGCCAGCGCGCCTGCAAATTGTAGGTGAGCACACTTGATACGGTCGATGTGTAACCCACGAACGCGAGACCTTCCACCGCTGGATGCACCATCTGACGATAGAGATAGAGACCGTCATCAGCGAACTGCAGGGCTGATCGTATCTCGGGCGCGAGATATTCGTGGTCGGAAGTCCAGCCGGTCGCGAGTACAACAACATCGACATTCAGTGTCTCGCCGTTTGTGAGACGCAGGCTGTTCTCGGTGAATGCTGAGATCTCGGCTTCGACAGGCGTAGTTTCTTCAGAGCGTAGTTGCCGGTAAAAGCTCGGCCGCGGAAGCATGACCGACTCCCCGAATGAATCGTATTCAATCGGAACTTTAGGCACGAGGCTCGGGCGTGTATTCCCGGATGACCCAAGGCCGTATTGGGCAATGAGCAAATATCCGACGATTCGCCACCAAGCCCAGACCAGTGGCCGTCCCAGCGTGTGCAGACAGCGCTCAAGCGGCGAGGCGCGGTAGTGGGGCGAGATCGCGGTAGTGGGGCGAGATCAGTGTGCTCGTAAGACGATTAAGCATGGCCCACTTGAAGGGCAAAACGCCAAGCAAAAATGGCGGCACCGGCCAGTCAAGCTGTCGATATACGATGCTGGTCTCGATTGCGACAGCCGCAGATTCAATGGCTGCGTCCGTCGCGCTTTTGCCAAAGCCAATCACGCAGACCCGCTTTCCGGTCAGGCGGCTGCGGTCATGCAAGTCCGATGCGTGCAGCACCTCTCCTTGGAACCGTTCCTGTCCGTCAAACCTTGGAAGATGTGGCTTGTTGGAATACAAACCGGTGCACACCACAACAAAATAAAATGCTGAAATCTGCGATTGGCCCTCATGGCTGTAGTCGACGCGCCAGCCCGTGGCGTCGGCCTGGCGGCTGACCTGCGTGACAGTGGCCCCGAATCGGATGAGGGGCCATATATCGAAGTGCTTCGCATACTGTTCGAGGTAGTCGCGAATCATGGGGCCGGGCGTAAAGTCGGGCACATGCGTAGGCTGGGGCCAATCCGGAAATTCGTACAGCTCCCGCTGGACTTGAGCCCCGAAATTGGAGTATCCCGCCGCCCATACCCCGCCCAGCCTGGAGCCGCGCTCAAATAGCGTACAGACGTAACCTCTGCGTTTAAGCGTCTTAGCAGTGACGAGGCCGGCGACGCCGGCACCACTAATTCCAACTGTTCGAATGGGCGTCACGGCAGCTTCGCGATTATGATCGGGACCGGAACAGGCGGTACGCCCGTGTACCTGCGTAGGCGGCCATGGCCAGGACCCAGAGAGTCAGAACGTAGGTTCCGAATAGCGTCCAGAGTCCAACTGTCCACAGCGCAATCGATGCCGACGACTCTTGCTCACCAGGCGTTCGCGGCCTTGAGCGACGCGCGCGCAACAGCGTGTACGCATGTGCAGTGCCTGCAAGCGCACCGAACCCGAGTCCAATCAAAATCCAGGTATTCATGTGGCATCACGTCATGTTGTTACGCGCGGAGGACGCGTTTTAAGCGCGAACGCCGATGACTTCCAGATACTCCGCTTCGACGCGCGTCTCGTTGGGGCTACCCAGATTGGCGGCCGACCAGTGCGCTTCCAGTGCGCGTCGAAGCGCGAGCTGGCCGGCCTCGTCGAGAGCAGCGAAGGCGCGGTTGGTCGGCCCATAGAAGTTTCGGAAAAACTCGACAACGTCGGTCGCTGGAAATGCATAGTGCACAGCGCACAGCCTGCGGGTGAGGGTCAGTGTGGAGAAGCCCGTACCAAAACGCTCTCGCACCGTCTCCTCGTCGCCCCACAATACGGGTGATGGCATGCCCGCCGGTGGAGGCACGTGCCCCGCCGTCAGCTTGAACATCTGACCGATGAAACCACCGGGCGTCCAGTTGCCCATGGCGACCCGGCCCCCTGGGCGACAAACGCGCAGGAGTTCGCTGGCCACCCGCTCTGGACGAGGCGCGAACATTGCACCGATCAGGCTAAAGACCAAATCGAAGCTGGCATCGGCGAACGTCAACGCTTCGGCATCCCCTTCGACAAATTCAATTGGCAGGCCAGCTTCCTCGGCGCGTCGCTTCGCTTGTTCAATCAAGTTGGTGGCAATATCCACCCCCGTCACCACAGCGCCGGCACGAGCCGCGGGTAATGAAAGCTGGCCAGCCCCACAGGCAACGTCCAACACGCGTTCGCCGGGTTGAACGTCCAGAGCCTGGAAGAACGGCGTCGCGCCCGGTTCGAGAAACTTCGCGAAATGGCCGTAGTCGCCGGCCATCCACATCGCTTTGAGCCGCCCCTTCAGGGACTCCAGTTCGTGAGCTTCAATCATCTCTTTTTTCTCCTGGTTTCTTTCCTGAATGTGGGTGCTGATGCCCACGTCGGATCCCGTTGTAGTTGAAGCATTCGAAGGATGCGCGCCACACGCTTTGCCGAGCGGGTCGGAAACGACAAGTTCGGCTCACATGCGGTTTCCTGCCGTGTCAGTCACAGGTAATTCGTCCCCGTATTCGACTGGCCAACCATGCTCGCGCCAAGCGGACATGCCGCCCGAAACGACGCGCACGCCGGAGTAGCCCGCTTGGGCAAGTATTCGCCCTGCTTGCGTTGAGCGCCGGTCGGTACGGCACACCAGGCGAATTGACTGGTCACGCGGGAAAGCGTCGAGTCGCGTCGGCAATGCCTCGAGCGGAATGCTTTGGGCGCCGCGAATATGGCCCCACTCGCCGCGGAAGTCGCCGAACCAGTCGCGGAATAAAGAGCGTGGCGGCGACGAGCGCCAAAGCGATGAGGAGATCACCGACAATGTGCTGGCCACCGGTCAGCGCTTCACGCCCGGCATGGCCGAGCCAGGTGTAGGCCAGCGCGCCGGGCAGCATGAAAATTGCACTGGCCAGCACATAGGCCGGCAGGCGAATGCGGGTCAGGCCGAGCGCGTAGTTCAGTAGGTTGAACGGGAACAGTGGGACCAGGCGTACGAACGCGACGAATCGCCAGCCTTCGGCCGACACCCCGTCGGTCAGGATGCGCAGACGTGGTCCGGCGCGATTGGTCACCCAGTCCGCGCCGAGATAGCGGGCGATTAAGAATGCTAGGGTGGCGCCCAGCGTGGCACCGCTCAGATTCCACAGCGTGCCCCATACCGGGCCGAACAAGGCTCCCCCAGCGAGGGTGACCACCGATCCTGGCAGGAACAGCACCGTCGCCACCGCGTAGATGGCGATGAAAAGGAGCGGTCCGGCGGTGCCGGCATGTCCCACCCAAACCTGCAGCGCCTCGGCATCGAAGCGGCCCTTGTATATCCACGCAGTCGCGAAGAGGCCGAGCAGGGCGAGTGCACACAACCAGCGCAACGCGGAGGTTCTCATCGTGTAGCCTGCTCGTTGCGCCAGTCGCGGCGATTGATGGCGTAGCCGTCAACCCGACCACGGAACGGAAGGGCCAGCATGCCGTCGAGGTAGGCGACTTCGCGCGGTGTACGATGGTCTCGGATACCTATAGTCATTTCCTCGTGGCCTGCACGCGGTTGGTCCCGGTAGGTGCCGAGCAGAAGATCCCACCAGGGCAGGTTGAAGCCGAAGTTGGAATTCGTCTCGTCGTCCTCGACTGAGTGATGGACGCGGTGCATATCGGGCGTGACGATGAACCAGCGTAGTATCCGGTCGAGCGACAAGGGCAGGCGAATGTTGCCGTGATTGAACGTCGCGGTCGCATTCAGAAGCACTTCGAAGATCACGACGGCCGCGACCGGCGGACCGAGAACGGCAATGGTCCCGATCTTGATCAGCATCGATAACATGATTTCGAGCGGATGAAAGCGCGCGCCTGTGGTCACGTCGAAATCAAGATCGGCGTGGTGTACGCGGTGCAGGCGCCAGAGCGCGGGCACCGCATGCACCGTTACATGCTGTAGCCAAATGACGAAATCCATTGCAACCACGGCTAGAGGAGCAGCGACCAAGGGGGGTACGTGAAAATGATTGAGCAAGCCCCAGCCGTTAGCTGCGGCAAAGGCGGCCATGCCGGCACCGGCCAGCGGAAACGCCAGGCGCAGGGCGAGAGTGTTTAATGCGACAAGGGCAAGGTTGCTGGTCCAGCGCAGTGCCTTGGAAGTGGTAAGTTGGCGTCGTGGCGCCCTGAGCTCCCAGGCGCCGATCAACGCGAAGACGCCCAAGAAGCAGGCCAGGCGGATGCCGGGTTCGTGGGAGAGGACGATTTGTTCAAAGTCCATGATGGGCTCCCGCGCGAGAGGCCTTTTGTTAATATTTAATCTAATATTCTAATGACTGTTAGAATGTAATCCATGAACAATCGAATCCGCAAGGACCATCTCTACGAGCAGGTCGCCCGCGTCGGCAAGGCGCTGGCGAGCCCGAAGCGGATTGAGATGCTCGAGATGCTGGCGCAGGGTGAGAAATCGGTCGAAGCCTTGGCTGGCGCCGTCACCATCGATATCAAGCTCGCTAGCGCGCACCTGAAGGCGCTGAAGGAAGCTCGTCTGGTGGAATGTCGGCGTGACGGTAAGCGTATGCATTACCGTCTGAGCGGCGACGACGTCGCGCAGCTCGGCGTGACTTTGCGGAGCGTAGCAGAGGAGCACCTGGTAGACCTGCGCATGGCGCTTCTGCAAATGATGGCCGAGCCGGACCGACTGGTTAAGGTTGGACGCAAGGAACTACTCGCCCAAGCCAAGCGCGGAGAGGTGGTGGTGATCGACGTGCGTCCCCATGACGAGTACGACGCCGCGCACCTGCCATACGCACGGTCGATCCCGTTAGCGGAACTGAGTCTGAGGATAGCTGAGCTGCCGCGCGACATTGAAATCGTCGCCTACTGTCGCGGCCCGTTTTGCCTCATGTCAGATGAGGCTGTGACGCTGCTCAAACAACGCGGTTTCAAGGCATGCAAGTCGTTGGATGGCGTCAGCGAATGGCGAGCAGCAGGGTTACCATTGACACGTCCTATGTCCGGCTGATTGCAGCGAATTGCAGTACGCCTGAGCAAACTGACTCTATCGTCGTTGTAACCTTATCCGGGGCGTCCGTTCTAAGAAAGCGTCATGGAGCGCGGTCTGCCAAACTAAGTGCAACACCTCCATCGCGCAGAGGAGGAGAGCCGGTGATACTGCCGGCATCCTTTTCGGCCAAGATTGGGGTGACGACATGAGATACCACCAGCTCTCCGAAGCTGAACGATACGCCATTGCCCGCTGGCGCTGCCAGGGTCAGTCCTTGAGAACTTTTGCCCAACTCCTCGAGCGCAGCCCCTCGACCATCAGCCGGGAGGTCCGCCGAAACGCGACCAACCACGACGGACATTACCGCCCCGAGAAGGCCCAACAGTACGCTGTCGCCAGGCGCCGGCGGTCACGCCGGAATCTGCACTACGGCCCGCTTGACTGGGCGCCCATCGCCCGCGCCATCCGACGCAAGTGGAGTCCGGCCCAAATCGTCGGACGCGCCCGACTTCATCGACAATCCACCATGAGCGCTGAGACCATCTACCGCTATCTGCGCCTCGACCGGCGCCAGGGCGGTCAACTCTGGCAGAGCCTCCGCATCGTCTCCAAGCTCGGACGCAAGCAGCGTGGAAGCCCACAAACCCGCGGCAGACTCATCGGCAAGCGTCATATCAGTGAACGAGCGGCTGTCGTCGAGCGACGCCGCCAACTCGGCCATTGGGAGGGCGACACGGTCATCGGCGCCGACCAGCGCCACTGTGTCCTCACCCTCATCGAGCGTGCTTCCGGCTTCAGCATCATCAAGAAGCTCACTGCCCGAAACGTCCAACAGGCCAACCAGGCCATGCGCCGCGCCATCAACCGACTCGCCGCCCACTTCCGAACCATCACCCTCGACAACGGCACCGAGTTCCATGGCTACGAAGACGTCGAGGCAGAGACCGGCGTGTCCTTCTACTTCGCCACGCCCTATCACTCCTGGGAGCGCGGCACCAATGAGAACACCAACGGACTCATCCGTCAGTATCTGCCCAAGGGCTCTTGCTTCAAGAACCTTACTCAGGCCGACTGCGACAGGATTGCGAAAGAACTCAATGACCGACCGCGTGAGCGGCTCGGCTTCAGAACGCCGACCGAAGTGTTCTTCGGCCGGTCCTAAAGGTGTTGCACTTGAAAGTGGAATCTAAGAACCAGTAGTGCGCTCGCAGGATGTGGGCGACATCGGCATCGGCGTCGGCGAGTTCCATCAACATGGAAAAGAACTCGCGAACACTGCAGCCCCCACCGCCGTCCGCTATCGGCACCCGAATGGCGCCCAGGCGCGACTCACGCACGAGATCGATAGCCTGGTGAATCGAGCGCCCAGCGAGCTTGCATTCTTTTGCGCAGCGGCCAATGGCTGCAATCGCATCATGCATTGCCTTCGTGCCGAACCGCAGACCTGGCGCATCGTTCGGGATCAAGTCGGCGGCGGCCGTGGAACGCGTAGTCATGGTCAGTCCCTCAATGATGTTGGTGGCCAGCACCGTGATGCATGGCGTGGGGTTGCTGGGGCGCCAAGATCGAATAGATGTTGGACAGCAGAAAAACGGCGGTGGCAATCCACAGGATGCGGCGGCTCTGGCGCACCGAGCGTTGGACGCTCTCACGCGCCACCGTGGCGACGCCGAAGTAAAGCGAGTAGTACGCAGCTGCCAGGAGTGCCACGGTCAGTGCCATGAAGGCGGGGCGAAAGGGTTCCAACGGCTCAAAGACCTGCAGGAAGCTGATGCCTCCCCCGGAAACAGTCCATAGCAGGGGGATAAGACAGCAGAGCTTCAGCACCAGGAATGACGATGCGATCGATCCTACGATAGGTAGGGTTGAGCGTGGCGCTGTCGGAGCAAGCGAGGTCGTGATCTCTAGCGGCTCAAGGTGCAGACCCGATGCCACTAGAGCGTCCACGGACCGGGTCCAGGCTTGAAGAAGTTTGCGGTAGCGCAGTCCGTGAAAGACGCACATGAAGTCGAGACGAAAGGACTGTCCGTTGGGAGAGGGCGAGCCCACGGTCTTGACCTCGATGACCGACTCCGCGCCGGTGGTCGATGCGTGAAAGACGCCGCCCTCAACGTGGGCCACAGCTTTGGCATGGCCCACCAAATCTTCACCAAGATGGGCCACGATGCTGGAGAGCAGCGGGGTCAATATCGAGGCGGGTGAGGCGATGCGCCCGGACACGATCATCTGGCGCGAAAGCGAGTTAAACATTGTGGACGTCCATACCGAGGACGTCGCGGGTCACTGGGGCTGCCAACTCATCTTTCGCGCTGACTCTCCGCAGCACCGCCGTGGGTTTCATGTTCTTGCGGATATCCGCTTTAATCGCTTCGATGTCGGATGGTTTGGCGGCATCGATTTTGTTGAGAAGTACGACGTCTGCGACCCGCACACTGGCGCGAATGAGATGCGGCACGGAGCGCATCAGCAGTCGATAGCGGACCGCATCGACTATGCTGAGGCGGCACTGCAGGTGATATTGCGCGACGGAGGCCGGACCCAGGGTCCGAGGGAAGCGCTCCAGCAAGCGCGACATGCGCTCGGCGTCTGCAATGCCCGAGGGTTCAATAATCACCCAGCCGAGATCCGGCATTTGTGCGAGCTCGGCGAGGCCCTGATAGAGGTCGTCGCGCATGAGGCACAGGCAGCCCCCATAAATCTCGACGACCTCGTGGCCCCCAGCGCGAATGACCGCGCCGTCAATCTGCACCTCTCCGACATCATTGATGAGGAACGGGACGCGCTGGCGCTGGCTCGTCAGATGACGAGCCAGGGCTGCGATGGACGTAGTCTTGCCGGAGCCAAAGGAAGCCTACGACCGAGACGACGCGCATGGTGATGTGCCCCAGTGCCGCCAGGGAGTTCTAGCCGGCCTGCTGCACGACGAGGGTATGCGTACCGATAGTGGTACGAATTACCAGGGCGCCATCCCCCATTTCCCAGTTCGAGTATTCCTCACCATCCACCACCACCCGATACTTGGCGCCCGCCGCGAGGTGTGTGATGCGGAACTGCGTATCGCGCCCGAGCGCACTGGCGTCGGTTGTACAGATGGCGATGTTGAGCGTGCGTTGAGCCGCGTCGTAGTAGGCCTGCCGGACGCGGACCTGCGGGAAGTCGACGCCTTCCAAGGTCGGCTCCTGGAACTTCTTCAAATTCGGCTGATTGAAGATGCGCGACCACACGTGAGCGCCATTGGCAACATAACCCGGCATTACCCAGTCGTTGTGCTGTCCGCGAGGGAAGCGTTCGTTCAGCCCGAACAGATGATAGAACTAACCCCGCTGCGGGTCGTAGATGGGTTGGTATTTGGCGTCTGCCCATTTGCGTAGCGCCGCGTAGGTTTTCTCGTCACCCAACTCTCGGGCACAGGCAATGGCTTTGCAGGTTGCGCCGATGTCATCAATGCCGGAGCGGGGCAGGCCGGACATGAATGCCGAGCCATCAGCTTGACGGGTGAGGAAGTGCGCCAAGCCACCCTCGTATACACGGCGATAGGTTTGCGGATCGAACGGGTAGCCCAGCCAGCACACGGAGAACCAGTTACTGGAGAGCTGATTGGCTTCGCGGTTGAGACTATTGTTGATGTCTGGATCGTGATAGAACGATACCTGGTGTTACCAACGAATCGTGGACACGTTGTTTCGATTAGGTCTGCTCTCGTAGGCTGCCGGGCTCACATAGTCGA
>JAIEQK010000097.1 GCA_019747795.1 Gammaproteobacteria bacterium | reverse complement strand
ACCGTGCTGCTGGCGGCGCGCGCAGCGTCCGGCGTGGAGATGCTCGCCGTCGCCGACCTCGATGCCGGCCCGCTCCGCCTGGACGGCGTCGCCGCACAACCGCTACCCCTGCCCTATCCGACGAGTGCCTGAGCCGCGCCACGGTCGCGTGCTCGCGCCGCGCGACTACGCGCCGGCGCCCTGGCTGCCGGGCCCGCACCTGCCGACCTTGTGGGCGGCGCTCTGTCGCCTCGTGCCACCCATCGCGCTCGAGTTCGAGCGCGTCGAACTGCCCGACGGCGACTTTCTCGATCTCGCCTGGACGCCACCGCGCGATGCCCCCGTGGTGCTGGTGCTGCACGGCCTCGAGGGCAGCCACCGCTCGACCTACGCGCGCGCCCTGCTGGCCGCGCTGCACGACGCGGGCTATCGCGGCGTGCTGATGATGTTCCGTGGCTGCAGCGGCGAACCCAATCGCCTCGCGCGCGGCTATCACTCGGGCGACACGGGCGATCTCGCCCACGTCGTCGCGCTGCTCGCCGCGCGCCACGGCCGCCCGCCGTTCGCGGCGGTTGGCTACTCGCTCGGCGGCAACGTGCTGCTCAAGTGGCTCGGTGAGACGGGCGGCGACTGCCCGCTCACAACCGCGGTGGCGGTGTCCGTACCCTTCGATCTCGCGGCCTGCGCGACCAAGCTCGCGCGCGGCGCCTCGCGCCTCTACCAGCGTCACCTGGTGAGCAGCATGCAGCGCGCCTTCATCGCCAAGTTCGGCGCGGGCGCGAACCCGCTCGGCATCACCGACGTGCGCCGCCTCGACAGCTTCTGGGCCTTCGACGAGCATGTGGTCGCGCCGCTGCACGGCTTTAGCGACGCGCGCGACTACTACACGCGCTCGAGTTCCCGGCCATACCTCGCGCGCATCGCCGTGCCCACGCTCGTCCTGCACGCGGCCGACGATCCGTTCGTGCCGCGGGACGCGATCCCCACGGCCGAAGAGTTGGCGCCGGCGGTCACCCTGGAACTCGCGGCTCGCGGCGGCCACGTGGGCTTCGTCACCGGCGCCTTGCCCGGGCGGGCGCACTACTGGCTCGAACCGCGCATCCTCGCGGCGCTCGCCGCGCGGCGCGCCTGAGGCGCCTCGCAGGCCGCCACGCCGGGCTTGGCTCTACACTCGGCGGGGCCTGAGTGGCCTCGGTGTCGACGAGAATATTGTGACCGAGGCCCTTACAATGCGCGCACATCCACCACGGAGTCGCCCGTGAAGCATCTCTCCCCGCGCGTGCTGTTCGCACTCACCGCGCTCGGCTGCGCGGGCCTCCTCGGTTTCGGCTACTACCTGCAGTTCGTCGAACACCTCGAACCCTGTCCGATGTGCATCTTCCAGCGCCTGTGCTTCCTCGCCGTCGTCGCGATCACCGGCGTCGGCGCGCTGCACGGCCCCCGCGGCGCCGGCGTGCATGTCTACGGCGGCCTCACCGTCGTCGCCGCCCTGATCGGCGGCGGCATCGCCGGTCGCCAGGTGTGGCTCCAGCACCTGCCGGCCGATCGCGTGCCGGCCTGCGGCCCGGGCCTCGAATACATGCTGGAGATGTTTCCGCTCGCCGAAGTGATCAAGCAGGCGCTGCGCGGCACCGGCGAGTGCGCGGCGGTCGACTGGACCTTCCTCACGCTGTCCATCGCCGAGTGGTCGCTCGCCTGTTTCTCGCTCATCGTGATCACCTACCTCGTCTACCTGGCGCAGCGCGGTCGCGCGCGCCCGGACTGGCGCTGAGGATTCGACCATGCGTCCGCTGGCCTTCCCGACCGCTCGCGCGCTTGTCGCGGCACTTCTGTTCTGCGTCGTCACACACGCCGTCGCGCAGGACTTCAGCGCGCAGCCGCTGCGCGGCTTCGGCCCGGTGAACGTCGCCGTCGACGGCGTCCCGCCCGACTACGCGCGCTATGGCCTCACCGCGGACGAACTGCGTCGCCACGTCGAGACCGGACTCACCACGGCCGGTTTCACCGTGGTGGACGACGCCGCCGCGAAGCGCGACGCCGGCGTGGGCCAGCTGCGGGTCAAGCTGCGCACCGTGATGTCCGCCTACGGCTTCTACTCCTATGCCCTGGCGTTCGAGGCGCGCCGCAAGCTGCCGCTCGCCGCCGGCGGCTTTACTTCGCAGAGCGTGTGGAGCACCGGCCAGAGCGGCGTGCTGACCGAGAGCGAACTGCCGCGCCTGGTCGTCGTGAGCGACACGCTGCTCGCCGCCTTCACCGCCGCCCACGGCGCCGACAACGTCGGCGCGCCCACCCCCTGATCGCACGCGCCGCTCACCGTGACGCGCCGCTCACCGTGACGCGGCTGCTCCTGGTGGTGGTGCTGCTGCTCGCGGGCATGGGCGCCGGCCTGTGGTTCGCGCAGCAGGCCCCCGAACCCGCCGCGCGGGACCTGGTGCTCCACGGCAACATGGACATCCGCCAGGCGGCGCTCGCCTTCGACGCGAGCGGCCGCATCGAGCGCATGCTGGTCGAGGAAGGCGAAACCGTCGCGCCCGGGCAGACGCTCGCCACGCTCGACACCACCCGTGCGCGCCTCGCGCTCGCCGAGGCACGCGCTCGCGTCGACGTGCAGCGCGCCGCGCTGGCACGTCTCGAAGCGGGCTCGCGGCCCGAGGAGATCCGCCAGGCCGCGGCGGAACTCGCCGCCGCGCGCGTCGCCGCGCGCGACGCGCGCCAGGTGCTCGACCGTCAGCTCGAACTGGTGGCGAAGCGCTTCGCGCCGGAGCAGCAGGCGGACAGCGCGCGCAACGCGTTCGACGCGGCCACGCAGCGCGTGCAGGCGGCGAGCGAACTGCATCGACTCGCGGTGCTCGGCCCGCGCCAGGAAGACCTGGTGGTGGCACGCGCCACGCTGGCCGCGCAGCAGGCCGAGGTCGCGCGGCTCGAGCACGAGGTCGCGCAGGGCGCGCTGCTCGCGCCGGCGGCCGGTGTGATCGAGAGCCGCGTCGCCGAGGCGGGCGACATGGCGACGCCGACGCGCACCGTCTACGTCCTGACCCTGAATGACAAACCGTGGGCGCGGGTCTACCTGCCGGAGCCCGCGCTCGGCCGCGTCGCGCGCGGCGCGCGCGCGACCATCGTGAGCGACGGCGCGCCCGAGCGTCGCCACGCCGCCTGGGTCGGCTACGTCGCGCCGGTCGCGGAGTTCACGCCGAAGAACGTCGAGACCACTGAACTGCGCACGAGCCTGGTCTACCAGGCGCGGGTCTACGCCTGCGCCGGCAGCGGCGCCGAGGTGCTCCGCCAGGGCATGCCGGTCACGGTGCACATCCCCTACGACCAGCCGCTCACAGCCACGCAGCCCTGCGCGCCGCCGCCGTGAGTGGCGACGCGCCCGTGCTGGAGGCCACCGGGCTCTGCAAGTCCTTCGTCTTCGGGAAACGCGTCACGGTCGCACTCGACGCGGTGGACATGCGTCTCGTCGCCGGACGCGTCACCGGCCTCATTGGTCCGGACGGCGCCGGCAAGACCACGCTCATGCGCCTGGCGGCCGGCCTGCTGGTCCCGGACGCGGGCGAGGTGCGCGTGCTGGGGCGGGACGCCACGGCTGAGTCACTCGCGGTGCAGGCCGAGCTCGGCTACATGCCGCAGCGCTTCGGCCTGTATGAAGACCTCACCGTCGCCGAGAACCTCGAGCTCTATGCCGACCTGCAGGGCGTGCCGCGCGCCACCCGCGCCGCACGCTACGCCGAGCTGATGCGCATGACGGGCCTCGCGCCCTTCACGCGCCGCCTCGCCGGTCGCCTGTCCGGTGGCATGAAGCAGAAGCTCGGGCTGGCCTGCACCCTGGTGCGCCCGCCGCGCCTCTTGCTGCTGGACGAACCGACCGTGGGCGTCGACCCGGTGTCGCGCCGCGAGCTGTGGGCCATCATCGACCACCTGGTGGCGAGCGCCGGCATGAGCATGCTGCTCGCCACCGCCTACCTCGACGAGGCCGAGCGCTGCGCCGACGTCGTGCTGCTGCACGAAGGACGCGTGCTGGCGCGCGGCGCGCCCCGCGCCCTGAGCGCGGCGGTGGCCGGCCGCGTGTGGCAGGTCAGCGCGCCGGGCATGGCGCCGCGCGAACTGCAGGACGCGCTGAGTCGCGCCCCCGGCGTGGCCGATGCGCTGGTGCAGGGCGAACATGTGCGCGTGGTGACGCGCGAGGCCGCGCCGCCGACGCTGGCCGAGTCGCCCTCGCTCCGTGCGGATCCCGTGGCGCCGCGCTTCGAGGACGGCTTCGTCGACCTGCTGCGCCAGGCGCGCTCGGACCTTGCACGCGACATCGACATGGGGCCGCCGCGTCACGCCGTCGACGCCGACGACACGCGCGCGGTGATCCGCGTGCGCGGCGCGCGCCGCCGCTTCGGCACGTTCTGGGCGGTGGACGGCGTGGATTTCAGCATCGCCCGCGGCGAGATCTTCGGCCTGCTGGGGGCCAACGGCGCGGGCAAGACCACGCTGTTCCGCATGCTGTGCGGGCTGCTGCCGGCGAGCGCGGGACGCCTCGAAGTCGCGGGCTTCGATCTGCGTCGCGCCTCCGCGGTGGCGCGCGCGCGCATCGGCTACATGTCGCAGAAGTTCTCGCTCTACGGCAACTTGAGCGTGGCGCAGAACCTGGCGTTCTTCGCCGCCGCCTACGGCCTGCACGGCGCCGAGCGCGCGGCGCGCATCGCCTGGGCGGAAAGCACGTTCGATCTCGCGGACAGCGCCGCGCAATTGGCCGGCCTGCTGCCGCTCGGCTACAAGCAACGCCTCGCGATGGCCTGCGCGCTGATGCACGCGCCGGAGATCCTGTTTCTCGACGAACCCACTTCGGGCGTCGATCCGCTCGCGCGACGCGAGTTCTGGCTGCGCATCAACGCGCTCGCGCGACGCGGCGTGACGGTGCTGGTCACGACCCATTTCATGGAGGAAGCGGAGTACTGCGATCGCGTCGCCATCCTGGCGGCCGGTCGCCTGCTCGCGCTCGACGCGCCCGCCGCGCTGAAGGCCCGCGCGCGGAACGCGGCGCTGCCCGAACCGAGCCTGGAGGACGCCTTCATCGCGCTGATCCAGGCCCACGAACAGCGGGTGGCGTCGTGAGTACGGGGCGCGGCGGCGCAGTGATGCGTCTTGGCGCGCTGGTGCGCAAGGAGTTCCTGCAGATCGTGCGCGACCCGAGCAGCATCGCCATCGCCTTTCTCATGCCGCTGTTCCTGCTCGCGCTGTTCGGCTACGGCGTGTCGCTGGACGCCGAGCGCGTGCCGCTCGCGCTGGTCGCCGAGGCGCCATCGACGGACAGCGCCGAGTTCTTCGCCGCGCTCGGCGGCAGCCCGTCCTTCGCACCGCGAACGATGGACAGCATGGTCGCCGCCGAGCGTGCGCTTCTGCAGGGCGAAGTGGACGGCATCGTGCGCCTGCGCGCCGACTTCGCCCGCGCGTCCCGTGACGCGAACGGCGCGCCCGTGCAGGTGCTGGTGAACGGCATCGACACCAATACCGCGCGCCTGGTGCAGGGCTACATCGAGGGCGCGTGGAGCGCCTGGCTCGCCGCGCGCGCGGCGCGCGACGGTGGCGCGCTCGCGGTGCCGGTGGATATCGCGCCGCGCATCTGGTTCAACGGTGAGCTGCGCAGCCGCAACTACCTGGTGCCGGGACTGGTCGCGATCATCATGACCCTGATCGGCGCGCTGCTCACCGCGCTGGTGATGGCGCGCGAATGGGAGCGCGGCACCATGGAGGCGCTGCTGGTGACGCCGACCAGCATGAGCGAGGTGCTGCTCGGCAAGCTCGCGGCCTACTTCGTGCTCGGCACCGGCGGCATGCTGCTCAGCGTCGCGCTCGCCGTGTGGTGGTTCGAGGTGCCGCTGCGCGGCTCCTTCTGGGTGCTGTGGGCGGCGGCAAGCCTGTTCCTGCTGGCCGCGCTCGGCATGGGGCTCACCATCTCGACGCTCGCGCGCAGCCAGTTCGTCGCCGGCCAGGTGGCGATCCTCGCGACCTTCCTGCCGGCCTTCCTGCTGTCCGGCTTCATGTTCGACATCGGCAGCATGCCGCCCGTGGTGCAGGCGCTGACCCACCTGGTGGTGGCGCGCTACTTCGTCGCCATCGTGCAGACCCTGTTCCTGGCCGGCGACGTGTGGGCGGTGATCCTGCCGAACGCCGCGGCGCTGGCCGCGATGGCGGCGCTGTTCCTCGGCCTCACCTGGCGCAAGTCGCGGAAGCGGCTCGAATGATGTGGCGACGTCTGCTCGCGCTGGTGCACAAGGAATTCCTCGCGCTGTTGAAGGATCCGCGCAGCCGCACCGTGCTGATCGTGCCGCCGCTGATGCAGCTCCTGGTGTTCGGCTACGCCGCAAGCTTCGATCTTAAGGACGTGCCGTTCGCGGTCTACGACGAGGACGGCGGCGCGGCGGCGCGTGAACTCGTCGCGCACTTCGCCGGCGCGCCGGCGTTTCGCCTGGTGGCGACACTGCGTGACGAGCAGGCCCTGCGGCCGCTGCTCGACACGCGTCGCGCGCTGCTGGTCCTGCGCCTGGGCCCACGCTTCGGCGCCGACCTCGCCGCGGGACAGGGCGCCCGCGTGCAGGTGATCATCGACGGGCGCAATTCCAACACCGCGCTGCTCGCGCTGAACTACGTGCGCGGCATCGTGCAGCGCTACAACGAGGACTGGCTCGCGGCGCGGGGCCGTGCCGGGCCGCCGGCGCACCTCGCGACCCGCGCCTGGTTCAATCCCAATCTCGAGAGCCGCTGGTTCTTCGTGCCGGGTATCATCGGCATGCTGACGCTCGTGACCGCCATGCTGGTCACCGCGCTGAGCGTCGCGCGCGAGCGCGAGCAGGGCACCTTCGATCAGCTGCTGGTGACGCCGTTGCGCCCGAGCGAGATCCTGCTCGGCAAGGCCATTCCCGGCTTGCTCATCGGGCTCGCCCAGGCGAGCGTGGTGCTGCTGCTCGCGACGTCGTGGTTCCGCGTACCTTTTCTCGGCGGCCTGGGCGCCTTCTACCTCGGCCTCACGCTGTTCCTGCTCTCGGGTGTGGGCGTGGGCCTGCTGATCTCGGCCATGGCCGCGACCCAGCAGCAGGGGCTGCTCGGCGCCTTCCTGTTCATGGTGCCGGCGGTGATCCTGTCGGGCTTCGCGACGCCCATCGCCAACATGCCCGAGGCCGTACAGGCGCTCACCTGGCTCGACCCGCTGCGCTACTTCCTGGTGGTGCTGCGCAAGCTGTTCCTCGAGGGCGCGGACCTCGCGCTGCTGCTGCCGCAGCTGTGGCCGATGGCGTTGATCGCCCTCGGCACCCTGACGCTCGCGGCGTGGTTGTTCAGGCACAGGATGTACTGATGGGATGTCCCCTTTTTCCGCGCCGGCGCGGAACGCCACCACTGCGCCGTCCCCTCTTTAGCATGGCCCCGAGTCCCGCCAAGCCAATCAACCCCAGGCTCGAGGGTTCGGACACTTCCACCACATCGATGCTGCTAAGGCGAACGAGCATGTTGACATCCGGGCCATTGCAATCGAACGGGATACTGTGCGGCCCTAGTCGCGCGCACCACAGGAGAGACAGGGACGGCGTCTCGAAGTCCTGAACGGCGACCTGTCGCGGGGCGGCGGTACTGTTGAACGTGGTGCCGTCGCGATCCTCGATCAACAGCCTGAGCCGTCCGAGCCGCAGACCTGTGACGCCCTCTGTGGATCTCGGCTGGAGAGTGCTGCTCATCCTGTCCCACAGCTGCGAGCCATTGACCATGTCGTTGATGATCGACAGAACGTTCAAATCCGCGGCCTCGCCGACGAACGACTGGTCACCGATCCGCGCGCTCACGGCGAGCGCCGAGTACATGGCGACGTCCGCGCCGCTGCGCAGAACCACATCGGGGTTGATGGTGATCGAATAGCGCGCGGCGTCACCCACCGTGAACAGCTCGCGCATGGCGCCCGGTGTCAGGTAGCTCACTTCGCCGACGAAGTGATAGGTCAAGGGCAGGGCGCTGGCCATCGAACTCCACACCGCTACCAACGACAGCGCGGACAGCAGCAACCGACGCATGAGTCTCATGAATCTTTACTCCTTCATTCGTGAACATCGCGATGCGCCCAGCGATGCGGGTCGCGGCATGCCGAGTATAGGAAGCTACGTGGCGCAGGAAAGCGTCGTGAAGTCCTAGGACGGTCCTAGGACCTTGCCGGGACGGATGGATGGCGGCGACTACACGACTGGCGGAGCGGCGTCCGCCGGCAGTGCTTCGGGATGAGTGTCGGGTGCAAGTCCGACCTGTTGGGACAGTGGCCGTACATCGACCATGCGGGACAACTATAGGGCCGGTTTCAACCGACCGTGCACGGCATGGTTCGAAGCCGAGCATGGCCGGTTGAAACCGGCCCTACATGGTGACGAGTCTTGCAACTCTGCAGGTCGGACTGGCACCCGACATTCCCGTGCGCTGCCGCGACTGTGCCTCGGACTGAATGTCGGGCTGAATGTCGGACTGAAGTCCGACCTACGGGGCTACCAACGATCGCCAAGCTTAGGAAACAGGCTGAAGCCCGAGCAGGGATACTCGCCGGATTGAAGTCCGAGTCACACCCCGAGCAGCTGCGCATCCACCGCCGCCAGCGCGCTCATGTTCTGCACGCGCCTGACGGTCGCGGACGGCGTGAGGATGTGCGCGGCGCGGCGGCAGCCGAGCAGGATGGGGCCGACCGACACGCCCTCGCCCATCACGGTCAGCAGGTTCAAGGCGATGTTGGCCGCGTCCATGCTCGGCATGACCAGCAGGTTGGCCTGGCCTTCGAGCGTCGAGTCGGCCAGCGCCTTGTTGCGGATGTTGGGAACGAGCGCGGCGTCGGCCTGCATTTCGCCGTCGACTTCGAGCTCCGGCGCCCGGGCATGAATCAGCGCGAGGGCTTCCCGCATGCGCAGCGCGCTCGGCGTGTCGTGGGTGCCGAAGTTGGAATGGGACAGCAGCGCGACCTTGGGCGTGAGCCCGAAACGCCGAACCTGCTCGGCGGCGAGCAGCGTGGTCTCGGCGATCTGCGCGGCGCTCGGCTCGGGATGGACGAAGGTGTCGCACAGGAACAGCGTGCCCTTGCGCAGCACCAGCACGTTCATCGCGGCCATCTCGGCGACGCCGTCGCGCACGCCGAGCAGTTCGCGCACGTGGCGCAGGTGGTCGTGGTACTCGCCGACCAGCCCGCACAGCATGGCGTCGGCCGCGCCCTTGCGCACCAGGAGCGCGGCGATGACCGTGGTATTCGAGCGCAGCACGTCGCGCGCGTCCTGCAGGGTCACGCCGCGGCGCTTCATCACCGCGTGGTATTCATCCACGTATTCACGATAGCGGTCATCGTGCTCGGGGTTGACCACGTCGAAGTCCGCTTCTGGTGTCAACCTGAGTCCCAGGTCGGTGATGCGCTTCGCGATCACCTGTGGACGGCCGACGAGCACCGGCCGCGCGATGCCGTCGTCCACCACGGACTGCACCGCGCGCAGCACGGTGGACGCCTCGCCATCAGCATAGGCGATGCGCTTGCGATCCAGACGCGCGCGCTCGAACACGGGCTTCATGAGCAGCACGGACTGGAACACGAACTTCGACAGCTGCTCGCGGTATTCGGCAATGCTCGGCAGCGGACGCGTGGCGACGCCGCTCGCCATCGCCGCTTCCGCCACCGCCGGCGCCAGCTCAGTGATGAGGCGCGGATCGAAGGGCTTGGGGATGAGGTACTCGGGACCGAAGCTCATGCCCTCCACACCGTAGGCCGCGGCCACCACTTCGGAAGCCTCCTGGCGCGTCAGCTTGGCCAATGCGCGCACGCAGGCCAGCTTCATCTCCTCGGTGATGGTGGTCGCGCCGACGTCCAGCGCGCCGCGGAAGAGATAGGGAAAGCACAGCACGTTGTTCACCTGGTTCGGATAGTCCGAACGTCCGGTGGCGATGATCGCGTCGGGCCGCGCGGCGCGCGCCACTTCCGGCAGGATCTCGGGCGTGGGATTGGCGAGCGCCAGAATAATCGGGCGCGGCCCCATGGTCTTGACCATCTCTGCGGTCAGCACGCCGGGGCCGGAGAGGCCGAGGAAGATGTCGGCGTCTTCGATGGCGTCGGTCAGGCTGCGGTGGTCGGTGCGGCGTGCGAAGAAGGCCTTGTGCTCATCCATCTGCTCCACGCGGCCCTCGTAGATCACGCCGGCCCGGTCGGTCACCAGGATGTTCTCGCGCGGCAGGCCCAGGGAATAGAGCAGTCGCAGGCAGGCGATGGCCGCCGCGCCGGCGCCCGAAGCCACCAGCTTCACCTCGGAGATCTTCTTGCCCACCACTTCCAGCGCGTTGATGATCGCCGCGGCGGAGATGATCGCGGTGCCGTGCTGATCGTCGTGGAACACCGGGATCTTCACCCGGTCCTTCAGCTTCTGCTCGACGAAGAAGCACTCCGGGGCCTTGATGTCCTCGAGGTTGATGCCGCCGAAGGTCGGCTCCAGGCTCGCGATGATGTCGACCAGCTTGTCCGGATCGGTCTCGTTGATCTCGATGTCGAACACGTCGATGCCGGCGAACTTCTTGAACAGCACCGCCTTGCCTTCCATCACCGGCTTGGCGGCCAGCGGCCCGATGGGGCCCAGCCCCAGCACCGCGGTGCCGTTGCTGATAACCGCCACCAGGTTGCCGCGCGCGGTGTAGAGCGAGGCGTTGTTGGGGTCATCGACAATGGCCTCGCACGCGGCGGCCACGCCGGGCGAGTAGGCAAGCGCGAGGTCGGCCTGGTTGGCGAGCGGCTTGGTCGGGGCGATTTCAATCTTGCCCGGCCGCGGATTGAGGTGGTACTCGAGGGCGCGGGCGTAGAGGTCGTCGTCTTTGCGGGTCACGCTGCTTGCTCCGTCAGGCTGGACTCAGTGCGCCGCGCCCATGCCGCGGCGGGATCGCGCGCGGAGCGCGGCGCTCACTGCATGGGGAAGCCAGGAGGCATCTGCCCGCGCATGCCGCGCATGAGGTTCTTCAACGCGCCCTTCTTCGACATCTTCTTCATCATCTTCTGCATCTGCAGGAACTGCTTGAGCAGCTTGTTGACGTCCTGCACCTGGGTGCCGGAGCCGTTGGCGATGCGCACCTTGCGCGAGGCCTTGATGATGGCGGGGAACTCGCGCTCCTGCGGCGTCATGGAATCGATCATGGCGGCCAGCTTGGTGAGCTCCTTGTCGTTGACCTGGCTCTTCACCTGGTCAGGCAGGTTGGACATGCCGGGCAGTTTGCCGAGCAGCGCCTGCAGGCCGCCCATGTTGCGCATCTGGTCGATCTGCTCGCGGAAGTCCTGCAGGTCGAAGCCCTTGCCCTTCTTGAGTTTCTCCGCGACCTTGAGCGCCTTCTCCTGGTCGACCTTCTGCTCGACTTCCTCGATGAGCGACAGCACGTCGCCCATGCCGAGAATGCGCGAAGCGACGCGGTCCGGATGGAAGGGTTCGAGGCCGTCGGTCTTCTCGCCGGTTCCCAGGAACTTGATCGGCTTGCCGGTCACGCGCCGCACCGACAGCGCCGCGCCGCCGCGGGCGTCGCCGTCGGTCTTGGTCAGCACCACGCCGGTCAGGGGCAGCGCGTCGTTGAACGCGCGCGCGGTGGTGACCGCGTCCTGGCCCATCATGGAGTCGATGACGAACAGCGTCTCGTGCGGCTTGACCGCCGCGTGGATGCGCTTGATCTCGTCCATCATGTGTTCGTCGATGGTGAGACGGCCGGCGGTGTCGACGATCAGCACGTCGCAGAAGTCGCGGCGCGCGACTTCGAGCGCGCCGACCGCGATGTCCTCGGGCCGCGCGCCGGCCGGGGTCGGGTAGCCGACCGCGCCGACCTCGCGCGCCAGCACGGCGAGCTGCTCGACCGCCGCCGGGCGGTAGATGTCGCAGCTCACCAGGCCCACGCGCTTCTTCTCCTGTTCCATCAGGCGCCGCGCCAGCTTGGCGGTGGTGGTGGTCTTGCCCGAGCCCTGCAGGCCGGCCATCAGCACCACCACCGGCGGCTGGGCCGCGAGGTCCAGCGCGCGGTTCTCCTGGCCCATCAGCCGGGTCAGTTCGTCGCGCACCACGCGGATCAGCGCCTGCCCAGGCGTCAGGGTGCCGATGACTTCCTGGCCGACCGCGCGGGTGCGGACGTCGGCGATGAAGTCGCGCACCACTTCGAGGCCGACGTCGGCCTCGAGCAGGGCGACGCGCACCTCGCGCAGCGCTTCCTCGATGTTTTCCTCGGACAGCCGCGCGCGGCCGGAGAGATTCTTGACGACGGCGGACAGCCGTCCCGTGAGGTTGTTGAACATGCCAGGCGTGCCGGATTGGTGGTTGGTGCGACGCCCCGGAGCGGTCCGAGGCGCGCTTCATTCGCTGTCGGGATTATGCCATCATCGGCTTCCCCGGTGCCCTTACCCCACGCCGATGAACGTATTTATTTTCGGGCTGGTGGCCATTGCCCTGTACCTCGCGGCGGCGGTCAAATCATCCGAAATCGCCCGCGCCTCCGCGACCAGCGTCGCGCCGCGGCCGGGCGCCGCGCTGATCGCCTTCGCGGCCATCGGCGCACATGCCGCCGCGCTCTATCCGATGATGGTGACCGGCGCCGGCATCAATCTCGGCATCTTCAGCGCGGCCTCGCTGGTCGCCTGGATCATCGCCACCATCGCCATCCTCGCCACGCTGCGCGCGCCGGTCGCGAGCCTGGTGGTCGTCATCCTGCCCTTCACCGCGGTCATCGTCGGCGTGTCGCTGCTGTTCTCCGACCAGCGCCTGCTGTCCAACCTGCCCGCCGGGCTCGCGCTGCACATCGGCCTCTCGCTCATCGCCTACAGCCTGTTCGCGATCGCCACGCTGCAGGCGTTCTACCTCTTGTTCGCGGCACGACGCCTGAAGGCCCACGCGCCGGTGCTGCGCTTCCTGCCGCCGCTGGCGGTGATGGAGCAGCTCATGTTCCAGCTGACCGGCATCGCCTTCGTGCTGCTGAGCCTGGGCCTCGCGATCGGCATGCACTACATCGAAGACGTGCGCGCCCAGCATCTCGCTCACAAGATCTTCTTCTCGGTGCTCGCCTGGCTGGCCTTCGCGCTCCTGCTCATCGGCCGCTACCACTGGCACTGGCGCGGACGCCGCGCGGTACGCTTCCTGGTGGCCGGCTTCGGCCTGCTGGCGGTCGGTTTCTTCGGCTCGAAGATCGTGCTGGAACTCGTCCTGCACAGCGCCTGAGCCGTCCATGGAAGGCATTCCCCTAGGCGACTTCGACGGCCAATCCCTCGTCCTGCTCGCTGTCCTGCTGGTCGTCCTGATCCTCGCCTCGGCGTTCTTCTCGAGCGCCGAGACGTCGATGATGACCCTGAACCGCTACCGGCTGAACCACCTCGCCGAGCGTGGCCACCGCGCGGCCCAGGCGGCGCAGAAGCTGCTCGAGCGTCCCGACCGCCTGATCAGCCTCGTGCTGTTCGGCAACAACTTCCTGAACATCCTCATCGCCCAGATCGCGACCGTCGTGACGCTCGAACTGTGGGGCGAAGGCGCGCTGATCGCGTCCTCCGCGGTGCTGACGGTGCTGGTGCTGGTGTTCGCCGAGACGGTCCCCAAGACCCTCGCCGCACTGCAGCCGGAACGCGTGGCGTTTCCCGCGGCCTTCGTCCTGCGTCCGCTGCTGACCGTGCTGTGGCCCTTCGTGTGGGCGCTGAACGGCGTGTCGAACGCGGTACTGGCGCTGCTCGGCGTGCGCCAGCTGAAAGCCGCGCGCGAATCGCTCACCCGCGAGGAGCTGCGCACCGTCGTCAAGGAAGCGAGCGCCATGATTCCCCAGCAGCACCAGCAGATGCTGATCGGCATCCTGGACCTCGAGACCGCGACGGTCGAAGACATCATGGTGCCGCGCTCCGAGATCTACGGCATCGATCTCGACGACGAGTGGCCGGACATCCTCGAACAGCTGATGAACTGCCGGCACACCCGCGTGCCCTGCTATTCCGGTAGCCTGGACAACCTGGAAGGCCTGCTGCACCTGCGGCGACTGGCGCGCACGCTGCGCAACGGCGACGACTTCTCGCTCGAAGACCTGCGCGCGCTCTTGGTCGAGCCCTACTACGTACCGCTCACCACCGATCTCTACGTGCAGCTGCTCAACTTCCAGAAGCAGAAGCAGCGCATGGCCTTCGTGGTCGACGAGTACGGCGACATCAACGGGCTCATCACACTGGAAGACCTGCTGGAAGAAGTGGTCGGCGAGTTCACCACCGATCCGCAGGTCTACGCGCGCGACGTCTATCCGCAGCCCGACGGCAGCTTCCTGGTCGATGGCAGCGCGAACATCCGCGCGGTGAACCGCGTGTACGGCTTCGATCTCCCGACCGACGGGCCGAAGACCGTCAACGGGCTCATCCTCGAAACCCTGGAAGACATTCCCGAGAGCGGCACGAGCTTTCGGCTCGGCCATCTCACCATCGAGATCGTGCAGACCGCCGAGCGCTCGGTGCGCACCGCGCGCTTCACCGTCACGCGGCCCGTGGCGCCGCCGCCGGTGGAGGCGCTGCACGACGGCGACGGCTGAGGCCGCCGGCGCCCGGCCCTTCAACCACGCGGCGGCGGCGCTCGGTAGAGCGCGGTGGCGAGCAGCAGCCGCAGATGGACATTGACCGAATCCGCGCGCCAGTCCGGCGCGCGATGCGCGTGCCACACCGACATCGCCCCCGCCGCATCGCCACTCGCCAGCGCCCCGAGCATGGCGGTCGCGACCAGCAGTCCATGGCGCCGGGGATCGCTATCCGCGCGCCAGGTGGCGAGCAGCGCCTGCGCCTGGGCGCGCATCGCGGCCGCGTCCCGCGCGCCGATGGCGGCATGCAGCTGCAGCCACGGCGCCGCCTCTGGGTCTTCACGCAGGCAGGCGTGGCTGCTGAGCGCGCGCCACAGTCGCGCGTTCTCCGCCGCACTTAGCGTCGCGGCAGTCCGTTCCGCCACCGTCAGCACCGCATCGCGCAGGCGCGCCGCGGGCAGCGCCACCGGACAGTCAGCGGCGCTCGACGCGAGCAGGGCCTCGTCGTCGTTGGCGGGCGCGGCGCCGC
>JAIEQK010000321.1 GCA_019747795.1 Gammaproteobacteria bacterium | reverse complement strand
GCGCGGCTGCCTGCGCGGCAGGCCTTGCCGCGGGCGTCGGTGCGGCGGCGGCCGGCGCGGCCGAGTCGTTCCGCTTGCGCTGGGCCTGCTGCTGACCGGCGAGGCGCGCGGCCTCCTGTTCGGTCAGCTGGTCGGCGGTGATCAGCTCCACGCCGCCGTCGACCTTGCGGTTCGACAGGATCAGCACGTCCGGTCCCTGGTCCTGCTTGATCATGTCGAGCGCCGAACGCATGTTCGCGGCGAAATAGCGCTTGACCTTCATCGCGCGGATCCTTTCTTTGTCATCGGTGTCATGGTTGGCTCGCGAAACGCTTCATTGACGCCAGTTGTTTGACGCCTAGCCCCTGTTCGTCGAATCGCCGACGGTGGCGACGATGCGGATCTGGGTGTCGCTGGGCACTTCGTTGAAGCCCAGCACGTGCAGACCCTTGAGCGCCGGCCGCGCGAAACGGGCCAGAAAGTCCCGAAGTCCGTCCGCGACCAGCAAAACCGAGGGCTGGCCGGCGGCTTCGCGCTGCGTATGCGCATCGCGGAGCGCGAGCAGCATGCGGTTGGCGAGGTTGGGTTCGAGGGTCATGGCCGTGTTCGACATCGTTTCCAGGGATTGCTGCAATATGCGTTCCAGGGAGAAGTCGAGCGTGATGACCGGCAGCTCGGCGTTCGATCCGTTGATCTGCTGAACGATGAGACGGCCGAGCGCGGCGCGCACCTGGCCGGTGAGGAAGCCGGTGTCCTGGTTGCGCGGACCATACTCGGCGAGCACTTCGAGGATGCTGCGGATGTCGCGCACCGGCACGTGCTCGGACAACAGGTTCTGCAGCACCTTGACCAGCACCGACAGCGGCAGCAGCTTCGGGATCAAATCTTCCACCAGCCGCTGATTGGTCTTCTTCAGGCCGTCGAGCAGCTTCTGGGCTTCTTCGTGGCCGAGCAGGGCCTGGGCGTTGTCCTGCACCACCTGGCTCAAGTGCGTGGCGATCACCGTGCTGGCATCCACCACCGTGTAGCCCAGCGCCTGCGCCTGCTCGCGCTGATCGGGGCCGATCCACACGGCCTCCAGGTCGAACACCGGGTCGCGCGTCACGGTGCCGCGCAGCTGGCCATAGACCTGGCCGGGATTGATGGCCAGTTCCTTGTCCGGATAGATGGCGCTCTGCCCGATGATCGCGCCGTGGATGGTGAGGCGGTACTGGTTGGCCTCGAGATCGAGGTTGTCGCGGATGTGCACGGCCGGCACCAGGAAGCCGAGCTCCTGGGACAGCTTCTTGCGCACGCCGCGCAGGCGGCCGAGCAGCTGGCCGTTTTGGTTGCGATCGACCAGCGGGATCAGGCGATAGCCGACTTCGAGCCCGAGCGCGTCGGTGGGCAGCACGTCGTCCCAGGACAGCTCGGCGTTCTCGACCGGCGGCGGTGGCGGCGGCGCCTCGGCCTGCTGCGCCTTCTTCTGCTTGGCGCGCTCGTTGGTCCACCACGCGCCGCCGAGCGCGAGACTGCCCATCGACAGGAAGGCGAAGTTCGGCATGCCGGGAATGAGCCCCATGCCGACCAGCACGCCGCCGGTCACGATCAGGCTCTTCGGGTTCTCGAACAGCTGCGAGACGATTTGCTCGCCCATGTCGCTCGCGGTCGAGGTGCGGGTCACCATGAAGGCCGCCGCCACCGCCAGCAGCAGCGCCGGCACCTGCGCCACCAGGCCGTCGCCGATCGTCAAGAGGGTGAACACCTTGGCCGCGTCGGCGGCGGCCATGTGGTACTGCACCATGCCGATGATGAGACCACCGATGATGTTGATGAAGAGGATCAGCAGCCCGGCGATGGCGTCGCCGCGCACGAACTTGCTCGCGCCGTCCATCGCGCCGTAGAAGTCGGCCTCGCCCGCCACTTCCTGGCGGCGCTTGCGCGCCTCTTCCTGGCCGATGATGCCGGCGTTCAGATCGGCGTCGATCGCCATCTGCTTGCCGGGCATGGCATCGAGGGTGAAGCGCGCGCTCACTTCCGAGATGCGCCCCGCGCCCTTGGTCACCACCACGAAGTTGATGATGACGAGGATCGCGAACACCACGAAGCCGACCGCGAAATTGCCGCCGACCACGAAGTCGCCGAAAGCCTCGATGACCTTGCCCGCGGCGCCCGGCCCGGCGTGGCCGTGCAGCAGCACCACGCGCGTGGAGGCGATGTTGAGCGCGAGCCTCAGCAGGGTCGCGATCAGCAGCAGCGTCGGGAACGCGGCGAAGTCGAGCGGTCGCTTGGCGTAGATGCTCGCCAGCAGCACCACCAGCGCGAGCGAGATGTTGAAGGTGAACAGCACGTCCAGCAGCAGCGGCGGCAGCGGCACCACCATCATCGCCAGCATGGCGATGAGCAGCACCGGCGCGCCGAGCCCCCAGCGCTGCAGGTTGGTCACGAACGGAGAACCGGTGAGAGTGGCGGCCATGGTGCGCTCAGTGCTTGAGTTCGTCGGGGATCGGCAGATCGCTCGGCAGCGTCACGGACAGGTTGCCGGCGCGCAGCTGGAACACGTAGGCCAGCACCCGCGCCACCGCCACGTACAGCCCGGCGGGAATCTCGCGGTTCAGCTTGGTGGTGTGGTAGATGGCGCGGGCCAGCGGCGGCGCCGACATCACGGTCACGCCGTGCTGCTCGGCCAGTTCGCGAATGTTGAACGCGACGGTCTCGACGCCCTTCGCCACCAGGATCGGGGCGCGCATGGTGTCCGGCTTGAACTTGAGCGCGACGGCGTAGTGGGTCGGGTTGGTGATCACCACGTCGGCCTTCGGCACCTCGGCCATCATGCGCCGACGCGCGACCTCGTGCTGCATGGCGCGGATCCGGCCCTTCATCTCCGGCGAGCCGTCGGTCTCCTTCATCTCCTCGCGGATTTCCTGGCGCGACATGCGCAGCTGCTTGCCGTGCTGCCAGATCTGCAGCGGCACGTCGATGAAGGCGATGACCACGGTCGCCGCGCAGGCCACGATGAACACCAGGTAGATCACGTCGATGCTGGCGGACAGGCTGTCCTCCAGGCTGCGCTGCGAGAGTCCGAGCATCACCGGCCACTGCTGACGGAGCGCCGCGAAGGCGAACGCGCCGACCAGGCCGAACTTGGCCAGCGCTTTCAGCATCTCGATCCAGCCGTGGCTGCCGAACACACGCTTCATGCCGGCCAGCGGATCGAGGCGCGAGAACTTCGGCGCCGCGGCCTCCAGCGTGAAGTTCCAGCCGCCGAGCGCGAGCGGTCCGGCGAGCGCGACCAGCGCGCCGACCGCGAGCACCGGCGAGCAGGCCAGCAGACCGCGCACCAGCACCTCCAGGAGACGCCCCGGCAGCAGCTGGCTGGCGAAGATCTCGGCATGGGACAGACGCAGGCTCGCGGTCATGACGTCGGCCAGGCTCTCCACCAGGCGCGGCCCGCCCGTGCGCAGCGCGAGCGCGCCGCCGAACAGCACGAACACCGTGGCCAGTTCGCGCGAGCGGACTATCTGGCCCTTCTCACGCGCGTCGTGCAGACGTTTGTCTGTGGGTTGTTCTGTGCGGTCTTCGGCGTCGTGCTCGGCCATCTCAGCGCGCCTCGAGCACCTGGCGCAGCGTCAGGAACGCGGCGTCGAACAGCGAGAGTCCCGTCGTGCGTACGTCGTCGAGCGTCAAAAGCGCGACCATCATCGCGGCCAGGATCAGCACCGGGAAACCGATGGAGATGATGTTCAGCTGCGGCGCGGCGCGGGTCATCACGCCGAACGCGAGGTTGATGGTGAGCAGCGCGATGATGACGGGCAGGGACATGACCAGCGCTGCTGCAAACAGCGTGCCCGCCCACTCGACCACCAGGCTCGCGCCCTCGGCGGTGAGTCCCTGCGGCCCCACCGGCAGCAGCGTGAAGCTGTCGCCGAGCAGTTTGATCAGCACGAGGTGCGCGTCGGCCGCGAAGAAGATCATGCTGGCGAGAATGGTGTAGAGATGGGCGAGCACCGGCACCTGCGATCCGCTGGCCGGATCGACCATCGCCGCGAAGCCGAGGCCGGCCTGCTGGGCGATGAACTGCCCGGCGAACTCGAAGGCCATGAACACCATGCGCAACACGAGCCCGATGGTCGCGCCGACCAGCACCTGCTGACACACCGCGAGCAGACCTGGGCCGCTGAGCGGCTCGAGGCCGGCGGGCGCGGCGAGATTGGGCGCGATGACGCTGGTCAGGGCCAGCACCAGGATCACCTTCAGGCGCACGGGCAGCGCCCGGGTGCCGATGACCGGCGCCGACATCACGAAGCCCGCGACCCGCAGCAATGGCCACAGCCACTGCGCGAGGAGCGCGTTCAGCGTCGCTTCGGAGAGGGAGAAGCTGGCCATCGGCGTCGCGCCATCGCGCGCGGCATCAACCGATGAGGCCAGGGATCGCCTGGAACAGGCGAATGGTGTAATCCACGAGCGAGCCCAGGATCCATGAGCCGCCCAGCACCAGCACCCCGACGGTCACCAGCAGCTTGGGAATGAACGACAGGGTCATTTCGTTGATCTGGGTGGCGGCCTGGAAGAGGCTCACCAGGAGGGCCACGGCCAGCGCGGGCAGCAGCAGCACGGCCATCAGCATCACGGTCAGTTCCAGCGCCTGGTTGCCGATGGAGACGACGGTCTCGGGCGTCATGACACGGCCCTCAAGTGTAGAAGCTGGAGGCCAGCGTGCCGACGATCAGCGCCCAGCCGTCGACCAGCACGAACAGCATGATCTTGAACGGCAGCGAGATGATCAGCGGTGAGAGCATCATCATGCCCATCGACATCAGCACGCTCGCCACCACCAGGTCGATGATCAGGAACGGCAGGAAGATGAGAAAACCGATCTGGAAGGCGGTCTTGAGCTCGCTGGTGATGAACGACGGCGCGAGGATCGAGAACGGCACCTCGTCCTGGCCGGCGAAGGCATCGTGGCCGGACATCTCGGTGAACAGCGTGATGTCCGACTCGCGGGTCTGCTCGAACATGAAGCCGCGCACCGGCCCGGCGGCGGCGGCGAGCGCGGTCTTGAAGTCGATCTTCTCCGCCATGTAGGGCTCGATGGCGTCGCCGTACACCTTGTCCGCCACCGGCGTCATGATGAAGAACGTCATGAACAGCGCGAGCGCGACCAGGATCTGGTTGGAGGGCGTCTGCGATGTGCCGAGCGCCTGGCGCAGGATGGCGAGCACGATGACGATGCGCGTGAAGGACGTCATGGCGAGCAGCAGCGCCGGCAACACGGACAGCGCGGTCATCAGGAGCAGCACCTGCAGCGACAGGCTGTAGGTCTGGCCGCCGTTGCCGTCGGTGGCGATGGACAGCGCCTCGAGCCCCTGCGCCTGGACGAACATCGGCGCCAGGGCCAGCGCGCACGTCAGCACTCGGCAGGCAGCGCGCATCACGCCCGGCGACCCGCGAGCTCGGCCCCGGCGTGGGCCAGCGCCTGGTCGAACGCGGGCGCGGCTTCGCCGCTCCCCAGTTCGGACAGGAGCGCGATGCGCCCGGGCGACAGGCCGAGCAGCATGCGCCGCCCCTCGACCTCGACCAGCAGCAGCTTGTCGCGCGTGCCGACCGCGAGACCTTCGAGCACGCGGATGCGGCCCGCGGCGCGCGGTCGGATCACCTGCAGCCGCCGCGCGGCCCAGGCCGCGGCCAGGATCATGCCGAGCACCACCAGGAGCCCCAGCACGACCTGCGCGGCGTGGCCGGCCGTGACCGGCGCCGTGCCGGCGCCGAAGCTCTCGGGCGGCGCGAGCGCGAGCGCCGCGAGCAGGCAGAGGTGGAGTTCGAACAGACGCATCGCGGTGGCTTCGACTACTGCAGCTTGCGCACGCGCTCGTGGGCGCTGATCACGTCGGTCAGGCGGATGCCGAACTTCTCGTTCACCACCACCACCTCGCCGTGCGCGATGAGCGTGCCATTGACCAGCACGTCCAGCGGTTCGCCGGCCAGGCGGTCGAGTTCCACCACCGAGCCCTGGTTCAACTGCAGGAGGTTGCGGATCGCGACCTTGGTGCTGCCTATCTCGACGGTCAGCGTGACCGGGATCTCGAGAATGTTGTCGAGGCTGCCGGCAGGCAGTCCGGCCGCCGCGACGTCGGCGTCGAAGTTGCGCATCGGCGCGGGCGCGGCGTCGGTGATCTGTCCGCCCTGCTCAGCCATCGCCGCCGCCCAGTCGTCACCGACATCGTCCAGTGCATCGCTCATTTCGTCACTCCCAGGGACATCGCCGCCGGCATCATGTCGCCGTGGCGTATGGGTTCAATCACCTTCAGCGCCGCCTTGCCCTGCGACGCGCCGTACACGCCGCGGAACACCGGCACGTCCTCGACCTTGGCGACCACGCTGGCCGGCAGTTCGATGGGCAGAATGCTGCCCGCCTTGAAGTTCATCACTTCGCGCAGCGAGACCCGCTTGCGGGTCAGGGTGGCGCTGATCGGCACCTCCGCGCCCTGGATCTCCTCGCGCAGGATCTGCGCCCAGCGCTCGTCCTTCTCCATCACGTCGGACTGCACGCCCGCGTCCAGCAATTCGCGTATCGGTTCGATCATCGAGTACGGCAGGGTGACGTGCACGTAGCCGGAGCCCGAATCGAGGTCGATGTGGAAGGTCGACACCACCACCACTTCACTCGGCGTGACGATGTTGGCGAACTGCGGGTTGACCTCGGAATTGACGTACTCGAACTTGACCGGCAGCACCGGCTCCCAGGCCGATTCGAGGTCGGCGAACATGATGTCGATGAAGCGCCGGATGATGCGCATCTCGGTGATGCTGAAGTCGCGCCCCTCGATCTTGTTGTAGAAGCGCCCCTCACCGCCGAAGAAGCAGTCGACCAGCGAGAAGATCAGCTTCGGGTTGCACACGATGAGGCCGGAGCCCTTCAGCGGGCGCATGCGCACGATGTTCAGGTTGGACGGCATCAGGAGCGTATGCACGTACTCGCTGAACTTGGTCAGCTGGATACCCTCCAGCGAGATGGCCGGCGACTTGCGCAGCAGGTCGAACAGGCTCTGGCGCAGGTTGCGCGCGAGACGCTCGTTGATCATCTCGAGCGTCGGCATGCGACCGCGCACGATGCGGTCCTGGGTGGTGAAGTCGTAGCTCTGCGCGACGCCGGCGGCGAGCGCGTCGTCGACCTCGGTCTCGACTTCGCCGCTGTCCACGCCGGACAGGAGCGCGTCGATTTCGTCCTGCGAGAGCAGATCGGAGTTGGCCATGGCAAGGGTTCCGTGACTGGGCGCGCGGGTCTCAGTGCATCACGAAGTTGGAGAAGAACAGATCGTCCACGCCAGGCTTGTCGATCTGCGCCTTCAGCACTTCCTGCACCGCGGCCAGGGCGTCGGCGCGCAGCTTCTCCTTGCCCTCGTTCGGCTGCAGCTCTTCGTAGATCTGGCGACTCAGCAGCAACACCAGCGCGTTGCGGATCGCCGGCATGTGCTTCTCGATGGCCTTCTCGACGTCGGGCTCCTTGGTGACCACCGAGAGCTCGGCCTTCAGGTACTTGGAGTGCCCGGCCTTGTCGCTGAAGTTGATGACGAACTCGGGCTTGATGTCGATGTACACCGGCTCGTGCACCACCTCCTCGGCGTGCTCCTTCTCGGCCTCCTTGCCGCCGCCGCCCTTCAGCATCACCGCGACGCCGCCGCCGATGGCGGCCAGCAGCACCACGGTCGCCGCGATGATGATCAGTTTCTTGTTACCGCCGGCCGGTGCGGCCGCGACAGCTGCCTGGGACATGGACAACACTCCTCAAAAGTCTTCGGGTGAGGCGAGTGCAATCGGCATGCCAGCGAGAATCTTTGCCCGCGCCGGAAACCGGCGCCGCGCCGCGTGCGGCCGCGGTTCGGCGCAGGGCACGCAAGTGGCTGAATTGAGAGCGTTCGTGGGCGGCTCGAAGACGGGTCGCGACGAACAGGCTGAACGGGACGGGACGGTGGCGCCGCGCTGCGACGCCGGCAAGGCGGGATATTGACGCCGTCGTGTCTGGCGGCCGACCCTCCGGCCGCCAGAGATCCGACGGCGTCAGCGTCTAGACGAAGGCGTCGACCAGGCCGAGGCGCAGGCTGCGAGCGGTGGCGGTCGGCGCGACCGCCGCGGTATCGAACTCGGCGCCCTCGCGCGCGCCGAACTGCGCGGTCGGGGCCTCGCCCTGCGCCTGCTGCTGGCGTTCGGGCATCTGCGCGAACACGCCGGCCTGGCCGAGGGACAGACCGCTGTCGGCCAGCGCTGCGCGCAGCTTGGGCAGCGCGTCCTGCAGCGCTTCGCGGGTCGCCTGGTGGGTGGCGGCGAGCTGGATCTTGGCCTCGTCGCCCACCACCGTCACGCGCACTTCCACCGGTCCGAGGTCCGGCGGCGTCACCGCGATGGTCGCGCTGTTCACCGCGTCGCCGAGCATCACGCTGACGTGCTGGGTGAGGCGCTCGGCGAACAGGGCCGGCTGGTCCATGGGCAGGGGCGCGGACTGCTGCGCGTAGACCTGTCCGGGCGCGCCCGCCGCGCCCGCGCCGTGGGCGCGGCCGATCTGACCGGCGAGCAGGGCCTCGCTGCCGACGCCGGCGCCGTCGGCGCGCGGCGCGGTGGCGGCCGTGAGGGTCTGCAAGGCCTCGCCGAAGTCGCCAAGCGCGGCGCCGAGCGCCTGCCCGTCGCCGTCACCCAGTGCAGCCTCGCCCATGTCCACTTCGCCGCCGCCCACCATGGCGTCCTGCAGGGCGGCGAAGGCCATGGCGAAATCCTGCTCACCGACCTCCGCGGCGGCCTCCGGCAGTGCGCCGGGCGCGAGCGGCGTTGCCTGCGGCGCGTCGGTGAGACCGGCCAGGGCAACGGTCGGCGCGCGGCGCGGCGTGGCGCCCGCGGCAAGCGCTGGCCGCATTCCCGGCAATTCCTGACCGGCGCCGAGCCCCGCGGCCGGCTCGACGGCCACCGGCGTCGCCACGGGCGTCATCTGCGGCAACATGGCCTGGGCCAGCAGGGCGGCCGCGAAGGCATCGCTGGCACCGGTGCCGAGTTCCGTCGAATCAGTAAGTTGCGTACCGCTGGGGAGCGCCGGTCGAAGGTCGGCTGCGGCGCTCGAAATGTCGATGGCGGGCATCACGGGACTCCATTTCTGCTGTGGTCCGGAGAGGTTCGTGCCGATATCAGCAAGGCTCGTGCCACGACGGCGCGGTCGGGGCTTCACCGTGCCACAATGCCGTGGCCGCCCCACAACCTGGCTGCATCGGAGATTCATGCCCATGGCCCATTCGTCCCGCCGTCCCGCCACCCGTCGCCGCGTATTGGTCACCGGCGGCGCCGGCTTCCTCGGCTCGCACCTGTGCGAGGCCCTGCTCGGCCTCGGTAACGACGTCCTGTGCGTCGACAACTTCTATACCGGGGCCAAGGACAACGTCGCGCACCTGCTGGCGAATCCGCATTTCGAGCTGATGCGCCACGACATCACCTTTCCGCTGTACGTGGAGGTCGACCAGATCTACAACCTGGCCTGTCCGGCGTCCCCGATCCACTACCAGTTCGACCCGGTGCAGACCACCAAGACCAGCGTGCACGGCGCGATCAACATGCTCGGGCTCGCCAAGCGCATCAAGGCGCGCATCCTGCAGGCCTCGACCAGCGAGGTGTATGGCGATCCGGAAGTCCATCCGCAGACCGAGGACTACTGGGGCCACACCAATCCCATCGGCCCGCGCGCCTGCTACGACGAAGGCAAGCGCTGCGCGGAGACCCTGTTCTTCGACTACCACCGCCAGCACGGCATGTCGATCAAGGTCGCGCGGATCTTCAACACCTACGGCCCGCGCATGCATCCGAACGACGGTCGCGTGGTGTCCAACTTCATCGTGCAGGCGCTGTCCGGCTCGCCCATCACGCTCTATGGCGACGGCAGCCAGACGCGCTCGTTCTGCTACGTGGACGACCTCATCCGCGGTCTCATGGCGCTGATGAACAGCCCCGCCGAGGTGACCGGCCCGATCAACCTCGGCAATCCCAACGAGTTCACCATCCGCCAGCTCGCCGAGCTGGTGGTGGAGATGACGGGTTCGAAGAGCGAAATCGTGTTCGAGCCCCTGCCGACCGACGATCCCCGCCAGCGCCAGCCGAACATCACCCGCGCCAAGGAGATCCTCGACTGGCAGCCGAGCATCGCGCTGCGCGATGGGCTGACCAAGACCATCGAGTACTTCGCGAGCCTCGGCGCGTAGGAATCCGGGGACATCTCACATTTCCAAGTGCTTGATCGGCAGCGCCGATCAAGCACGCGGCGTCAGCACACCCATCCAGCGCGGCCGCGAGGCGCGGCCGTCTCGGTGCGGTGCCGAACAGATGGCGTGCCGCCAATCGCTGATGCTGCCAGGCACGGCCGGAGCCGCCATGCCTAGGGGAGATTTCCATGCTGAGCTTCAAGACACTTGCCATCGTGCTGATGCTGGCCGGAGGGCTGGTGACGGCCTACGGCCGCTATGCCTACCACGAGGATCCGATCGCCGTGAGCGCGGGCGCCGAGGACCCGAGCGCCGATCCGCGCCACATCAACCTGCCGACCTGGGTGGGCATCGCCACCCTCGGGGTCGGCCTGTCGCTGATGCTGGTCATGCGCTCGCGCTGAGCGCCCCCTTTTCACAGTTCCGCCTTTTCCACCCGCCGGTCGTCGATCTCCCGCTGCAGACGGCCCTCGTAGTCGGCCTCCTCGTTCTGTGTGCAGCGGGTGAGGATGTCGCCGAGCACGTTGGCGCGCTGCGCTTCCTTCTTCCACGCGCCGAGTTCGCGTTCGCAGTCGCGCTCGGAGCGAGTGACCATGGCTTCGAGCGCGGCGATGGTCTTGTCGAGCTGGTCCAGGAACACGCGGGTGTCGCGCGCGGTGGCGACGGTCATGGCATTGCCGGGCTGCTGCAGGGCGCGGCCGTACTCCAGGCGGTAGCGGCGGAAGTCGTTCAGCTTCTTCTGGTTCGCGTCATGGCGACCGCGGCTGTCGGCGAGTCGCTGGCTGGCGATGCTCTTCTGCACCTCGTTCAGAGACACGATGCGTTTCATGCGCTGGCTGCGGGTCATGGTTCACCTCAATGCTTGGCGGCGTCGGCCGCGGGCGCGCCGGTGACGCGCGCGAGCGCGCCCACGGCGTCTGCGTAGTTGACCGCGGCGGTGCGGTCCTGACGCAGGAAATCCAGGATCGCGGGGCGCAGGGCCACCGCGCTGTCGAGTTCAGGGTTGGCGCCGCGCTGGTAGGCGCCGACGTTGAAGAGATCGGCGTTCTGCTCGTAGAGCGAGTAGAAGTGCCGCAGCGTGCGCGCGTAGCGCAGCTGTTCGTCCGGCACCACCTGGCTCATCACGCGGCTGATGGAGGCCTCGATGTCGATGGCGGGGTAGAGACCGCGCTCGGCCAGCCGCCGCGACAGCACGATGTGCCCGTCGAGGATCGCGCGCGCCGAGTCGGACACGGGGTCATTGGGATCGTCGGCCTCGGACAGCACGGTGTAGAACGCGGTGATGGAGCCGCGCCCGCCGATGCCCATGCCGGCGCGTTCGACGAGCTGCGGGAGCCGCGCGAACACCGACGGCGGAAAGCCGCGCGTCGCGGGCGGTTCGCCGATGGTGAGCGCGATCTCGCGGTTGGCCTGCGCGTAGCGGGTCAGCGAGTCCATCAGCAGCAGCACGTCCCGGCCGGTGTCGCGGAAATACTCGGCGATGCTGGTCGCCATGGCCGCGCCGTGCATGCGCATGAGCGGCGGGTTGTCGGCCGGGGTGGCCACTACCACCGCGCGCGACATGCCCTCCTCGCCGAGGATCTGTTCGATGAATTCCTTCACTTCACGGCCGCGCTCGCCGATCAGCCCGACCACGATCACGTCGGCGTCGGTGAAGCGCGTCATCATGCCGAGCAGCACGGACTTGCCGACGCCGGACGGCGCGAACAGGCCGATGCGCTGACCGCGGCCGACGGTCAGGAGCGCGTTGATGGAGCGCACGCCCACGTCCAGGGGTTCGCTGATCACGGCGCGTTGCAGAGGATTGATCATCTCCCCGTACAGCGGCCGGGACTCGCTCAAATGTAGGGGGCCGCGGTTGTCGAGCGGCCGGCCTGAGCCGTCGATCACACGTCCGAGCAGGGCCTCGCCCACCGCCACGTCGCCGGCGCCGCCGAGGGGGATGACCCGCGCATTGGGCGACAGCCCGCGCGGTATGCCGGTCGGCATCAGGAACAGCCGCTCGCCGGCGAAGCCGACCACCTCGGCGTCCACCTCCACGCCGCCCGCGGTGTACACCCGGCAGCGGTCGCCGACCGCCGCCTGGCAGCCCACCGCTTCCAGGGTCAGGCCGACCATGCGCGACAGCTTGCCTTCCACCGCCACCGCCGGCGGCTCGGCCAGGCGCTCGAAATAGGGCGTGAGCCCGCGACGCCAGCGCGTGGCCGGGGGCGTGACGAGAATCTCGGCCGCGGCGCTCATGCCGGCGCGCGATCCGACTCGCGCTCGCCGCCGAACATCTTCGAGGCGATGGCGGCGATGCGCGATTCGACCGTGGCGTCGATGCGCGAGGTCTCGGTCTCGACCACGCAGCCGCCGCGCGCGACGAGCGGGTCGGCCTCCACGCGCCAGGCGATCTGGTCGTTGTCGATGGACAGCGCCGAGCGCACCAGTTCGACGTCGTCGGGATTGAGATGCAGCGTCGTGCCGCGGCTCGCGATGGGCAGCAGGCGCATGGTCTCGCGCACCACGCCGATCACTTCACCCGGCGCGGTCTTGAGCTCGCGGCGGACCAGGTGACGGGCGATGAGCAGCGCGAGTTCGGCGACCGAGTTCACCATCTCCTCGTCCAGCGCGGCGAGCGGCTGCGCGAGCTGCTGCGCGAGGCCGTCGAGCGTACGGGCGCGGGCCTGCATCTCGCCCTCGCCGCGCGCGCGGCCCTCGCGGTAGCCGTCGGCGCGGCCACTGTCGAAGCCTTCGGTATAGGCCTGCTTGTGGATCGCCTCCAGTTCGCGGGCGGTGAGCACGCCAGCGCCGTCGCCGCGGTTGCGTACCAGCAGATCCTCGATGTCGGGAAGCTCGAAGCGCGTCACGACCACGTCGTCGCCCGCCATCTCCGCCATGTTCACTTCGCTCATCGCTGCGCTCCCGCCGCTTCAGTCACTAGACCATCTGCTCGCCGGAGCCGCCGAGGCTGATGGTGCCTTCGTCGGCCATGCGGCGCGCTATCCCCAAGATTTCCTTCTGCGCCCCTTCCACCTCCGAGAGCTTGACCGGTCCCTTCGACTCCAGGTCCTCGCGCAGCATCTCGGCCGCGCGGCTCGACATGTTCTTGAAGATCTTCTCCTTGATGGTGTCGTCGCAGCCCTTCATCGCCAGCACCAGGTTGTCGGTCGAGACCTCGCGCAGCAGCGCCTGGATGCCGCGGTCGTCGATGTCGGCGATGTTTTCGAAGGTGAACATGAGGTCCTGGATCTTGGTCGCGAGATCGGCGTCGGCCTCGGTGATCTGCTCGTTGATCTTCGCTTCCACGCTGCGATCGACGTAGTTCAGGATCTCCGCGGCGCACTTGATGCCGCCGAGCGAGGACTGCTGGCCGCCCACGCCGCCGCGCAGCTGCAGCTCGAGCATCTCGTTCAGCTCCTTCATCGCCGCCGGCTGGATGCCGTCCATGGTCGCGACGCGCATCAGCAGGTCCGCGCGGGTGTTCTCCGGCAGCAGCGACAGCACCTCGGCCGACTGGTCGCTGTCCAGGTAGGACAGCACGATGGCGATGATCTGCGGGTGCTCGTAGCGCACCAGTTCGACGATCGCGCGCGGGTCCATCCACTTCAGCGATTCCAGCCCCTTGGTGTGACCGCCGAGCAGGATGCGATCGATCATGCTGCTGGCTTTCTCTTCGCCGAGCGCGTTGGTCAGCACCGAGCGGATGTATTCCTCGTTGCCGATGCCGAGACCGGTGTGCGAGCGCACCGAGTCGATGAAGTCGGTGATGGCGGTGTTGACGTTGGTCGGCGAGACCACGTCCAGGCTGGTCATGGCGACGCCGATCTTCTGCACCTGGCGCGGGCCGAGGTATTTCATGATCTCGGCCGCCGGCCCTTCACCGATGGACATGAGCAGGATGGCGGCTTTCTGCGCGCCGTCGAGTTGGCTGGCTGCTTCTGGCATGACGGCTCCCCGGGCGGCTTATTCGCCGACCCAACCTTTGATGACCTGCGCGGCGACGCGCGGATCGCTGTTGACGAATTGCTTGACCGAGTCGATGTTCGGGTCGAGTTCCGTGGCGATGGTGAGCGGCGCGCCGTTCGGCCCGGCACCGGGCAGGGCGAGCTGACCATCGGCGCCGGCCACCATGCCGGGCAGCGCCGGCAGGCCGTTGGGACCGACGGTCGCGCCTTCGAGCGCGGCCACTTCGCCCGCCTCGCCCACCACCTTGAGCGGCTTGGTCATGAGCGACTTCACGGTCGGGCGAATCACGCCGAACAGCACGAACAGCACGAACAGTCCGCCGGCCACCTGCTTGGCCAGGTTCCACACCCAGGGCTGCTGCCAGATGGGCGGCTCGGGCAGCGGTTCCGGCGGCGGCGGCACCTGGAACTCGGCGCTGGTGATGCTCACCGTGTCGCCGCGCGCGGCGTCGAAGCCGATGGCCTCCTTGACGAGATCCGTCATGCGCTTGATCTCTTCCTCGCTGTAGGCAGCGGGCTTGGGCGGCGCGGCGGCCGCCGCGGCCTCGCCCTCGGCCGGCTTGCTGTCCGCGTTCTCGCCCTCGGCGGGCTTCGGCGCCGCGGGCGGCGCAACGGGCGCGCGCACGACCACCGCCACCGACAGGCGCTTGATGTTGCCGAGCGCGTCCTTGGTATGGCTGATGGTGCGATCGACTTCGTAGTTCTTGGTGGACTGGCTGCGCTTGTTGGTCGGTGTCGCCGCGGCCTGCGCCTGGCCCTGCGCGCCCGGCGCGCCGTCCGCGGCGGCGGTCT
>JAIEQK010000282.1 GCA_019747795.1 Gammaproteobacteria bacterium | reverse complement strand
CGCCGGCTCCAACGGCGCCGGCACCAGTGGCTCCGGCGCGGGCGGCGCGGGCGGTGGCGCGGCGGGCGGCGGCGGTCACTGAGGCCTGACGGTCCCCCTTTTGGTGCGCGAGCGTCAGGCCGCGCGCCGACATGGCGCGTGCCGGCGCTCTCCGGCGCGAAACAGGCGGGGAAATCCGCGGATTTCCGCCAGTGGCACGCTTCTGGCACTCGCGCCAGGAGTAGGACCGACGATGACGGCTCGATGCCGGAGGGGTCGAGACGCGAACATCAATAGGTCGCTAGGGTTCCGATCCGCGCAGGCGGATGCCTGGTCCGAGAGCGACCGACCTCCTCGCGGGGGTTACACGGCGGGACAAAAGCCCGGGAGATCATCGGCACCGCTTGTCTTGCGGGGCTCGCGCGGCGAGCGGCAGGACGACGGGCGCCACGAGGTCCTCCGGAGTGGTCGTCATCTGCCGTCGCAACCTGTGAGGAACAAGTCATGCTGGACACGCTCGTCAATCGCCGCCATCGCGGCTTCACGCTTCTCCTGCTGTGCGCCCTGGCCACGCTGCTGGTCTCCGGGAGCGCCAGCGCCGCTGAAGCGAAGAAGAAGTTCAAGGTCGCGTGGACCATCTACGCCGGCTGGATGCCGTGGGACTACGGCGAGAATTCCGGCATCGTGAAGAAGTGGGCGGACAAGTACGGCATCGAAATCGAAGTCGTGCAGCTGAACGACTACGTCGAATCCATCAACCAGTACACCGCCGGCGGCTTCGACGGCTGCGTGATGACCAACATGGACGCGCTGACCATCCCCGCCGCGGGCGGCGTGGATTCGACCGCGCTCATCGTCGGCGACTTCTCCAATGGCAACGACGGCGTGATCCTGAAGAAGGCCGACAAGCTCGAGGCCATCAAGGGCCAGTCGGTCAACCTGGTCGAACTCTCCGTCTCCCACTACCTCCTCGCGCGCGGCCTCGAGAGCGCCGGGCTCGCGGAGAAGGACGTGACCGTGGTGAACACGTCCGACGCGGACATCGTCTCCGCCGCCGCCACCGACGACGTCACCGCCATCGTCACCTGGAATCCCCAGCTCGGCGAGATCCTGAAGACGCCCGGCACGCACAAGGTGTTCGACTCGAGCCAGATCCCGGGCGAGATCATCGATCTCATGGTGGTCAACACCGCGACGCTGGCCGCCAATCCCGACTTCGGCAAGGCTCTGGTCGGCGCGTGGTACGAGATCCTCGCCGTGATGCAGAAGGACGACGACGCCGGGAAGGCGGCGCGCAGCGCCATGGCCAAGGCCTCCGGCACCGACCTCGCCGGCTACGACAGCCAGCTGAAGACCACGCGCATGTTCTGGACACCGGCCGATGCCGTGGCCTTCACCCAGAGCGCCGACCTGCCGAAGACCATGGCGCACGTCGCCAAGTTCTCCTTCGCGCACGGCCTGCTCGGTGAAGGCGCGGGCAGCGCGGAGTTCATCGGCATGGGCTTTCCGGGCGGCGTGGTCAGCGGCGACAAGGGCAACTTGAAGCTGCGCTTCGACGACACCTACATGAAGATGGCGGCGGACCAGAAGCTCTGAGCGACGCGCGGCGCGACGCCGGCGGCCATGAAGCGACTGATCAACCTGCAGCCCTCGCGCCTGTCGGCGATGATGCTGGCGCTGCTGCCCTTCGTCCTGGTGTTCTTCGCCTACGTCGCGACCTCCAACGCGCGGCTCGAAGCGAACCCGAACGACAAGCTGCTGCCGGCCATGACCAGCTTCGGCGAGGCCATGGAGCGCATGGCGCTGACACCGAGCAAGCGTAGCGGCGAGCTGCTGTTCTGGCGGGACAGCGCGTCCAGCCTGCGGCGGCTCGCGACCGGCGTCGGCGTGAGCGCGGTGCTCGGGCTCGTGATCGGTGTGACCCTGGGCGCGCTGCCGCTGCTCGCGGCCGGGCTGTCGCCCTTCGTCGCGAGCCTCTCGCTCATTCCGCCCATGGCCATCCTGCCGATACTCTTCATCGTGTTCGGCCTGGGCGAGCTGTCCAAGGTGGTGCTGATCGTGTTCGGCATCGCGCCGGTCATCGCGCGCGACATCCAAGGGCGCGTGCGGGAGATCCCGCGTCAGCTCATCGTCAAGGCCCAGACCTTGGGCGCGAACACCTGGGTGGTGATCCTGCGCGTGGTGCTGCCGCTCGCGCTGCCGCGGCTGATCGACGCCGTGCGCCTGACGCTGGGCTCGGCCTGGCTGTTCCTGATCGCGGCCGAGGCCATCGCCGCCACCGACGGGCTCGGCTATCGCATCTTCCTCGTGCGGCGCTACCTCGCCATGGACGTGATCCTGCCCTACGTGCTGTGGATCACCCTGCTCGCCTACGCCATGGATCGCGGACTGCGCCTGCTCGGGCGACGCCTGTTTCCCTGGCAGGCAGTCTCGGCATGAGCGGGCACACGGCGCTCATAGAGGCGCGCAACGTGTGGAAGACCTACGGCGACCAGGTGGTGCTCGAGCGTCTCGATCTGAGCATCGCCGAGGGCGAGTTCTGCGCCGTGGTCGGCGCCTCGGGCTGCGGCAAGACCACCTTCCTGCGCATGCTGCTCGGTGAAGAGCCGCCGGATCGCGGACAGATCCTGTTCGACGGCACGCCGCTGCACATGGAGCCCGATGCGGGTCGCAGCATCGTGTTCCAGCGCTACTCGGTGTTCCCGCACCTCACCGTGCTCGGCAACGTGCTGCTGGGACTCGAGCTCAGGCAGTCGCCGCTGCTCGGCCGGCTGTTCGGCGGCGCGCGGCGCTACGCGCGTGGCAAGGCGCTCGAGATGCTCGCGCAGGTGGGACTCGATCACGCGCAGCATCGCTACCCGAGCGAGCTCTCCGGCGGTATGCAGCAGCGTCTCGCGCTTGCCCAGTCGCTGATCGTGCAGCCGCGGCTCCTGCTGCTGGACGAACCCTTCGGCGCGCTCGATCCCGGCATCCGCGCCGACATGCACAAGCTGGTCGCCGCGCTGTGGCGCGAGCACCGCCTGACGGTGCTGATGATCACCCACGATCTGAAGGAGGGCTTCGCGCTCGGCACGCGGCTCTTCGTGTTCGACAAGGTGCGGGTGGATCCGCAGGCGCCCGGCGCCTACGGCTCGCGTGTGACCTACGACCTGCCGCTGAAACGCCCCGAGGACCGGGCACTCTCCGCCGCGGTCCCGGCGCTGGCCATGGCTTGAGGAGCCCCCAGCATGAACGCCATCCCTACCCCGCCGCCCGTCGGCACCGTCGTGCGCTCTGAACTCGTGCCGGGCGCGCGCCACTGGTCGGTGGAGCTCGCGCGCGGCTATGCGCTGCGCCTGACCGACGTGGAAGGCGGCGCGAACTGCGCGGCGCTCTTCTACAACGCGCGCAACCACCTCGAACGCTACAACATGGCCGACACCCTGAAGGCGCAGCACACCGCCTTCCTCACCCGCGGTCACTGCCTGTACTCGGACATGGGCCGCATCCTGGTGTCGCTGATCGAGGACAGCGTGGGTTGGCACGACGCGTTCTGCGGCGTGGGCAATGCCGAGCTGACCGCGGCCCGCTACGGCGTCTCGACCTACCAGGAGAGCCGCAACGCCTGTCATCGCAATGGCCGCGATTCGCTGCTGGTGGAGCTCGGCAAGTGGGGCTTAGGCCTCGCCGACCTGGTGGCGAACGTGAATTTCTTCAGCAAGGTCGGCGTGGATGGCGAGGGCAATCTCGGCTTCGTGCGCGGCCACTCGCCGGCCGGTGCTCACGTCATGCTGCGCGCCGAGATGGAGACGCTCGCGGTATTGGACACCTGCCCGCATCCGCTCGACCCGGGCACGACCTGGGCGCCGCGGCCGGTGCGCTGCGAGGTGGTCTACGTCGGGCCCGCGTCCGAGGACGACGTCTGTCGCCTGTCGCGTCCGGAGAACGTGCGTGGCTACGCCAACAACGCACGCTATCACTGCCAGCACGATCACGCGTGCGTGTGAGTCGCCGCGAGGAATTGCACCCATGCCCCTAGTCCAGAGCACCCTCGATCCCGCCGCGGCCGTCTACCAGTGCGACGTGCCGGCCGGCGAACCCTGGCTCCACCGCCTGGAGGCCGGCCAGACGCTGCGCATCCTAGATCTGGAGGGCAACCAGGCGGTCGACACGCTGTTCTTCAACGCCGACGACCCGGCCGAGCGCTACAGCGCGCAGGACACCATCCGCGCGCAGGGCAATCTCTATCTCAGCGCCGGCACACGGCTCATCTCCAACGAAGGGCGCGTGATGCTGACCATCACCGCCGACACCTGCGGACGACACGACACGCTGGGCGGCGCCTGCGCGGCCGAGAGCAACCAGGTGCGCTATGCGCTCGACAAGTGGCCCATGCACAGCTGCCGCGACAGCTTCCTCTTGGCCTGCGCGCAGACCCGCGGGCGACTCACCAAGCGCGACCTGCCGGCCAACATCAACTTCTTCATGAACGTGCCGGTGACCGCGGACGGTCGGCTGACCTTCGCCGACGGCATCTCCGATGCCGGCAAATACGTCGAACTCCAGGCGGCGATGCCGGTGCTGGTGCTGGTCTCCAACTGCCCGCAGCTGAACAACCCGTGCAATGCCTACAACCCCACGCCGGTGCGCATGCTGATCTGGGACTGAGCAGCGCCGGTGCGCCGGACGACCGGCGCGCCGTTCACTCGATGCGGGACGACCCGCGCACAGCAGGGCCCTGCCGATGTTCGAGAAAGTTCTGATTGCCAACCGCGGCGCCATCGCATGCCGCATCGCCCGCACGCTGAAGCGCATGGGCGTTGGCGTGGTCGCGGTCCACACCCGCGCCGACGCCGATTCGCTGCACGTGACCGCCGCCGACGAGGCGGTATGCATCGGCGAGGCGCTCGCCGCCGAGAGCTACCTCGACGGCGGCCGCATCCTCGAGGTCGCGCGCGCCACCGGCGCGCGGGCCATTCACCCGGGCTACGGCTTCCTGTCGGAGAACGCCGCCTTCGCCGAGGCCTGCGCCGCCGCGGGCGTGGTGTTCATCGGCCCGACACCGGCGCAGCTGCGCGACTTCGGCCTGAAGCACACCGCGCGCGCGCTGGCGCAGGCGAGCGGCCTGCCGCTGCTGCCCGGTACGGGCCTGCTCGCGGACGTGCAGGCGGCGCTCGACGCCGCGGCGGTGATCGGCTACCCGGTGATGCTGAAGAGCACCGCCGGCGGCGGCGGCATCGGCATGCAGCTGTGTCGCTCCGCCGAGGCGCTCGCCAGCGCGTTCGACAGCGTGCAGCGCCTGTCGCGCAGCAACTTCGCCGACGGTGGCCTGTATCTCGAGAAGTTCGTCGAGCGCGCGCGGCATCTCGAGGTGCAGCTGTTCGGCGACGGCGAAGGCGGCGTGCTCGCGCTCGGCGAGCGCGACTGCTCGCTGCAGCGACGCAACCAGAAAGTGATCGAAGAGACGCCGGCGCCAGGGCTCACGGCCGATACCCGCGCGGCACTCGCGGAACAGGCCGTCGCGCTCGGCGAGTCCGTGCGCTACCGCTCCGCCGGCACGGTGGAGTTCGTCTACGACACCGACACCGGCCAGGCCTACTTCCTCGAGGTCAACACGCGCCTGCAGGTCGAGCACGGCGTGACCGAGATGGTCACGGGTGTCGACATCGTGGAATGGATGGTGAGACTCGCGGCCGGCGAACTGCCACCGCTCGCGAGCCTCGCGCCGACGCCGCACGGGCATTCGATCCAGGCGCGTATCTACGCGGAAGACCCGGCCAAGCAGTTCCAGCCCGCCGCCGGCCTGCTCACCGAAGTGGTGCTGCCCGCGGACGCGCGCTGCGACACCTGGGTCGCCGACGGCGTGGAGGTCTCGCCCTTCTACGATCCCATGCTGGCGAAGGTCATCGTGCACGCCGACACCCGCGAAGCCGCGCTGGCCAGGCTAGCCGCGGCGCTCGCGGCCAGCCGCTTCAGCGGGCTCGAGACCAACCTCGACTACCTGCGATCCATCGTGACCGCGCCGGTGCTGCGCGAAGGACGACAGATCACCGCGACGCTCGCGAGTCACCCCTACGCCGCGCGCAGCGTGGACGTGCTCGCAGCGGGCACCGACACCACCGTGCAGGACCATCCCGGGCGGCTCGGCTACTGGGAGGTGGGCGTGCCGCCCTCCGGGCCGATGGACGCGCTGGCCTTTCGCCTCGCCAACCGGCTGGTGGGCAACGCCGACGGCGCGGCCGGCCTCGAAATCACCGTGACGGGCCCGACGCTGCGTTTCAACTGCGCGGCGACCATCGCGCTCACCGGCGCGCCGCTCGCGGCCGAACTCGAGGGTGCGCCGGTTCCCTGGTGGACGGCGGTGGACGTGCCTGCCGGCGCGGTGCTGAAACTGGGCGCGGTGACCGGCGCCGGCGTCCGCGCCTACCTCGCGGTGCGCGGCGGCTTCGACGTGCCGCGCTACATGGGCAGCCGCGCGACCTTCACCCTCGGCCGCTTCGGCGGCCACGGCGGACGCGCGCTGCGTCTCGCCGACGTGCTGCGCATCGGTGATGAGACCGCGGGCCCGGTGACGAACGCGCCGCTCGCGGAGCACGCGCCGGTCTACGGCGACACCTGGACACTGCGCGTGATCTACGGGCCACACGGCGCACCCGACTTCTTCACGCGCGAAGACATCGACACGCTGCTCGCGACCGACTGGCAGGTGCACTACAACTCGAGCCGCACCGGCGTGCGGCTCATCGGCCCCAAGCCCACCTGGGCGCGCAGCGACGGCGGCGAGGCCGGCCTGCATCCGTCCAACATCCACGACAACGCCTACGCCATCGGCGCGGTGGACTTCACCGGCGACATGCCGGTGATCCTGGGGCCCGACGGCCCGAGCCTCGGCGGCTTCGTGTGTCCGGTGACGGTGATCGCGGCCGACCGCTGGATGCTCGGGCAGTTGAAGCCGGGCGACCGGCTGCGCTTCACGCCGGTCTCGCAGGACACGGCGCGCGCGGCTGCGGATGCGCAGGAGACCTTCATCAGCGAGCTGCGCGCGCCCACCGGCGACGCGTGGCCCAGCACGCTGCCGGCCGAGGCGCCGATCAAGCGCTACGCGGCGCCCGTGGCGGATGACGAAGTGGTCATCCGGCCCGCCGGCGACGACTACGTGCTGATCGAGTTCGGGCCAGCGAAGCTCGACATCGGCCTGCGCTTCCGCGCGCAGGCCCTGTGGCAGCGGCTGAAGTCGCTGGCCCTGCCCGGCATCGTCGATCTCACGCCCGGCATCCGTTCGCTGCAGGTCCATTTCGATCCGCGGCGCCTGCCGCAGGCGACACTGCTGCGTGAGCTGGACGCGCTGCTGGGCGATCTCGATCACTCGCTCGCTGACGAAGTGCCATCGCGCATCGTGCACCTGCCGCTCGCCTGGGACGATCCGTCGACGCGGCTCGCCATCGACAAGTACATGCAGTCGGTGCGGCCGGACGCGCCCTGGTGCCCGAGCAACATCGAGTTCATCCGGCGCATCAACGGGCTCGCCGACGAACAGGCGGTGAAGGACATCGTGTTCGGCGCGTCCTACCTCGTCATGGGCCTCGGCGACGTGTACCTCGGCGCGCCGGTCGCCACGCCGCTCGATCCGCGCCATCGCCTGGTCACCACCAAGTACAACCCGGCGCGCACCTGGACGCCGGAGAACGCGGTCGGCATCGGCGGTTCCTATCTCTGCATCTACGGCATGGAAGGCCCGGGCGGCTACCAGTTCGTCGGCCGCACCTTGCAGATGTGGAACCGCTACCGCAGCACGCAGGCCTTCACCCAGCCCTGGCTGCTGCGCTTCTTCGATCAGATTCGCTTCTTCCCCGTGAGCGCCGAGGAACTCGTACAGCTGCGCGAAGACTTTCCGCGCGGCCGCTACGACCTGCGCATCGAAGAGACGCGTTTCAGCCTGTCGCGCTACCAGGCCTTCCTCGCCGAGCACAGGGATGGCATCGCGGCCTTCAAGGCCACCCAGCAGGCGGCCTTCGAGGCGGAGCGCGCGCGCTGGGCCGCCGCCGGGCAGGACCTGGTCGCCGACGACGGCCATGCGATCGAGTTGGACGCGGACGAGGCGGCGCTCACCGCCGGCGAACGCGCCGCCAGCACCCACGTGCACGGCAGCGTGTGGCAGGTCCTGGTGGAACCGGGCGCGCGGGTCGCGGCCGGCGACACGCTGATGGTGGTGGAATCGATGAAGATGGAGATTGCGGTCGTCGCTGAACACGCCGGCACCGTGGCGCGGGTGCTGTGCAGACCCGGCGCCCACGTCGCGCCGGGGCAGACCTTGCTGGTGCTGGCGGACTGAGCGCGGCGCTCAGCGCCGCCACAGCTGGGCGGCGAACAGGTGGCGCATGAAGCTGCCCTGGCTCGCGAGCAAGCCCGAGTGCTTCGGCAACGCGTCGGCGACATCGGCGACGCGCTTGTCGTAGAACATGTGCCCGACCGGTACCGGCAGCGCGTCGAGCGTCCCGTGTACCGACGTCGGCACCATGGTCAGCTTCGGAAACAGCGGCGCCTCGAAGACTTCGATGGCCGGGGCGCCGCATTGCGTGCACTTGCCGCGCTGCACGTTCGGCGGCGGCTTGTAGGCCTGGAAGCTCACGCTGCCCGGGGCCGGAGGCTGCACCGCGGCCGCGTCGTAGATCACCACGTCGGCGACGGGCGCCGCGTTGAAGCGCTGGCAGATGGTGCAGTGGCACAGGATGCGAAACAGCGGCCGCCCGACGATCTCGAAGCGCGTGTGGCCGCAGGGGCACTGGCAGGTCTGGGTGGGCATGTCGTGGTTCCCTGAACTCGAAGGCGGGTCCGCGTGCGAGTTTGGACCCGCCAGGATGAACGTCTCAGGCGCGCTATAGCGTCACGCCACGCTCGTGCCGGACCGTGCCCGCGGGGACCTCCACCCAGCGGTGGCGGCGGTACTCGTAGAGCGAAGCCTGCGGCGCGGGAAATCCCGGGTCGGCGAAGCAGCCGACCGCGACGCCAATCATGTCGGGCAGCACCGCGGGCAGGTAGAAGTACACGTTGCTGCCGCAGTTAGGACAGAAATGAAACACCAGGCTGTCGCCGCGATCGCCGCTACGCGTGTAGGTACGCGTCTCGCCCGTGATGATCGCGCCTTCACTTGAAAACCAGGCGTCCAAGTGATAGCTCGTGCCCGTGCGGCGCTGGCAGAACTCGCAGTGGCACATGAAGGTGAACTGGGGCTCGCCCGGTACCTCGACCGTCACCGCGCCGCAATGGCAGCGGGCTGTTCTCGTCATGTCAGTTCTCCTTCGGGCTGGGCGGCTGGATGCGGGATACGACGCAACGCGACCGGCGGCGCCTCATGTCCCTGCCGCTGGATACAGTTCCACCTCCGCCTCGATCTCCACCGGCAGGTTGAACGGCAGTTCCGCCATGCCGACCGCGCTCCGCGCGTGCGCGCCGACCGTCGCGCCGAACACCTCGAGGATGAGTTCGCTGAAGCCGTTGATGACCGCCGGCTGCTGGCCGAAGCCGGGCGCCGAGCTGACCATGCCGAACACGCGGGTCCAGGCCGCGATACGGTCCAGGCTGCCGAGTTCACGGCGCAGGCTGCCGAGGATCGCGAGCCCCACCAGGCGCGCGGAAGCCTGCGCCTGTTCGAGCGTCACGTCCTGACCGACCTTGCCGAAAGGCCCTGCCAGAGAGCCGTCGGGATTGAGCGGCGCGTGGCCCGACACCAGCGCGCGCGAGCCGACCACCCGCACCCACGGAAAGGGCAGCACCATGCCGGGCGGCAGGGCGAGCGCCGGCGGCAGTACGAGGCCCAGCGCGGCGAGTCGTGCGTCGATGGTGGACATGCTTCACTCCCTGGTCAGACGTTGAATGGCGGGGCGGGCGAAGGGCCGTGGTGCCCCGCTCGATGATGCCGCCGTCACCCTGTCGCTGCCTAGGGGCGAACCACCCTCAGCGACGATTGAGCAGCAGGGACACGAAGGAATAGAGGCCCACCAGCAGGTAGAGCAGCAGGCCGGCTTCGTAGACGAACACGGTGTAGCCCGGGAAGTAACCACAGGCGATCGCCACCTGCGCGACGACGGCCAGCACGCCGAAAGGCAGGGTCAGCAGCCCGACGAAGCGCTCCCAGCCGCGCACTTCGGCGCGCAGCACGGTGAACATGCGCGTGTTCCAGCCGTAGGCCCAGCTGATGCAGTGGGCGACGGCCATGGCGACGATCGACAGTCGCCACACGCGCTCCGGCGTCAGCGGCAAGTGAGCGAGCATGCCCGGCACGAAACCGAGCGCGACCACGAAGGCAGCGCTCTGCACGATGAGGCCGAGATGCAGGCGTTCGCGCAGCGTCAGCGGCTGGCCGTCACGGCGCTGCGCCGCGTCGACCAGGGCGGTGAAGCCCGCGAGGGTGATGGCCATCTGCGCCATCATCGGGAAGTCAGAGGGGATGTCCAATGTCGGGTCCCTGCCGCGCCCTCGTTCACGCTGTATAGCCGGGCCGATGATACCGCCGATTACCCGCGCGGCAGGCATGCGCCGTGGCTGCTATGCTCGTTCGAAACCAAGGATGTGTGCAGATGGGATCGCTAGCCTCACGCCATCGCCGCCATTTCGACGCGGTGTCCCTGCGGCCCACACCAGGGATCACGTACGCGGTCGATGCCGACTACCGCATGATCTGGGAGTGCTGGCGCGGCAACGTCACCCTGGACGAACTGGAGAGCTTCTGGACGGCGCTGAGTCGCGACGAGGAAGCCTGCGCCCACCGCCGCACGCTCGCCGACATCCGCTTCTGCGATCCGCAGTTCTCGAGCGAACAGTGGATCCACCTGCTGGACCTGTTCCACCTGCCAGACACGCCCTTCCAAGGCTGGCGCTGCGCGATCGTGACGACCGAAGCCCGCGTGCAGCAACTTGCCGGGCAGTTCCTCGCCTATGGCGCCGAGACCGTCGAGGCCGAGATCTTCGACTGTGCGGCGGCCGCGCTCCTATGGCTCCTGCGTGGCCAGCGGGAGGAGATGGCGGACACCCGCGCGGCGCACCACCACCGGGCGCACGGGTAAAGGCAACGCACACCGCCGCCGAGCCTCAACCGTCGAGCAGCCAGGTCTCCGCCTCGTCCATGCGGAGAAACACCTGGGCCTCCACGAGATCTCCCGCGTAGCCGAGAAACTGGCGAACCGTACCCGCGGTCTCGGCGCTGTCGACGACGATGGCCGCGCGCCATGGTGCGTGGGCCGGCATGCGTTCGAGCACGTCGGCGATCATCGACAGCCACTGGTCGCCTGAGAATTCCAGCCGGCATTCGCGCAGATCGTTCAGATGCCGACCAAAGGCCAGCGTGGCCTCGTCCGCGATCAGGCGCTGCCAATAGGCCACGACATCCATGGGCTGGATGGTGCCGCGCCATCGCTGGTGGAGGATGTTGCGCTCGAAGTCGAGCACGTAGCTCAGCGCCGCGTCCGCGGCGATGTCAGTCGCCGGCGGAAACCCGTGCAGGTAGCCGGGCGCTTCGGGTGGCGTTTCGCTGCGAGGCACTGCAAATGCTCTACCGACGACGCTGAGTACTTTATAGCTCACTGCCCGCATGACCGCGAGCAGGACCGAACGTAGCTCGCCATAACTACGTTCTCATGATCAACGGACGCTGGCCGTGGGGACGCGGCAAGGATCCCGCCCAGGCCTAGAGGCCCTCGGCGCCGGACGCACCGGATCAGTGCGGCGCCGGTAACGTGACGCGCACCGCGAGCCCGGGCTCCGGCCAGTTCAGCCGCGCCTGCAAGGAGCCACCGTGGGCCTCGACCAATTCGCGCGCCAGCCACAGGCCGATGCCCGAGCCGGGCACGTCGCTGGCCTGCGCCGCAGTGCCGCGCGCGTAGAGTTGGAACATCTCGCCGATCTCCTTGGGCAGTACACCGGGGCCCCTGTCGATGACGTCGATGACCACGGCCGTCGGCGCGCGCGCCGCCTGCACCACGATCTGGCTCCGCACGGGGGTGTACTTGATGGCGTTCGAAAGCAGGTTGGTCAACACCTGGACCAGGCGATGGCGATCGCCCTCGACCACCTGGTCCAGGCAGGCGGGCGTGACGCTAACCGACTGTGCCTTGGCCGCCGCCGCCTCGTTCACCGTGGTGATCGCCGTGTCGAGCAGCTCGCCCACGCGCAGCGGCGCGCGCGCGATGGAGAACAAGCGCTGGCGCAGCTGGCCGGTCGCCTCCAGGTCTTCGACGATGCGACCGAGCTGCGACACCTGGCGCGCGATCAGGGCGGAGACACCGGGTCCCGACGGCTCGTCGAAGCCCGCCACCACCTGGGCTGCATTCGCGAGCGATGCGAGCGGGTTGCGCAGTTCGTGCGCAACGGTCGCCATCAGCACGGTGTTCTGGCGATTGGCCTCGACCACCCGGGAAGCGAGGGCCTGTTCCTCGGTGATCTCGCGCACCATCACCGCGGTGAACTCGCCTTCCGGCGCCGAGAGCGGGTACCAGCTCTCGCGCCAGGTGCGCTTGGTACCGGGCTCGAGCGGCGTCTCCCCCTCGACCAGCAGGTCGGGGATACGCTCGCGTTGCTCGACCAACTGCGCGATGTACTCGCGAATGTGAGAGAGCAGTCCGGGGACGACCTCGTCGACCGTCCTGCCGAGATGCTCGGCGGCGGATTTCCCGTTGATGCTCGCGAGTGCATCGTTGACGTAGACGTAGCGCATTCCTCTCCACAGTCACCCCAGTGAGGGGTGGCTCATCGCCCCGATGGCGGGGGCGATGGCGCTTGAACACATCAGGATCGAGACGGGCCGCTTCCAGGCCAAGGGGGGCGACGGGCTGACCTACACCGTCGTTGAGCTGACCCACTACCTGCGCACGACCAAGTTCGCGGGCGACCCGTCCCCAGGTATCGTCGAAGGCCTGCAGGTAATGGACGCGTGGCCTAGCGGCGACCTGGTCCTCGAGGTGGACGGTAAGCTGGCGATCGCGGCGCGCGGTGTGATCTTGGAGCGCCTCTAGGCTAAGCCCCTTGCCTTTGCTCTCGCCTTGACGAGAACAGCGCTGGACCGCCATGCAAGACGTTCGGCTCTCGAGCAGCACGCCGCGACGCGCTCGGCATCCGCTGCCAACTGCAAAAGACTGTTGCTCCTACTGCGCGGAGGCCGGGGACCTACAGCGAATTCTTCGAGCGAGGCGCAAGGTGCGCTCCACCCCGTATCGGGCGCCCTCGAAAGCATGCGCCCGACATGGCCTTGTTCAAACTTCGCCGATGGGTGCAGCCACCGTGACCTCCGACCCGGAGCCTACCGTCCCGATTACATGTGCGCACTGCAGCCTCGGAACGGGCGTGTCCCTTGCCGCACTTCGCGCGGGGCCGGATAGCGTCACCTGTGATTGGTGCAAGCGCACCTTTGCCCCGGACCGCGATGAAGTGCTCGACGGCCTCGACCAGACAGAGAGGGAGATCAAACTGTTCTCAGCCCTGCTCGAACCGGGCTTGTGAAAGACGCCGGTCCGCTCCACGTGGGCCCCCTAGTACGGCTCAGCGTTTTCCTTTCGGTCGCGCGTTCCATCAAACCACGCGCTGAGAGCAAGAAGAATGGGCGGAGCTCCCAAGAGCCAGATGGGTAACCAAGCCTGCACGCTGATGCTGCTCATGGTATCGCCTCGATTCGCGTTGGCAGTAGAGCAACGATCCTGCCTTCCGCGCCTTTCCTCTGTAGGCGATGCCCCTATCCAGACGCAGGCGTTGAGCTTCCCTGGTTGCCAGCCGGCAGACCATGTGGCCAACCGACAGCCGCTAGGCGGCACACGTCTGCGAGCAGTTCGTCGACGTAGTCGTATTTGTGCCGGGTTTCCGCAGTGACGGACTCAGCGCTCTGAACGAGCATGCAGGTCGTTCTCAGGCCGATCCATCGGATGCCGGCCGCCGTCTTCGTACCAGCGCCGGTACTGGCCCCACCACATTTCCGCACGCAGCTGGGCCCGCTTCCTGCGTTCCTTGGTGGCGGTGTTCTCGGTTCCGATGAAGAACTTCACCAGCGTTCGGCGACCGTCAGGCCGCAGCGCGCGGCAGACGATGGCGTGCTCGACCACGCCGTCAGCTCGGCGCCGTTGCGTGAGCTCATAGGGGCCCCTGCTGCGTAGCTTGAACTTGCGGCCGGAGAGGATCTCCATTCGCCACTTGCCCGCGGCGCGGTGAGCCGCCACCACGTCCCCGTCGAAACTGCGGTAGGTGTAGTAGCGGCTCCGGCGCGTACCATCCACGGTGGCGCGCACCTGCAAGCCGTCGCCGGATGGGTAAGTGATCCCGGGCCACGGGCTGGTGATCTCGCGCGGAGCGTGTTGAGGGCGGGTTACCCAGTTCGTTCGCATCACTCTCGATCATCTCTATCGCTGCACGGCCATGATTGCCCATTGCAGGCAAGCCGCCAACAGCGGCGCCCGCCCAGCGCACGGGGCGGCGGTACCTCTGTATCAAGGAGACACGCGCGCTCGTGTGGCTTGAGCCATGTGATGCGCGGTGGCGCCGGCGGCGCCCGCTCGTGATCGCGGTCCACGTTGTGGGAAGCGGAGTGCACGCTCTGCGACGAGCGTTCGCTCTCAAGCGCGACCCGCTGCCCCCCGCGTCGGGCCCATCGCGTGACTGGATCGGAGAATCGACGCGCGGGCGCCTCGCCGTGAGCGCAGCCACCGGCAAGCTTTGAACGCGGTCAGGATGAGCCTTGCGACGAACGAGCGCCTGGAACTTCCCGGACTGAAGCTTGCGAATGGCGGGCGCCGGTGGCTCCGTGATCAGAGTGAGACCGGGTCGCCGCCCTGCTCCCGATGGGAGAACACGAATCGCTGAACACGAATGGAGGCTGGGGTCGGAATCGAACCGGCGTCCACGGCTTTGCAGGCC
>JAIEQK010000294.1 GCA_019747795.1 Gammaproteobacteria bacterium | reverse complement strand
GGCCGGCGACCGCGGCATCCTGCGCGCGCTGCTGGCCGCGGCCTGGCGCAGTCGCGCGCGGCTGCTCGGCGCGCTGACGCTGCTGCTCGCCGCGCGCGTGGCGAGCGTTCTGGTGCCGATGGTCCTGAAAGAGATCGTCGACCTGTTGTCGCAGCCCGCGTCGCTCACGACCGCGCCCATTGCGCTGCTGCTCGGTTACGCACTGCTGCGCTTCAGCGTGACGCTCTTCAGCGAACTGCGTGACCTGGTCTTCTCGCGCGTCACCCAGCGCACCATCGCGGCCTACGCCCAGGCAGCCTTCGATCACCTGCACCGCATGGGCAGCGATTTCCACGTGCGACGCCGGACCGGCGCGCTGCTTCGCGATCTCGATCGCGGCACGAACGCCGTCGGCTACCTGATGGGCGTGGGCCTCTTCACCGCGCTGCCCACGCTGCTGGAGATCGCGCTGGTGCAGGGCGTGATGCTGCTGCGCTACTCCAACGCCTTCGCCGCCATCATGGGCGCGACCTTCCTGGTCTACGGCACGTTCACCTTCGTCATCACCGCGCGGCGCAACACCTTCCAGCGGCGCGTGAACCGCCTCGACAGCGCGGCCAAGGGGCGCATGGCGGACAGTCTGCTGAACCACGAGGCGGTGAAGTACTTCACCAACGAACCGCTGGAGAGCGAGCGCTTCGGGCGCATCCTCGGCCGTTGGAGCGACGCCGCGGTGCTGAACCAGCGCGTGCTGTTCGGGCTGCACGTCGGCCAGAGCCTGATCATCGCGCTAGGCGTGGGCGCGGTGATGCTGCTCGCCGGACGCGGCGTGGTCGACGGCACGCTCACGGTCGGCGACCTGGTGCTGATCAATGCCTACGTCATCCAGATCTGCCTGCCGCTCAACAGCCTCGGCTTCGTGTATCGCGAGACCCGCGACGCGTTGAGCCACACCACGACCCTGTTTCGCCTGCTGCGCCGCGCGCCCGACCTGCCGCCGCCCGGCAGCCTGCCGGCGCTCAGCGTGGCGGCGGCCGAGATCCGCTTCGAGCAGGTCGGCTTCGCCTACCGCAAGAGCCGTCCGGTGCTGTCGGACGTGAGCTTTCGCGTTCCCGCCGGTACCACCACGGCCGTGGTCGGCGGCAGCGGCTCGGGCAAATCCACCCTCGCCCGCCTGCTGCTGCGCCTGCACGATCCGCAGGTCGGCCGCGTGTTGATCGACGGCCAGGATCTGCGCCTGCACGATCCGCGCAGCATCCGCGCGCTGATCGGCGTCGTGCCGCAGGATACGAGCCTGTTCAACGACACCATCGCCTACAACATCGGCTACGGCCGGCCGGGCGCCAGCCAGGCCGAGATCGAGGCGGCGGCGCGTACGGCACGCGTGCACGACCTCATCAGCGCCCTGCCCGAGGGCTACGAGACGGTGGTGGGTGAGCGTGGCGCGCGGCTCTCAGGCGGCGAGCGCCAGCGCATCGGCATCGCGCGGGCGGTGTTGAAGAACCCGCCAATTCTCGTTTTCGACGAGGCGACCTCGGCGCTGGACGCGGAGAACGAGCGCGCCATCCAAGGGGCGCTCGCGGTCGTCGCGCACGCGCGCACCACGCTGGTGATCGCCCACCGCCTGGCGACGGTGGTCGCGGCCGACCAGATCCTGGTGCTCGATCACGGTCGCGTGGTGGAACGCGGAACGCACCGCGGCCTGCTCGCCGCTGACGGTCTCTACGCGCGGCTCTGGGCCCTGCAGGACGGTGCCGCCGCGCCGTCCGCGCCCAATGCGGCGCACTGAGCCGCGCCGCGACCGGGTGCCGCAATCGCGTCCGGCATCCATGCTACCTTGGTGCCCGCCGCGCTCGGCGCTTCATTCGCCGCCGCGCGTGCCGATACCTTGGAGTCTGCTCATCCTGGATGGCGTCATGACGGCTTTGTCAGAAAAACTGCAGCGCAAGTACTACCCCAGCGAACGGCACCCCTACCGCCTGTTCGAGCAGCGGGTGAACGACCTGCTGCGGCCCGGCGACACGCTGATGGACGCCGGCTGCGGGCGGACCGCCCCGGTGCTGCGCACCTACCTCGGGCGCGCAGGCCGGCTGATCGGCGTGGAATTGGTGGATTTCGTCGGCGTGCCGGCGGGCATCGAAACCTACAACTGCGACCTCGCCACCCTGCCCATCGAGTCGGACTGCGTGGACCTCATCATGTCGCGCTCGGTGTTCGAGCACCTGACCGAGCCGGCGGGCGTGTACCGCGAGTTTGCCCGCGTGCTGAAGCCCGGTGGCCGTATCGTGTTCTTGACCGCCAACATGTGGGACTACGGTACCCAGGTCGCGCGTCTGGTGCCGAACCGTTTCCACGCCGCGATCGTGAAGAAGGTCGAAGGGCGCGCCGAGGAGGACACGTTTCCCACCGCCTACAAGACCAACACCCGCGGCGACGTGAACCGCCTCGCGGCCGGCGCCGGTCTGCAGGTGGAGAGTTTCGAGTATCTCAGCCAGTACCCGAACTACCTCATGTTCAACGGCTTCCTGTTCTTTCTCGGCATGTGCTACGAGAAGCTCATCAGCCATGTCGACGCGCTCGGCTTCCTGCGCGGCTGGATCATGGTGACCCTGCGCAAGCCGCCGCAGGCGGCCTGAAGACTTCCCCCCGTTCGCGCCGAGCGGCGCGTCACTCGGACGGCAGCGCCGCGAAGCCCGCTGCCAGGTGGTCCAGCAGCGCGCGCACCGCGGGCAGCTGACCACGCCGGCTCGCATACACCGCATGCACCACTTCGCTGTGCGGCGCCCAGCCGGGCAGCACTTCCACCAGCGCGCCGCTCGCGACCGCGTCGCGCACCAGCATCAACGGTAGCTGCGCAACGCCCAGGCCGGCGAGCGCGGCGGTGCGCAGCAGCGCCATGCCGCGCGTCACCAGGCGCGGTCGATGGGGCTGGACCGTCATCTCGCCTTGTGGACTCGCGAGACGCCACAGGTGTTCGCCCTGCGGCGTGCCGAGGGCCAGGCTCGGCAGGCGCGCGAGATCTGCAGGAGAAGCGGGCGGCGGGCCGTCACCGAGCAGCGCCGGACTCGCCAGCAGGCACTGCCGCCGGGTGCCGAAGACGCGCATCACGAGGTCGCTGTCCTCGAGCGGCGGCGGCCGGACGCGGAGCGCCAGATCCAGGCCCTCGGCAAGCAGGTCGACCCGCCGGTTGCTCGCCTCGACCTGCAGCTCGACCCGCGGACAGGCGGCAAGGAAGCTCGCCAGCATGGGCGCGACGTCGGCGTCCAGCAGTGCGACCGGACAGGCCAGGCGCACCACGCCGCGCGGTTCGGCGCGCAGCACCTCCACCGCCTCACGCGCCGCCTCGGCTTCGGTCAGCATGGCGCGGCAATGGGCGAGAAAGGTCCGCCCGAGCTCGGTCAGGGTGAAATGCCGGCTGTCGCGCAGGAGCAGCCGTACGCCGAGACGCGCTTCGAGCAGTGCCACGCGCCGGCTCAGCCTGGACTTGGGGACGCCGAGCGCGCGACCCGCGGCGGCGAAGCCGCCGTGCTCGGCAACCTGGGCAAAGTAGTAGAAATCGTTCAGATCCTGCATCCCGCGATCGTTCCACGAATGGAACGCTGTGGCCAGAAATCGCCGACTTATGCGCGTAGCGTTGCCTCGCTATCGTGTATCCGGCATCGCTCTCCAACGCCCCAACGCGAGGACCCTTCCCATGACGAACCCGTACCGCCGTCTCGACAAATCCCAGGCCGCCGTGCTGCTGGTCGATCACCAGGCCGGTCTGCTGTCCCTGGTGCGCGACATCGAGCCCGACAAGTTCCGCAACAACGTGCTGGCCCTGGCCGACCTGGCAAGCTATTTCGAGCTGCCGACCATTCTCACCACCAGCTTCGAGAACGGTCCCAACGGCCCGCTGATGCCGGAGCTGAAACAGCAGTTTCCCGCCGCGCCCTACATCGCCCGCCCCGGCAACATCAACGCCTGGGACAACGAGGACTTCGTCGCGGCGGTCAAGGCCACCGGCAGGCGCCAGCTGATCATCGCCGGCGTGGTGACGGAGGTGTGCGTGGCCTTCCCGGCGCTCTCGGCAATCGAAGAAGGCTACGAGGTGTTCGTCGTGACCGACGCGTCCGGCACCTTCGACGCGATTACCCGCCAGGCGGCCTGGGACCGCATGTCCCGCGCCGGCGCGCAGCTCATGAACTGGTTCGGCGTGGCCTGCGAACTGCATCGCGACTGGCGGAACGACGTGCAGGGTCTCGCCACCCTCTTGTCGAACCACATCCCCGACTATCGCAACCTCATGACCAGCTACGACGCGCTGGTCGCGGCCAAAGGGTGAGCGCCATGGTGAAACTGCTCGGCATCTCCGGCAGCCTGCGCGCAGGCTCGTTCAACACCGCGCTGCTGAACGCCGCCGCAGCGCTCGCGCCCGAAGGCGTGGAAGTGTCGGTGGCCACGCTCGCCGGCATTCCGCTCTACGACGGCGATCTCGAGGCGCGCGAAGGCCTGCCCGCGGCCGTGGTCGCGCTCAAGGCGCGCATCCAGGCATGCGACGGACTGATCCTCGCCACCCCGGAATACAACGCCGGCATGCCCGGCGTCCTGAAGAACGGCATCGACTGGCTGACCCGCCCGCCTGAAGACCTGGCGAAGACCTTCGGAGATCGGCCGCTCGCGTTGCTCGGCGCCTCCCCGAGCGGCTTCGGCACGGTGCTCGGCCAGAACGCCTGGCTGCCGGTGCTGCGCTTCCTCGGCGTGCGACAGTGGACCGCCGGACGGTTGCTGGTGTCCCGCGCCCACCAGATCATCGGCGCGGATGGCAGCATCACCGATGACGCGCTGCGTGGGCAGGTCCGCGATTTCGTCGCCGGTTTCGCAGCATTCTGCGCGTAGCGCTCGTCGATGGCGCGCCGCCCACGCCGCGTGAACGTGGCGTGGGCGGCCGCGCGGAGATCAAGGCCTGAAGTGTGAGCAACACGGCGGAGATGTAGCGGCCACCGATGGCGCCTTTGTCGGCGATGCGCGGCACGCGCGTCCGGCCGCCGTGGATGGAGAAGAAGTTCAACAGGCTGGCACTGTTCTCACCTCCCCGTCACCCCTGCGAGACCAAGCGGCCACCGGCGATCGGCGAAGCCCGTGGATTCCTGCTTTCGCAGGAATGACGAAGTCGAAATCTCTCTAGTCACGTCGCCGCAGGCGCGGCCCTTACCTCCCCGTCACCCCTGCGAAATCAAGGGGCCACCGGCGATCGGGAAGCCCATGGATTCCTGCTTTCGCAGGAATGACGGGGTCGAAATCTCTCTGATCGCGTCGCCGCAGGCGCTGCCCTCACCTCCTCGTCACCCCTGCGAAAGCAGGGGTCCATCTGCGCTTGGCGAAGCCCGTGGATTCCTGCTGGCGCAGGCATGACGGCCTGTAAGGGGCGGTGTGCACGTGACGGCCTTTGTCGAGGCGCGCATGCCTGGACCACGCGCGAGGCGCGGATGCCTCGATCGCCGCTGCTGCTACACTCGGCGCGTCGTCCTGGGGAGGGGGCAGCCGATGTCGAGCGACGCGCCGACACGTATCCGTTGGCGCATCATCGCGCTGATCTTCGTGGTCTACGTGCTGATGTTCTTCGACCGCGTGAACATCTCCATCGCGGCCAAGTACATCATGCCGGAGTACGGCCTCGGCAAGGTCGAGTTCGGCGTGATCTTCAGCGCCTTCGTCATGGCCTACGCACTCGCGCAGGTGCCGGGCGGGTGGCTGGGCGACCGCTTCGGCCCGCGGCGGGTGATGACCTGGGCCATCGTGTGGTGGTCGGTGTTCACCGCGTTGACGGCGGTCGCGGGCGAGTCCTTCCTGGTCCCCTGGCTCGGCGTGGTGGGTTCCTTCGTGGTGGTGCGCGCGCTGATCGGCCTCGGCGAGGCCGCGGCCCCGGCCAACGGCAACCGCATGGTCGCGAACTGGTCCGCGCCGCGCGAGCGCGCGCTCGCCGCCGGCCTCACGCTCGCCGGCACGTCCATCGGCGGCGCGCTCACGCCACCGCTGATCGTCTGGATCATGACGCACTGGGGCTGGCGCGAAGCCTTTCACCTGGCCGGCGCCGCCGGACTGCTGGTCGCGCTCGTCTGGTATTGGCTGAGCGCCGACACGCCGGCCGAGCATCCGCGCGTGAACGCGCAGGAGCGCGCGCTCATAGGCCTGGGTTCGAATCCGACGCCGACGCAGGCACGTGGGGCCGTGCCCTGGCGCCGCATCTTCGCGAGCCGCGACCTGTGGTGCCTCTCGGGCGCCTACGCGGTGCTCGGCTACAACGTCTATTTCTACCTCGCGTGGTTCTATCTCTACCTGGTCAACGAGCGCGGCTTCTCACTCGAGGCCGGTGGCATCTACACCATGGCGCCCTTCCTCACCATGGCGGTCGCCGGCCCGCTGGGCGGCTGGCTGAGCGACGCGCTGGTCGCCCGTCGTGGCAAGCGCCTCGGCCGCAGCGGCCTGGGCGGCGCGTGCATGCTGCTCACCGGCGTGCTGGTCACCGCCGGCGCGACCACCCCCAACGCGACCCTCGCGGTGGTGCTGCTCGCGGCCAGCACCGGCACCCTGGTGCTGTCGGTCGCCGCCTTCTGGGCGACCACCATCGATCTCTCGCACCGCTACGCCGGCATCACGGCCGGCGTCATGAACATGGGCGGCAACCTGGGCGGCGCGCTGTCGCCGACCCTCATGCCGTGGCTCGCCGAAAGACACGGCTGGCAGGTGTCGCTCTACGTGATGGGCGCGTTGAGCCTGCTGGGCGCGCTGTGCTGGGCCGGCATACGGCCGGAACGCGGCATCGATGCGGAGGACTCCGCGCTACCCGTCTGAGCGTGTCGCGCGCTCAGAACATCGACAGCTGCAGGCCCCTGGCCTCTTCGATGGCGAGCATGCGCAGCTTGGTCGCCACGCCGCCGTGGGCGGAGAAGCCGCCGTTGCCGTCGGCGGACAGGATGCGATGGCAGGGAATCACGGGCGGGAACGGATTGGCGCCAAGCGCCTGTCCGACCGCGCGCGCGAGGCCGACGTCACCGAGGTCGCGCGCCAGGTCGCCGTAGGTGCGGGTCAGGCCGCGGGGAATGGCGCGCGCCAGCGCGTACACGCGGCGATGGAAGTCCGGCACCTGGCTGAAATCGAGTTCGATGCGCGAGAGATCGGGATCGCCGCCCGCCAGCAGTTCGATGACGCCTTGCATGGCGGCTTCGGCCGCCGCGCTCGGCGCATCATCTTGCAGAGTCGGGAAACGCCTTTCGAGGCGGCGACGGGCGGCGAACTCGTCGCCTTCTGGTAACTGCAGCCCGAGGACGCCGTGCTCGCCCCAGGCGATCCCACATTGACCGAGCGCGGTGGGGAACAGACGGAGGCCGCGGGCGGCGGTCGGCGAGGACGTTTCGAGGTTCACCGACGCCCCCCTGCAATTGGCTGCACGGCGACCGTATCACGGCGCGGCGGCATGGACCGCCGCGCCGTGACCCAGCTCCTCAGCCCTCGCGGCTCGCCGCCCACTGCGCGAAGGTCTGGCCCTTGTCGGCCAGTTCCTTCAGCAGCGGCGCCGGCGTCCAGTACAGGTCGCCGTAGCGCGCCCGGTACTTGTCCATCGCGGCGACGACGGTCTTCAGGCCGACCTCGTCGGCGTACTGCATGGGGCCGCCCCGGTAGCGCGGCATGCCGTAGCCGTGCACGAACACGACGTCGATGTCGCTCGGCCGCGAGGCGATGCCCTCGGCCAGGATCAGCGCGCCCTCGTTGATCATCGAGAACAGCAGGCGCTCGATGACTTCCTCGGGCGAAGCGGTCAGCTGCGGCACGCCGAGGCGCTCGGCCTCGGCCTTGGCGATGGCCGTCACTTCCGGGTCCGGCACCGGCTTGCGGTCGACGTACTTGAAGATGCCGGCGTTGGTCTTCTGACCCAGGCGGCCCATTTCGGTCAGCTTGGCGACCATGCGGCAGTAGGCCGGGTCGTTCGGCTTCTGCTTCCATTCGTTGTTGACCTTGTCGAGCACGTCGAGGCCGGACAGATCCGACACGCCGTTCGGGCCCATCGCCATGCCCCAGTCGTAGGCGACCTTGTCGATGTACTCGGGGGCGTTGCCTTCGAGAATCATGCGCTGCGCTTCGCGCACATAGGGGAAGAACATGCGGTTGCCGACGAAGCCGAAGCACACGCGCACCAGCACCGCCTGCTTGCGGATGGTCTTGGCCATCGCCATGGAGGTCGCGATGACGTCCTTGGCCGTCTTGGCGCCGCGCACGATCTCGAGCAGGGTCATGACGTTCGCCGGCGCGAAGAAGTGCCAGCCGATGACGTCCTCGGGACGCGAGGTCGCGGCCGCGATCTCGTCGATGTCGAGCGTCGAAGTGTTGGATGCGAGGATTGCGCCCTTCTTCGCGACCTTGTCGAGTTCGGCGAAGATCTCCTTCTTCAGCGCCATGTTCTCGAACACGGCTTCGACGATGAGATCGCAGTCACCGATGCCGGCGTAGTCCACCGTGCCGGTGATGAGGCTCATGCACTTGTCGAACTCGGCCTGGGTCATGCGACCCTTCTTGAGCGTGTTCTCGTAATTGCTCTTGATGATGCCGAGGCCGCGGTCGAGGGCCGCCTGGTTGATCTCCTTCAGCACCACCGGAATGCCGACGTTGGCGAAGTTCATCGCGATGCCGCCACCCATGGTGCCGCCACCGAGCACGGCCACGGTCTTGATCGGGCGGAGCGGCGTCGAGGCCGGCACGTCCGGCACCTTGGCCGTCGCGCGCTCGGCGAAGAACAGGTGGCGCTGGGCGCGGGAATGGGACGAGGTCATGCACTCCATGAAGAGTTCACCCTCGCGCTTGACCGCGTCGGCATAGGGCAGCGAGACCGCCGCCTCCACGCACTTGATGATCTGCCCGGGGGCGAAGAAGCCGCGCTGCGACTTCGCGACATCCTTGCGGTAGTTGGCGAAGAACTCGGCGTCGATGCCGGTCTTGTCGACGCTCATCTCGCTGACGCGCTTCGGCTTCGCGCCCTCGGTGACCAGCTTCTTCGCGTAGGCCGTGGCGCCTTCCTTCAGGTTCTCGTCGGCCAGCAGGTGATCGACCAGGCCGGCGGCCGCGGCCGCCTTGGCGGACATCGGCTTGCCGGACACCATCGCGTCCAGCGCGGCCTTGGCGCCGATCAGGCGCGGCAGGCGCTGGGTGCCGGTCGCGCCCGGCAGCAGGCCGAGCGACACTTCCGGCAGGCCGAGCTTGGCGGACGGCACGGCGACGCGGTAGTGGCAGCCCATCGCGGTCTCGAGGCCGCCGCCGAGGGCCGTACCGTGGATCGCGGCGACGATGATCTTCGGCGAGGCCTCCATTTCTTCGATCACTTCCGGCAGCCAGGGATCCTGGCGCGGCTTGTCGAACTCCGCGATGTCGGCGCCGGCGATGAAGGTGCGGCCGGCGCAGATCAGCACCGCGGCCTTGGCGTCCGCATCGGCCACGAACTGGCGCAACGATGCCTGCAGGCCGGCGCGCACCGGGTGCGACAGGGCGTTGACCGGCGGGCTGTCGACCGTGATGTAGGCGATGTCGCCCTCGCGGCTGTAGCTGACTACGTCTCCCATGGGGATTCCTCTCTTGGTTCTGGGTTGAGTCTCGGGATTAGTTGTTGACGTCGATGACCACGCGGCCACGGATCTCGCCGCGCAGGATGGCCGCGCACAGGGCCGGCACGCGCGCCAGGGGTTCGATGGTGTAGACGCCCTTCAGCGCGGCCGGGTCGATGAGTTCGGCGAGATCCGCCCACGCGCGTTCGCGCAGTGCCATCGGCGCCATCACCGAGTCGACGCCCTGCAGGCGCACGTTGCGCAGGAGGAAGGGCATCACCGAGCCGGGCAGGTCGAAACCGCCGGCCAGCCCGCAGGCGGCGACGATGCCGTTGTACTTCATCTGCGCGAGCGCGGTGACCAGCGTCGTGGAGCCGACCGAGTCGACGCAGGCCGCCCAGGTCTCCTTCTCCAGCGGCTTGGACGCGCGGGCGAGGTCGGCGCGGGCGATGGTGCTCGCGGCGCCGAGCGACTTCAGGTACTCCGCGGTCTCGGGGCGGCCGGTGCTTGCGACGACCTCGTAGCCGAGCTTCTTGAGCAGCATGATGGCCACGCCGCCCACGCCACCCGCGCCGCCGGTGACCAGCACCGGACCGTCGGCCGGCTTCACGCCGTGATCGCGAATGGCGTTCACCGCCAGCATCGAGGTATAGCCCGCGGTGCCGATGGCCATCGCGGTCTCGCTGCTGAACTTGTCCGGGATGCGCACCAGGAAGTCCGCATTGACGCGCTGCTTCGCGCTGTAGGCGCCCCAGTGGCGCTCGGACAGGCCATAGCCGTTCGCCAGCACGCGGTCGCCCGGCTTCCACTTGGGCGACTTCGACTCCACCACCGTGCCGGCCAGGTCGATGCCGCACACCATCGGGAACTTGGCCACCACCGGCGCGCTGTTGGTCACCGCGAGGCCGTCCTTGTAGTTCACGGTGGAGTACTCGACGTCCACCAGCACGTCCTCGGCCGGCAGGTCGGCGAGGCTCAGGGTGGTGAGCGCCGCGGCGAACTTGCCGTCGGCGTCCTTGGTGGCCACGACGGCCTGGAAAGAGGTGCTCACGGGTTTGGGGACTCCCAGGATGTCAGTCGATGGTGATGAACAATGATCGGCGCGGCTGGCCATCGACCGCGCGGCTGATGTGGCCGCGACCGGTCAGGTCTTCGGCGAGCAGGATGTCGCCCGGGCCGAAGCGTCGACGTGTGCCGTCGCCCACTTCGACGTCGAGGCCGCCCTCCAGGATCACGATGTACTGGCGTTCGGGCGCGTTGTGCCAGGCGTAGTCGTAGTCCGCCCCGGTGTGGCGGAAGATGAGGCTCTTCACCGGGTGACGCGCCGAGAGGTGGCCGATGAGGCCATGGTCGTCCATCTCGACCTCGAAGTCCTCGAAATGGGACTCCTGGTCCGCGCCGGTATACAGGCGGGTCACGCGCATGCTGCGGCGGGCTGCGGCCATGAACTCCTCGGTGGGCGCTGGACAAGTGGACGAAACGGAGTCCGCTAGAATAGCGCGGCGGCCCGCGCCCTGACCACCCGCGGCCGGCCGTTCACCGCCCACCGCAAGCGCAGGACCGCCATGACCCAAGCCCCCGCCTGGCAGCACCCCTTCAGCCGCGTCGAGGACGTGGCGACGACCTTCGCCGCCCACGACTACGTCGCCGACCGCGCGCTCTGCCTCACCACCAAGCTGGCCTTCGACCTCGGCAAGCCCATCCTGCTCGAGGGCGAGGCCGGGGTGGGCAAGACCGAGGTCGCCAAGGTGCTGGCCAGCGCGCTGGACACGCCGCTCATCCGTCTGCAGTGCTACGAGGGGCTGGACGCGAGCTCCACGTTGTACGAGTGGAACTACGCGCGGCAGATCCTGGAGATCCGCCTCGCCGAGAGTGATGCCGCGCGCCGCGCGGGCCTGGACACCGCGCTGTTCGGCCCCGAGTTCCTGTTCGAGCGGCCGCTGCTGAAGGCCATCCGCCACCCGGGGCCGCGGCCGGCGGTGTTGCTGATCGACGAAGTCGATCGGGCCGACGAGGAGTTCGAGGCCTTCCTGCTCGAGATCCTCTCGGACTTCCAGATCACCGTGCCCGAGCTCGGCACCTTCCACGCGGTGCAGCGGCCCTGCGTGATCCTGACCTCGAACCGCACGCGCGAATTGAACGACGCGCTGAAGCGCCGCTGCCTGTATCTCTGGATCGACTACCCGACGCCGGACAAGGAGCGCGAGATCCTCGCGCGCCGCGTGCCGGGCCTGGACGCGCGGCTCGCGGACAACGTCGCGCGGGTCATGCAGGCCCTGCGCAGCGTGGATTTCTACAAGCGTCCTGGCGTCGCCGAGGCGCTGGACTGGGCGCGCGCGCTGCTCGAACTCGACGTGCGCGAACTGGCGCCCGCCACCGTGCTGGACACCGCCGGCGTGGTGCTGAAGTACCGCGACGACGTCGAGCGGCTGGGGCGCCTGGACCTGGAGGCGTTGCTCGATGGCCGCGCGGTGGAAAAATGAATGGCTCCTGTAGGTCGGACTTCAGTCCGACATTCGCTTCCAGAGCACCTCACGCGGATCGAAACGAATGTCGGGTGCAAGTCCAACCTACACGTGCCTCCGTGTCATGAGCGCCCTGCTCGACCATACACTCGCCCTCTGTCACGCGGCGCGCGAGGCCGGCCTGCCGGTCACCCAGGCGCGCACGCTCGACGCCTGCCGTGCGCTCGCGTCCATCGACTGCGCGAATCGTGACGACTATCGCGTGGCGCTCAGGACCAACCTGGTCGCGAGCCGCGAGGACGAAATCGTCTTCGAGCGGGTGTTCGCGCGCCATTTCGGGCAATGGACCGACGAGCACGACGGCGGCGCGATCCTCGCGCGGAGCGAGCTGTTGCGCGGGGAGTTGGATGCCGGCCGGTCCAACGAAGGCCATCGGGACATGCTGACCGAGGCGGACACCTTCGGCGCCGAGGAAGTCGCACGCCGCGCCAACCTCGCCGCGCGCTGGGACCCGGACGCCCCGCCGCTCGCGCAGGTCATCCGCGAACTGGCGCGGCGCCTCGCCACGCGTCCCTCGCGCAGGGTGGCGCCGGACCGGCGCGGCGCGCGGGTGGACCTGCGTCGCTCCATTCGCCGCAACGTGCGCCACGGTCTCGATCTTCTCGAGCTCGCGCGGGTCGCGCGCAAGACGCGCAAGACCCGCATCGTCATGCTGTGCGACGTGAGCGGCTCGATGGATGCGTTCAATCCCTTCCTGCTGCAGCTCATGTTCGGCCTGCAGCAGGCACTGACGGCGAGCCGCACGCTGGTGTTCAGCACGCGGGTGAGCGAGATCACGGCGGCGCTCCGGCGTCGCACGGTGGCGGAGACCCTGCGCGACATCGGCCAGCGCGTGCGCCACTGGTCCGGCGGCACCGACATCGGCGCCGCGCTCGGCGAACTCAATCGCGGCGTGCTGCGCGAAGGTTCTTCACGCGCGACGGTGCTGGTGGTGATCAGCGACGGCTACGACAACGGCGACACCGCGCGCATCGCCGCCGAACTCGAGGTCGCCAAGCGCCAGGTGCGCACCCTGGTGTGGATCAACCCGATGTTTGGTGCCAGCACCTTCAAGGTGCGCGCCGCCGGCATGAAAGCCGCCCTGCCCTACATCGACCACTTCCTGCCGGCGTTCAACGGCCGTGCACTGCACCAGTTGGTGAAGGGACTGCGAGCCGTGTGAATGTCGGACTGTAGGTCGGGTTTCAACCCGACATTCCGTTCCAGAGCCTCCGCACGAATGTCGGACCGAAGTCCGACCTACAATCCGACCTGCGGTCCGCCCCCAGGCGGGGTTTGTAGCGAGCCATACAACTCCATGTACGCCCGCGCCGGCCCGCTCCACGACACGTCCGCGGCCATGCCGCGCGCCATCAGCGCCTGCCAGCGGGCCGGGGCATCGAGGTAGAGCGCGGTGGCGCGCAGCAGGGTGTCACGGAACAGGGTGGCGTCCGCGGCCTCGAACACGAAGCCGTTGCCGGTCTCGCCCGCGCTCTCGTCCACCACCGTGTCGGCCAGTCCGCCGACGCGGCGCACGATCGGCAGCGTGCCGTAGCGCAGCCCGTAGAGCTGGGTGAGGCCGCAGGGTTCGAAGCGCGAGGGCACCAGGATCGCGTCGGCGCCGCCGAACACGCGGTGCGACAAGGCCTCGTCGAAGGCGATGCGCGCGGCGATGCGATCCGGTGCGGCCTCGGTGAGCGCGCGCAGGGCGGCTTCGAAGCCTGGTTCGCCGGTGCCGAGCACCAGCAGCTGCAGGTCGGCCAAGGCCGGATCGCGGGCGGCGTCGAGCAGGAGATCGATGCCCTTCTGCCAGGTCAGCCGACCCACCAGGGCGAACAGCGGCCGGCCGTCGTCGGGCAGACCGAACTCGGCGCGGAGCGCGCGCCGGTTGGCGCGCTTGGCGGCCGTCGCGTCCCGCGCGGTGTAGGTCTTGGCCAGGGCCGCGTCGCGCGCCGGATCCCAGCTCGCGACGTCGACGCCGTTCAGGATGCCGTGGAGTCGCGCGCGCCGATCGCGCAGCACGCCATCGAGGCCTTCCCCGCCTTCCACGCCGAGGATCTCGCGCGCATAGGTCGGCGACACGGTGGTGATGGCGTCGGCGCGCAGCAGCGCGCCCTTCATGAAGGACAGGTCGCCGTGGAACTCGAGCGCGCTCGGCGTGAGTTCGTTCGCCGGTATGCCGAGCGCGTCCGCGACGTCGAGCGGAAAGCGTCCCTGGAAGGCCAGGTTGTGGATGGTGAACACCGTGCGCACCTCGTTGGCCGGGTGCTGGCGCAGGTAGACCGGCGCCAGCGCCGCGTGCCAGTCGTGGGCATGCACGATGTCGGGTTGCCAGTCGGGATCGAGTCCACCCGCGCCGAGCTGGGCGGCGACGTAGCCGAGCAGCGCGAAGCGCAGGTGGTTGTCGCGCCACGCGCCGCCGTCGGGCGCGAGGTAGGGATTGCCCGCGCGCCCATAGAGCCAGGGTGCATCGATGACGTAGAGCGGCACCTGCGTGCCCGGCACGCGCGTGCGCAGCAGCTGCACCCGCGCGGCGCCGAAGAGCGCCCCGCAAGGCGCCCCGACGGGCGTCGCGGGCTCGCTCGTCACAGGTGAGGCCCGTAAGAACGCGTTCAATCAGGCCCTGAATCATCGCTCGGCCGACGACATGACCCGCTTCGTGCCGCTCGAGAGCAAATTCACGACCGATATCGT
>JAIEQK010000002.1 GCA_019747795.1 Gammaproteobacteria bacterium | reverse complement strand
GGCGGGCACGGCCGGCGCGGCGGCGAGCGGCGGCCCACTGGGATTGCCGTCCGCGTCCAGCGCTCGGATCTCGACCATGGCCGTGCCCTTGCCCACCACGCCGAGCTTGAGCGCGGCGGCGTAGGACAGGTCGATGATCCGGTTGTCCTTGAACGGCCCGCGGTCGTTGACCTTCACCGTCGCGCTGCGGCCGTTCTCCAGATTCTTCACCAGCACGTAGGTCGGTAGCGGCAGCAGCTTGTGCGCGGCGGTCATGCGGTACATGTCATAGGTCTCGCCGCTCGACGTGCGCTCGCCGTGAAAGGGATCGCCGTACCAGGAGGCGATGCCGCGCTCGACGTAGCCCTTGGACGAGCGCAGCGTGTAGTAGCGCTTGCCGAAGACTTCGTAGGAGGCGGGATTGCCGTAGCGGCTGCGCGGTTCGTCGCCGGGGACCGCGTCTGGGATGTTGTTCGGATCGAGCTTGGGCGCGATCACCGGCGTGCCGCAGCCGGCAAGCCACAGGCAGGCGGTGATGGCGGCCGACAGCCGCGCGGCCCGCGCGCCGGGCGTGCAACGCCAGGCGCTGTCAGCTACCGGCGCCACCGCGCAGCTTGCGGATTTCCTCTGACAGTTGGGCGACCGCCATGGCGTATTTCACGCGGGGGTTGTACCGGCTGATGACGTAGAAGTTGTTGTAGCCGATCCAGTACTCAGGTCCCGTCACGCCTTCGAGTTCGAACAGCGCGCTCTCCTCGTCAGGCCCGACCCCGCCGCGCAGCGGCGAGACCCCGGCGGCGGTGAAGTCGCGTAAACGGAAATCGGGCTTGATGGTGGTCTTGAGGAAGGCCACCGGCTTGGGTCCCACGACCCGCGCGGGCGAGATCACCGCGGCGGCGGGGCGCCAGCCGTGATGGTGGAGGTAGTTTGCAACACTGCCGATGGCATCGTCGGGGTCCTTCCAGATATCGCGCGCGCCGTCGCCGTCGAAGTCCACCGCAAGGCGGCGATAGCTGTCGGGCATGAACTGCGGCATGCCCATCGCGCCGGCATAGGAACCGAGCGGCGTCAGCGGATCGAGGTGCTCTTCGCGGGTCATGAGCAGGAATTGCTCGAGTTGCGAGCGAAAGAAATCACCGCGTGCCTTGGCGTCCTTCCCGGGGTAGTGAAAGGCGAGCGTCGCGAGTGCGTCGATCACCCGGTAGGAGCCGGCGTGCTGCCCGTAGAAGGTTTCGACGCCGATGATCGCGACGATCACCTCCGGCGCGACGCCATAGGCCTCGACCGCGCGCTTGATCGCGCCCTCGTTGGCGCGCCAGAACGCGGCGCCCTCGCGGATGCGCTTGTCGGTGATGAAGATCGCGCGGTACTGATGCCAGGGCTTGACCTTCTCGGCGGGCTTCGCGATGAGTTCGATGATGCGATCCGAGCGCTGCACCCGGTCGAAGGTGCGCGCCAGCGCGACCGCGTCGAAGCCGTGATCGCTCGCCATCTGGCCGATGAAACCACGCACCTTCTGGTTGTCCAGGGACGCCGCGAAGGCGCCGGGCGCGAGACCCAGCAGAACGACGGCAATGAGCAGGACGAAACTTCGCATCGGACCGAGAAAGACCGGCTAACCCTCAGGTTTCCGCAATGAATTTTCTATGCGTGTGGATGGACATGAGGATACCGAAACTGGTCAGGATAGTCACGAAAGACGTCCCCCCGTAGCTGACCATGGGCAGAGGCACCCCGACCACCGGCAGCGCGCCGCTCACCATGCCCATGTTGACGAAGATGTAGATGAAGAGCGTCATCGTGAGGCTCGCGGCGGTCAGGCGGCCGAACATCTCCTGCGCTTCGAGCGCGATGCGCATGCCGCGCACCAGCACCAGGCTGTAGGCGACCAGGAGTATCAGCACGCCGAGAAAGCCGAACTCCTCGCAGTACACCGCGAAGATGAAGTCGGTGGCGCGTTCCGGAATGAACTCCAGGTGTGACTGGGTGCCGTTCAGCCAGCCCTTGCCCGAGATCCCGCCCGAGCCCACCGCGATGCTCGCCTGGATGATGTGGTAGCCGGTGCCGAGCGGGTCCTGCGACGGGTCGAACAGGGTTCGCACGCGCTGCTGCTGGTAGTCATGCATGGTGAACCAGAAGCCCGGCAGGGCGACGATGCCGGCCAGCACGGCGTTGCGGATGAAGCGCCAGGACACGCCGCTGAAGAACAGCACGAACAGCCCCGAGGCCGACACCAGGATGGCGGTGCCGAGATCCGGCTGGTCGATGATCAGGAAGGCCGGCACGCCCACCACCGCGAGCGCGAGCGCGGTGGTCTTGAGCGTTGGCGGCAGCACCTTGTCGGCCATGAAGCCCGCGACCGTGAGCGGCACCGCGAGCTTCATGATCTCCGACGGCTGGAAACGCACCACGCCGAAATCCAGCCAGCGCGTCGCACCGCGACCATGGCCGATGAACAGCACCAGCACCAGCATGAACGTGCCGAGCACGTAGAGCGCGGGCGCCCAGCGCGCCAGGCGCCGCGGCGGCACCTGGGCGATGGCCACCATGCAGGTGAGTCCGAGCAGGATGCGCAGCCCCTGCTGCATCACCTTGTCGATGGACTGGTCGGCCGCGCTGTACAGCACCACCAGCCCCAGCGCGGCCGTGACCAGCACGGCGCCGAGCAGCGGCGCGTCGATGTGCAGCCGGTACAGAAGATTAGGGCTTCTAATCATGGGGATCGGGTTCCTCGGTCGGCGTGGGCGCGGACTCGGCCGCCGCGGGCGCGGGTGAGTCCGCGGGCACGGGCGCAGGCGGCGCCTCGTGCTCGGCGTGCGGCGCGAAGCTGGCCGTGCTGACCGCCGCGCCCTTGAAGTAATGATCGATCAGGCGCCGTGCGATGGGCGCCGCGGTCTTGCTGCCGCCGCCGCCGTGCTCGACCACCACGGAGATGGCGATCTGCGGCGCGTCGACCGGCGCGAAGGCGATGAACAGCGCGTGGTCCTGCAGATGCTCGGGCACGCCGGTGGTCTTGGCCTTCTCCCCTTGAGCGATGCCGTAGACCTGCGCCGTGCCGGTCTTGCCGGCGAAGCGCACCGGCGCGCCGAGGCTGGTCTTGTGCGCGGTGCCGGTGGCGCCGTTCACCACCTCGTCCATGCCGGCGATCACCTCGTCCCAGTAGCGCGGGTTGGCGAGCTCCACGCGCGGACGCCGATAGATGTCGGGGCTGATGGTCTCCTCCGTCACCGGGTTCTCGATCTGACCTAGGAAATGCGGAATGAGCGCCTCGCCGCGCGTCGCGACGATGCCGGTCGCGTAGGCGAGCTGCAGCGGCGTGGACAGCATGTAGCCCTGGCCGATGCCGACGATGAGGGTCTCGCCCGGGTACCAGGGCTGCTTGCGCGCGCGCTTCTTCCACTCCGGCGATGGCAGCAGGCCGGCCGCTTCGCCGGGGATGTCCACGCCGGTGATGCTGCCGAGCCCGAAACGCGCCAGCATCTCGTGCAGCCGGCGAATGCCGAGCTCGTGCGCCAGCGTGTAGTAGTACACGTCGCAGGAGTGGGCGATGGAGAACTTCATGTTGGTCGGCCCGTGCCCGGTCTTCAGCCAGTCGCGGTACTGGTGGCTGTCGTTCGGCAGGGAATACCAGCCGGGACACCAGGTGGTCTTGTCGGCGCTACGCACGTTGTATTGCAGGCCGGCCAGCGCGACCAGCGGCTTGACCGTCGAGCCCGGCGGGTACTGACCCTGCAGCGCGCGATTGAACAGCGGCCGGTCGGGCGAGGTGCTCAGATCGCGATACAGCGCGCGGCTGATGCCGTTCACGAAGGCGTTCGGGTCGTAGGACGGCTTGCTGACGAAGGCCAGGATCTCGCCGGTGTTCGGATCGGTCACCACCACCGCGCCGCGATAGTTGCCGAGCGCGGCGATGGCCTCGGCCTGCAGGCCGGCGTCGAGCGTCAGGTAGATGTCGCTGCCCGGCGTGGGCGGCGTGCGCTCGACCACGCGCAGGATGCGACCCTGCGCGTTCACTTCGACTTTCTGATACCCCACCCGCCCGTGCAGCACCTGCTCGCGCGACTTCTCCACGCCCATCTTGCCGGTGTGGGTGGTGGCGGCGTAGTTGGACTGGTCGATGGTCTGCAGATCGGTCTCGCTGATGCGCCCGACGTAACCGACCACGTGCGCGAAGGCCTCGCCCTGCGGATAGTGGCGCGCAAGTCCCGCCTCCACCGCGAAGCCCGGCAGGCGAAAACGGTTGATGGCGAAGGTCGCGAGTTCCTCGGGCGTGAGATCGCCCTTCAAGGTCACGCCTTCGAAACGCCGTGAATAGCGCAGTTGCTTGCGGAACTGCTCGAGTTCGTCGTCGGAGAGATTCAGCATGCCGCGCAGTTCGTGCAGCGCGGCCTCCATGTCGGGCACGTTCTCCGGCACGGCGGTCAAGGCGAAGGACGGACGATTCTCGGCCAGCAGCGTGCCGTCGCGGCTGTAGATCAATCCGCGCGGCGGTGGCAGCGGCAGGATCTTCAGGCGGTTCTCGTGGGACAGCGTGGTGTAGTGGTCGTGGTTCACGACCTGCAGGAACACCAGGCGCGCGAGCACGAGCCCGATCAGCACCACCATGCCGACACCGGCCACCAGCACGCGGTTCGCGAACAGGCGTCGCTCGCGATTGGCGTCCTTCAGCGCGGGCAGGCGCTTCAAACCCCGGCGGGACACGGCGACGCCTGCTCAGGCGACCCGCGCGCGTCGCCGGACGTCGCGCAGCACGATGTACACCCACGGCCACAGGAGCCCGGTGGTGAGCGCCCCGAACAGGTAGCTGAAGCCGTAGTCCACCGAGCCCAGCAGGCGGTAGATCCACAGCATGGCGAACAGGTAGACGAAGGCGATGGAGCCGATGATCAGCGCCTGCTGCACCAGCGGGAACACGCGCAGGCGCTGGTGATACTGCAGCACCACGTAGGCGACGAAGGCGAGTCCGAGCGCGTGCTGGCCGAGGATCGAGCCGTGCATCACGTCGAGGATGAGGCCGATGACCCAACCGGTCAGCACGCCGACCCGCTCCGGCAGCGCCATGCACCAGTAGACCAGCGCCATCGCTATCCACGCCGGCCGCCATGGCAGCGCGAAGTCCGGCAGTGGCATCGCGGTCAGCATGAAGGCCACCAGGAAGGACAGCGCGATGACCCAGATGCGATGCGGTTTATCCATCCGCCCGCACCGTCAGTTGGAGGACGAGACGCGCTCTTCCCCGATGTCGTGCGCCTGCGGACCGACCAGCATCACTTCGCGCGAATGGCCGACCTTGGCGGTCGGCTCGACCACCACGGTGGCGAAGGCGTCACCCGGCTTGACGATCACCGACTTCACCCGCCCGACCGGATAGCCGGCGGGGAAGCGCCCGCCGAGCCCCGAGGTCACCGCGAGGTCGCCTTCCTTGACGTCGGCGTTGATGGAAATGAAGGAGAGATTGAGTTCGTCGGGCAATTCGCCGCCGACGGCGAGCGCGCGCAGACCGGTGCGGTTCAGGAGCACCGGCAGTGCGTGGCGCGGATCGGTGATCAACAGTCCGGTGCTCGAGAAGAGGCTCACGTTCGCCACCTGGCCGATCACGCCGTAGGCGTCCAGCATCGGCTGGCCGACGAACACGCCCTGGTTCGAGCCCTTGTCGAGCACTATTTGGCGCGCCGAGGGCGTGGTCTCGATGGCCAGCACGTCGGCCACCACCACCTGCTGCTCGAAGGCCGAGGACGAATCGAGCAGCTTGCGCAGCCGCTGGTTCTCGCTCTCGAGCGCCGAGTAGCGCTGAGTCTTGACCGACAGCAGCTGGTTCTCGACCTTCAGCCGTTCGTTCTCTTCGATGAGATGCTCGCGCGAGCGCAGCCCGTCCATCAGGCTGGCCGCGGCATCGACTGGCGCGTTCACCACGTACTGCAGGGGATACACCACCACCGCCAGCACCGAGCGCAGCGACGAGAGGTGGGTGTTGGCATGGTCGATGGAAATGCAGAGAAACGACAGGATGGCGCACGCGGCGAAGCGCGCCGTCGGCGAGGGCGTGTTGATGAACAGCGGTTTCAGCGCAGTGTCCCCCCGGCAGTCGTCTCGGTCAGTCTACTCCAGCGCCAGCACCTCGGGGCCATGTTCTTCGATCATCTCCAGCACCCGCCCACCGCCGCGGGCGACGCAGGTCAGGGGGTCCTCGGCGACCAGCACCGGCAGGCCGGTCTCCTCCATCAGCAGGCGATCGAGGTCTTTCAGGAGCGCGCCGCCACCGGTCAGCACCATGCCGCGCTCGGCGACGTCGGAGCCGAGTTCCGGCGGGGTCTTCTCGAGCGCGGTCTTGACCGCCTCGACGATGCCGGCCAGCGGTTCCTGCAGGGCTTCGAGGATCTCGTTGCTGTTCAGCGTGAAGCTGCGCGGCAGACCCTCGGCGAGATTGCGGCCCTTGATCTCGATCTCGCGCACCTCGTTGCCAGGGTAGGCGCAGCCGATCTCGAACTTGATGCGCTCGGCGGTGGCGTCACCGATCAGCGAGCCATAGTTGCGCCGTACGTAGTTGATGATGGCGTCGTCGAAGCGATCGCCGCCGATGCGCACCGAGGCCGAGTAGACGATGCCGTTCAGGGAGATCACCGCGACTTCGGTGGTGCCGCCGCCGATGTCGAGCACCATGGAACCGCTCGCGTCGCTGACCGGCATGCCGGCGCCGATGGCCGCCGACATGGGTTCTTCGATCAGATAGACTTCCCGCGCGCCAGCGCCCTGGGCGGATTCCTTGATGGCGCGGCGCTCGACCTGGGTCGAGCCGCAGGGCACGCATACCAGCACGCGCGGGCTCGGCTTGAACAGCTGGTTGCCGTGCACCTTGCGGATGAAGTGCTGCAGCATCTTCTCGGTGATGGTGAAGTCGGCTATCACGCCGTCCTTCAGCGGCCGGATGGCCTCGATGTGGCCGGGCGTGCGGCCGAGCATGCGCTTGGCTTCCAGGCCCACCGCCGCGATGGCCTTGGCGCTGTTGGAATCACGGCCGCGGCGGATGGCCACGACCGACGGCTCGTTCAGAACGATGCCCTTGCCGCGGACGTAGATCAGGGTGTTGGCGGTCCCCAGGTCGATCGACAGATCGTTGGAGAACATTCCGCGCAGCATGCGAAGCATTGAATTCGGGCCTCTTCAAATCTCAGGGGCCTCCGGCGCGACGACGACGGCCGGAGTGCGCGTGAAAACGGTGCGGAGCGGGCGGATGGGGCCATGCCGAAGGTCGATCGAAGCGCGCTTCGACGCAAGCGGCAGGTGGTGGTCCGGCCTCACCAAGGTCGCATATAAAATGGCCGGCTACTGTAACAGTGCGCCGCCACGCCATCAAGCACGGCGGCTCAACAAAATTTCTTCTTAATCAAACAAATATCTTTCAAACAATCGAGACTCCCGAATGGCGATCAGTAACGAGGAAGTGGCCGCCGTGGCGCGCCTGGCGCGCCTGGGCCTGGACCCCGAGGACATTCCGGGCTACGCCGCGCAGCTGTCCGGCATCCTGGCCTTCGTGGCACGCCTGAACGAGGTGGACACGAGCGCCATCGAGCCGCTGGCACACCCGCTCGATCTCCATGCCCGCCTGCGCGAAGACGCGGTGACCGAGTCCGACCAGCGCGATGCGTTCCAGACCCACGCGCCGGCCGTCGAGGCCGGGCTCTACCTCGTACCCAAGGTCATCGAGTAGGCCATGGGCGATACCTTCCCCCGCGGCGTCGCCGCGCTGGCCGCCGGTCTCGCCAGGGGCGAGTTCTCGAGCGTCGAACTGACCCGCCACTACCTGGCCCGCATCGCCGCCCTGGACGGCCGGCTGAACAGCTACATCACAGTATGCGCCGAGCAGGCCCTGACCGAAGCGGCCGCGGCGGACGCCGCCCGCGCCGCGGGCCGGGCCGGGCCGCTGACCGGTGTGCCCTACGCCAACAAGGACATCTTCTGCACCCGCGGCGTGCGCACCAGCTGCGCGTCGAAGATGCTGGACAGCTTCATCGCGCCCTACGACGCCACGGTGTGCGAGCGCCTGCGCGCGGCCGGCATGGTGATGCTCGGCAAGACCAACATGGACGAGTTCGCGATGGGCTCGTCGAACGAGACCAGCTTCTACGGCCCGGTCGCCAACCCCTGGGACCTGGACCGCGTGCCGGGCGGCTCCTCGGGCGGCTCGGCGGCGGCGGTCGCAGCGGACCTCGCGCCCATCGCGACCGGCACCGATACCGGCGGCTCGATCCGCCAGCCGGCAGCCTTCTGCGGCATCAGCGGCCTCAAACCGACCTACGGCCGCGTGTCGCGCTACGGCATGATCGCCTTCGCCTCCAGCCTCGACCAGGGCGGCCCCATGGGCCTCTCGGCCGAGGATCTCGCGCTGATGCTGAACGCCATGGCCGGCTTCGACCCGCGCGACTCGACCTCGGTGGAGCGCCCTGACGAGGACTTCACCCGCGCGCTGGACCTGCCGCTCGCCGGCCTCAAGGTCGGTCTGCCACGGGAATACTTCGACGCCGGCCTCGACGCCGGCATCCGCACCGCGGTCGAACAGGCAGCCAAGGTGCTGGAAGCGCAGGGCGCGACGCTCCGCGAAGTCTCCCTGCCCCATCTCGACCTCGCGATCCCGGCCTACTACGTCATCGCCCCGGCCGAGTGCTCGTCCAATCTCTCGCGCTTCGACGGCGTGCGCTTCGGCCATCGCTGCGAGAATCCCAAGGACCTGTTCGATCTCTACTGCCGCTCGCGGGGCGAAGGCTTCGGCGCCGAGGTCAAGCGCCGCATCCTGATCGGCACCTACGCGCTGTCCTCCGGCTATTACGACGCCTACTACCGCAAGGCCCAGCAGGTGCGCCGGCTGCTGCGCGACGAGTTCAACGCCGCCTTCGCCGAGGTCGACATGCTGCTCGGTCCGACCACGCCGACCGTCGCGTGGCGGGCCGGGGCGCACGCGTCCGATCCGGTCACCATGTATCTTGGCGACATCTACACCACGGCCGCCAACCTCGCCGGCCTGCCCGCGCTGTCCATGCCGGGCGGCCTGGTCGACGGCCTGCCGGTCGGCGTGCAGCTCACCGCGCGCCATTTCGACGAGGCCCGCCTGCTCGGCCTCGCGCATCGTTACCAGCAAGAGACCGACTGGCACACCCGCCAGCCGGCCTTGGCCTGAGGAAGCCGTCCATGCAGTGGGAAACCGTCATCGGCCTCGAGATCCACGCGCAGCTCGCGACGCGGAGCAAGATCTTCTCCGGCGCCTCCACCGCCTACGGCGCCGAGCCCAACACCCAGGCCTGCGCGGTGGATCTCGGTCTGCCCGGCGTGCTGCCGGTGGTGAACCGCGAAGCGATCACGATGGCCGTGCGCTTCGGGCTCGCCATCGACGCACAGATCGCACCGCTGTCGGTGTTCGCGCGCAAGAACTACTTCTATCCCGATCTTCCCAAGGGCTACCAGATCAGCCAGTACGAGGATCCCATCGTCGCGCGCGGCCGCATCGACATAGACACCGAGCAGGGCGCCAAGACCATCAACATCACCCGCGCGCACCTCGAAGAAGACGCCGGCAAGTCGCTGCACGAGGACTTCCACGGCGCGACCGGCATCGATCTGAACCGCGCCGGTACGCCGCTGCTTGAGATCGTCTCCGAGCCCGAGATGCGCTCGGCGCAGGAGGCCGCGTCCTACATGCGCGAGATCCATCGCCTGGTGCGCTACCTCGGCATCTGCGACGGCAACATGCAGGAAGGCTCGTTTCGCTGTGATGCCAATGTCTCGGTGCGGCCGGTGGGCCAGGCCGAGTTCGGTACGCGCGCGGAGATCAAGAACCTGAACTCCTTCCGCTTCATCGAGCGCGCCATCGAGTACGAAGTCGAACGCCAGATCGATCTCATCGAGAGCGGCGGCAAGGTGGTGCAGGAGACGCGGCTCTACGATCCAGACAAGGACGAGACGCGTTCGCTGCGCAGCAAGGAAGACGCACACGACTACCGCTACTTCCCCGATCCCGACCTGCTGCCGGTGGCGGTGACGCAGGCGGACATCGATGCGGTGCGCGCCTCCCTGCCGGAACTGCCGCGGCAGAAGATCGCGCGCTTCGTCACCGAGCTCGGACTCGGTCGCGAGGAAGCCACCACGCTCGCCAACGACGCCGAGGTGGCGGCCTACTTCGAGCGCGCGGTGGCCGTGCATCCGGCCAGCGCGCGACAGGTGGCGAACTGGGTGATGGGCGAGCTCTTCGCCGCACTGAATCGCGACAACCTCGCGATCAGCGCAAGTCCGATCAAGGCCGAGGATCTCGGTCGGCTGGTCGAGCGCGTCACCGACGGCACGCTGTCCGGCAAGCTCGGCAAGCAGGTCTTCCAGTCGATGTGGACTTCGGGCCGCGATGCCGATGCGATCATCGAGGCCGAAGGCCTGCGCCAGGTGTCGGACACTACCCTGATCGAGGTAGCGGTACGCGAAGTACTCGCGGCCAATGCAGACCAGGTCGAACAGTTCCGTGCCGGCAAGGACAAGGTGCTCGGCTTCCTCGTCGGCCAGGTGATGAAGAAGACCGGCGGCAAGGCGAATCCCGCATTGGTGAACGAACTGATCCGCACCGAGATCGCGCGCTGACCAGGCGCTTGCTTCACACGCGCGGCCAGGCACCCGGCCGCGCGTTCCTTACCCGTCGCGCACTCGCGCGTCCTCTCCTCCGCGCGCGCTAGGTCGCTTCTGACGCAGCGTTTAGACTCGAAACGTGAACCCACGTTCGAGTCTCACGGCCGATACGCGCGACCTCCGTCGCGCGCCGCGCCGCACTCACTCCATACCTATCAGTACCCGAGGAGGGCCTCCATGCTTACCGCCATTCAAGCGCCTGTCGCTGCACAAGTCGCCATCGACGATACGATCGCTTGTGAGCATCTGCGTGAACTGGAACTACGATTCGACGCCAAGGCCGGCATTCTGTGGAAGTTCATCGCGCGCACTTCCACACCACACTTCTCCCACCAGCAGTTGGATGACATCCGCACCGTGCAGAACGGCGTGCGCGACGGCCTGCACTTCGACCTGACCGGCTACGATGCCGCGCGGCTGAAGTACCTGGTGTTCGGCTCACGCCTGCCGGGCATCTTCAGCCTGGGCGGCGACCTGCGCCTGTTTCGGGAGCTGATTGCGAAACGCGATCGCCACGGGCTCGAGGCCTACTCGCGCAAGGCGACGGACGCGATCTTCCACCACGCCGCCAATACCGCCGACGTCATGACCTTCTCGCTGGTCCAAGGCTCGGCGATGGGCGGCGGCTTCGAGGCGACGCTCGCGGGCAACGTCATCATCGCCGAACGCGGCTCGCGACTCGGCTTTCCGGAGGTGCTGTTCGGGCTGTTCCCCGGCATGGGCGCCTACACCCTGCTCAGGCGGCGGGTGGACAGCGTGACCGCCGAGCGCATCATCCTCTCGGCCAAGAACTACCTGGCCGAGGAACTCGCGGAGATGGGCGTGATCGACGTGTTGTGCGAACCGGGTGAAGGCGAGAGCGCGGTGTATTCCTACATCTCGCGCCAGGCCCATCGACCCGGCGTGCTGGCCTTCCGCCGCGCCTTGAATCGCGCCCGCGCGCTCGATCGCAAGGAGCTCTACGACATCGCCGGCGAGTGGGTGGAGACCGCGCTGACCTTGTCGCACGAGCACCTGAAGCGCATCGACCGCCTGGTCGCCGGCCAGCGCAAGCTGGACCTGGTGGGCGAAGGCGCCGGCGCGCCGACCATCAAGGTGGTGGGCCGGGACTGAGGCTCAGCGCCACTCGATGATCACGCCACGCGCGCCGGGCGCGTGGCGACAGGTGACGGGGGGCGTGAGCCAGCGCCAGTCGCCCATCGCGAGGGCGTGATGGGTGACGGCGCCCGCCGTGTCGGTGATTTCGACGCCCATCGGCGCGAGCGCGACGATGAGCCCGTGGAAGTCATAGCGGCCGTCGATGGCGGCTTCGCCGTCGAGACGATAGACCCGGAAGCGCTCGGCTTCCCACTCGAGCCCATGGCCGGCGAGCGCGAGCGGCGCGCGTGGCTCACCCGGCGGTCGGGCGCGTGCCTCTGCGGCGAAGAAGCGCACGTGGTCCGTGCCGACGTTGCGGATCTGGTGCACCAGCGGCTCGGCCTTGTGCGCGCGTGAAATGGCTGCGCCGCAGGGACTCTGGCGCACGACTGGCGAACTGCCGGGCAGGCTCTCGGCCACCGCCACGTCGCCGATGGCGATGTACACCGTGTCCTCGCAGTGGCGATGCCACAGCGTGAGCGTGTCGCAGGGGATGTCGACCTTGTAGACCAGCGCGTACTCGTTGTGCCACTGCACGCGGTGCAGCGGCTCGTCGTACACCGGCACCCAGTCCTCGGCACTGTGCCCCTTACCGCTCATCGCTTCACCCCTTCGGCTCGGTCAGGAGCAGGTTGACGGCCGTCACGCTCATCACCACCACGCCGTCCTGGTTCAACACCTCGACCCGCGAACGGACGATGCCGCGATCCGGTCGCGACGCCGAGCGCCGCGCATCGAGCACCGTGACCCGCGTGCCGAGCCGGTCGCCCGGTCGCACCGGCGCCAGCCAGCGCAGTTCATCCAGGCCCGGCGAGGCGAGGCTCGCGACCTTGGAGAGATAGTGATCGACCAGCATGCGCATGCACATCGCCCCGGTGTGCCAGCCGCTCGCGATCAGTCCGCCGAACATCGAGCCACGCGCGGCCTCGGCGTCGGTGTGGAAGTACTGCGGATCGTAGCGGCGCGCGAACTCCACGAGTTCGGCTTCATCGACGGTGACCGAACCGAACTCGTGCACCGCGCCCGGGACATAGTCCTCGAACCAGCGATTGTCGGCGGGACGGGCGAAGTGCGTGGCCATGGGTGCTCGGCCTCGGGCTGGCGCGGGGCGACGTGGCGTCGCCCCGCTGGGAGAAGCGCCTCAGCGCTTGTCCATCGGCACGTAATCGCGATGGGTGTAGCCGGTGTAGAGCTGGCGCGGGCGACCGATGCGCTGCGCCGGGTCGTCGATCATCTCCATCCACTGCGCGACCCAGCCGACCGTGCGCGCGAGCGCGAACAGCGCGGTGAACATGGTGGTCGGGAAGCCGATGGCCTTCAGCGTGATGCCCGAGTAGAAGTCGATGTTGGGGTAGAGCTTCTTCTCGATGAAGTAGTCGTCCGACAGCGCGATACGCTCGAGTTCCATGGCGACGTCCAGCAGCGGGTCGTCCTTGATGCCGAGCTCGTTCAGCACTTCGTGACAGGTCTGCTGCATGACCCGCGCGCGCGGATCGTAGTTCTTGTACACGCGATGCCCGAAGCCCATCAGGCGGAACGGGTCGTCCTTGCTCTTGGCCTTCTTCACGTACAGCGGAATGCGGTCGACGGTGCCGATCTCGCGCAGCATGTTGAGCGCCGCCTCGTTGGCGCCGCCGTGGGCCGGACCCCACAGGCAGGCGATGCCGGCCGCGATGCAGGCGAAGGGGTTGGCGCCCGAGGAGCTCGCCAGGCGCACGGTCGAGGTCGAGGCGTTCTGCTCGTGATCCGCGTGCAGCGTGAAGATGCGATCCATGGCGCGCGAGATGGTCGGGCTGACCTTGTACTCGGCCGCCGGCACCGCGAAGCACATGTGCAGGAAGTTGGCGGTGAAGTCGAGATCGTTGCGCGGATAGACGAAGGGCTGGCCGACGGAATACTTGAAGGCCATCGCGGCGATGGTCGGCATCTTGGCGATCAGGCGCCGGCTCGCGACCATGCGCTGGTAGGGATCGTTGATATCGGTCGAGTCGTGGTAGAAGGCCGACAGCGCGCCGACCACGCCGCACATCACCGCCATCGGGTGGGCGTCACGCCGGAACCCCGAGAACAGGTCGCGGAGCTGCTCGTGGATCATGGTGTGGTGGGTGATGGCGTGCTCGAACTCGGCGTACTGCTGGGCGCTCGGCAGTTCGCCGTTCAGCAGCAGGTAGGCGACTTCGAGGAACGAGCTCTGCTCGGCGAGCTGGTCGATGGGATAGCCGCGGTAGAGCAGGATGCCCTCGTCGCCGTCGATGTAGGTGATCTTGGACTCGCAGCTGGCGGTCGAGGTGAAGCCGGGGTCGTAGGTGAACTGGCCGGTCTGGGCGTAGAGCTTGGAGATGTCGATCACGCTCGGGCCGACGGAGCCTGCCATCACGGGGAATTCGTGCGTGCCGCCCGCGGTTTCGAGCTTGGCGGTCGCGCCGGGCTGCTTGTTCTTGTCCGTGCTCATCAAATACGCCTCATGGTTCGTTGAATCGGGCTCGCCGGCCATTCACCGCGTGTTCCCCGCTCGACGCGCGAACATTCTGCCGATGTCCTGCGCGCGAGGTCGCTGGCCGTCCAGCCAGCGAATCTACAATAAATCTGCCGCACTGCGATAGCCGCGCAAAGGGGGGCCGAACAACCGCTGGAAGCGCTCGTCGCCGCGCCTCTTGGCGGCGAGCATGAGCGCCTTCAGCGCGCGCGCGAAAGACGGTAGCCGAGGCGCGGGAAATGCACCGCGAGCGTGCCGAGCGCCGATGATTCGACGCTGAGCACGATGCGTTCCGCATCGAGCCAGGCCAGCGTGCCGCGCGCCGGCGCGCGCTGATCCAAGGGACACACCTCGACCTCGTCGCCGAGCGCGTAGCCTTCGGCGCCCACGTAGTCGCCGGGCGACGGCAGCGGCGCAGGGTGCGCGGCCGCGGCCAGCGCCAGGGCCTCGGCGGCGGAGAGCGGTC
>JAIEQK010000052.1 GCA_019747795.1 Gammaproteobacteria bacterium | reverse complement strand
CGCGCGCTGCGGCCCGCGCACCAGGCGGCCGGGCAGCGCGCCCGTCACCACGCCGTCGCGATAGGTCACCTGGCCGCGCTTCAAGGTCGCGCGGTAGCCGTCCACGCGCTGCACCAGGCGCCGGCCGGCGGCCGGCAGGTCATGCACCGCCTCGGGCGCGTGCAGGTGCAGGCGCGCGAAGTCGATGACGTTCACGTCGGCCAGCATGCCCGGCGCGAGCAGGCCGCGATCCTGGAGACCGTAGGCGAGCGCCGTGTCGCGCGTCTGCAGCTTGACCACGAATTCCAGCGGTAGCCGCGCGCCACGGGTGCGATCGCGCGCCCAGTAGGTCAGGAGGTAGCTCGGTGCGCTGGCGTCGCAGATGACCCCGCAGTGCGCGCCGCCGTCCGACAGGCTGAGCAGCGCGCGCGGGTGCTGCAGCATCTCGCGGAGCGGCTCCATGCTCGCGTCGGCGTAATTGATGATCGGGTAGTAGATGAAGTCGCGGCCGCCGTCGGCGAGCATCGCGTCGAGCAGTACCTCCTGGGGGTGGCGCCCTTCGCGCGCGGCGATGGCGGCCACGCTGCGCTCGCGGGTCGGCTCGTAGTCGGGCGGATCGCCCAGCGGGTACATGTTGTCGAAGTGGGTGACGAAGAACGAATCGAAGCTGCCCATGAGCGTGCTGCGCTCGCTCGCGAGCTGCGCGCGCACGGTCGGCTCCGACAGCCGCGCGATGCGCTCCGCGAAAGGCAGGTGCTGCAGGGCGAGGTAGGTCGGATGGCCCTTGAAGGGATGCATGGGGTTGTCGAAATTGAGCAGCATGCCGGCCGGCCGCGCGGCGACCTGCACCCGGAGGTTGGCGCCATCGGCGACCGCGGCCTCGGTCCAGCGCAGGATCGCGCGCCATTCCTCCGGGTTGTGGCTGCCCTGGGCGAGGACGAAGCTGATCGGCAGGCCGGTCTCCTTGGCCAGATCGTGCATCCAGTCCACGTCTTCCTTGAAGCGGCCGTGCATGCCGCCGATGCCGAAGTCGCTCGCGATCTCGAACACGCCGTGTCCGGCGCGCGCGCAGGCGCGGCCGATGCCGATGAGTTCGTCGTGGCCGGCGAAGGTGCCGGGCACCGGTTTGCCGTCCTTCGCCCGATGCAGCATGGTGCGGGACGAGGTGAAGCCGAGCGCGCCGGCGCGGAGCGCCTCCTCGACGATGGCCGACATCGCGACGATGTCCTCGGCGGTCGCCACCTGGTTGCGCGCGCCGCGCTCGCCCATCACGTAGCCGCGCACCGCGCCGTGCGGTACCTGGGTGCCCACGTCCACCGCGCGCGGCATGCGTTCCAGCGCATCGAGGTATTCGGGAAAGCTCTCCCAGCCCCACTGGATGCCCTCGGCGAGCGCGGTGCCGGGAATGTCCTCGACGCCTTCCATCAGCTGGATCAGCCACTCGTGGCGGTCAGGGCGCGCCGGCGCGAAGCCCACGCCGCAGTTGCCCATCACCATGGTGGTGACGCCATGCCAGCCGGACGGCGCGAGATAGGGGTCCCAGGTGGCCTGCCCGTCGTAATGGGTATGCACGTCGACCACGCCGGGCGTGACCAGCAGGCCATCGGCGTCGATGTCCTGTCGTGCGGGTCCGGCCTTGCCGCCCACCTGGGTGATGATTTCGCCGTCGATGGCGACGTCGCCGGTGAAGGCCGGCGCGCCGCTGCCGTCGACGATGGTGCCGCCGCGTATGACCAGATCGTGCATCGTGCTCCCCTCGCTCAAGTTCGTGCGGGCACGGGGCCCGGAACCAAGCTTAGCGCGTGCCGGCGGCGCCGGCCGTGCCCCGAAAGAGCAGGGTCAGCGCGCTCAGGCGTCCTCGCGGGCCTCGGCCGCCAGGTCCTGCAGCGTGTTCAGGGCGCACACGTACTGGTGGAGATCCTCGATGACCGCCGCGACCTCGTCGTCCAGCTCGGCCCCGGCCGGCGCGCCGCGCTTGGCCAGCCCGTTCAACTTGGCGAGCAGATCGATGGCGCTCTCGATGCCGTCCCGCACCTCGGCGGCATAGGCCCCGACCTGGGCCGCGCCGGCCTGTGTGAGCGGGATGCGGGAGCCGAGCACGGTCGTGGCCGCGGTCACGAGTAGCAGGTCATGCAGGGACGAGGTGCCCATGGAGTCTCCTCGGCGCGCGCGTCGCGCGGCCTGTCGGTGAGCGATGGCCGGTCACGCGCCACCGCCGGCCACGGGTTAAGACAACGCCGCGGCCCAACGTTCTTGTACCTCGTCGATGTGGCGGCAGACTGCGCGCGCGGCCACAGCTCCAATATTGGCGCGCGTGGCGCCGCTTCAAGGGCGCCACGCTCCCGCGGTGCTCACCGTTGCATCTGTTCCAGCACCGGAGCGCAGCGCTCAGGGCACATGCCGTGGGGGATGTCGTGGCCCGTGACGTGGGTCAGGTGCTCCTCCACCGAGGCCCAGAACCCGGCGTCGGCACCTAGCTTCTTGTACCAGGTACACGTGGGGACGAGGTTTCGCAGGCGACCGACGTCTTCGAGCGCCGCCGCCAGCCGGCGCTCCGCCGCCTTCTTCGCCGTCAGGTCGCGGATCGCCAGCGATTCGGCGCCCGAGCCGTCGGCCGCGAGTATCGGGCGCATCGCCACGCAGGGCGTGGTGCACACTGTCGAGGTCGCGTCCCCCGCGGGCGGTGGACGAGAACCGCGTTACGGAAGGGCGGCGCGAAATGGGCAGGGGCGAGGCACGGCAGCGGCGGTCGCAAGTGGGAGCCGCCTCGGCAGACTACAGACGCTTTCGGCGGGCCGGCCAGCGGGCGAGCTAGACCCGGTGGGCGGGCGGCCATTGGCCGACAAGCGCTTGATTGATATGGTGGGCCGTGCAGGGATCGAACCTGCGACCCTCGGATTAAAAGTCCGGTGCTCTACCAGCTGAGCTAACGGCCCGTGTTCGAGGGCGCGCGCACGAGGCGTGTCGCGGGCGGCCGAAGGACGGGTACCACGCCGCTGCGAGTGGCGGCCGCGGGGCGCGCAATCCTAGCGAATCGGGCCTTGAGCGTACAGCGCGCCGCGCGTGCGCGTGCGCGCCTGCCCTTGTAATTTGGGAATTCGCCGCCATGATCGCGGCTCTTTTTCGCAGCCGGGGGTTCAGCATGCCGATCTACGAGTACCAGTGTCAGGACTGCGCGCACAAGCTCGAAGTCATGCAGCGCATCAGCGACGCTCGACTCACGACCTGTCCGTCCTGCGGCAAGGAGGCCTTGAAGAAGCTGGTGTCGGCGGTCGGCTTCCAGCTGAAGGGCACGGGCTGGTACGAGACCGACTTCAAGGGCAAGTCCAAGGCCAAACGCGACGATGGCGACAGCGGTGGCTCGAGTACCAGCTCCACGTCGAGCGACAGTTCGAGTTCGGAGTCGAAGACCAAGAGCACCGTCGCCGCCGACGACTGAGGCGGCCGGCGGCACCCCTCGCCGCTCACGCCGAGCGCCGTTGCGGCGCTCGGCGGCGTTCCGTATCATGCCGGGCTCCCTGCGGCCAGCTCATTGATCGGACAGCACCTTTTTCTATGCGTACCCACTACTGCGGCGAACTCGACGAATCCCTGGTCGGCCAAGAGGTCACGCTCTGCGGGTGGGTGCATCACCGTCGCGATCACGGTGGCGTGGTGTTCATCGATCTTCGCGACCGCGAGGGTGCGGCGCAGGTGGTCGTCGACCCGGACACCCCGGCGGCCTTCGCCGCCGCCGAGCGCTCGCGCAGCGAGTTCGTGCTCAAGGTGCACGGCCGCGTGCGCCTGCGGCCGGAAGGCACCCAGAACCCCGACAAGCGCACCGGCAAGATAGAGGTGCTGGCCAAAGAGCTCGAGATCTTGAACGAGGCGCGCACGCCGCCCTTCCAGATCGACGAGAAGAACGTCAGCGACGACACCCGGCTCCGCTTCCGCTACATAGATCTCCGCACCGATCGCATGCGCGAGAACCTGCGGCTCCGCGCGCGCCTCGCGCGCGAGCTGCGCAGCTACCTGGACGGCAACGGCTTTCTCGAGATCGAGACGCCCATGCTGACCAAGGCCACGCCGGAAGGCGCGCGCGACTACCTGGTGCCGAGCCGTACCCATCCGGGCCGCTTTTTCGCGCTGCCGCAGTCGCCGCAGCTGTTCAAGCAGATCCTGATGATGTCGGGCATGGATCGCTACTTCCAGATCGTGCGCTGCTTCCGTGACGAGGACCTGCGTGCCGATCGCCAGCCGGAGTTCACCCAGCTCGACATCGAGATGTCCTTCATCGACGAGAGCGTCATCACCGGCATGATGGAAGGCATGATTCGCCACGTGTTCAAGCACGTGCTCGGCGTCGAGCTGCCGAATCCCTTCCCGCGCCTGACCTACGCCGAGGCGATGGCGCGCTACGGCTCCGACAAGCCGGATCTGCGCAATCCGCTCGAACTGGTGGAAGTGGCGGACCTCATGCGCGACGTCGACTTCAAGGTTTTCGCCCAGGCCGCGGCCAAGGACGACCACCGGGTGACGGCGCTGCGCGCGCCGGGCGGTGGCGCGCTCAGTCGCAAGCAGATCGACGACTACACCGCCTTCGTCGCGATCTATGGCGCCAAGGGTCTCGCTTATATAAAGGTGAACGATCGCAAGGCCGGCATCGAAGGCCTCGCCTCGCCCATCGTCAAGTTCATGCCGCCCGCCGTGGTCGAAGCTTTGCTTGACCGGGTCGGCGCGGTCGATGGCGACCTGGTGTTCTTCGGTGCCGACAAGGCCCGCATCGTGAACGACGCGCTCGGCGCGCTGCGTGACCGGCTGGCGGCCGATCTCAAGCTCGTGGCCGACACCTGGGCGCCGCTCTGGGTGGTGGACTTCCCGATGTTCGAATGGGACGAGGACGAGAAGCGCTGGGCGGCGCTGCATCACCCCTTCACCGCGCCGGCCGACATCGACACGGTCGCCGCGGCGCCCGGCAAGGCTATCTCGCGCGCCTACGACATGGTGCTGAACGGCTCGGAGATCGGCGGCGGCTCGATCCGTATCCACAACTCCCAGCTGCAGAGCAAGGTCTTCGACCTGCTCGGCATCGGCGCCGAGGAAGCGCAGGAGAAGTTCGGCTTCCTGCTGGAAGCCCTGCAGTACGGCTGTCCGCCCCACGGCGGTATCGCCTTCGGCCTCGATCGCCTGGCCATGCTGATGGCGGGCGAGACCTCGATTCGCGAGGTCATCGCGTTTCCCAAGACCCAGACCGCGAGCTGCCCGCTCACCAGCGCGCCGAGCGAAGTCTCCGAGCGTCAGCTGCGCGAACTGTCCATCCGCCTGCGCAAGGGCGCGGGCGCGGAGTGACGCGGCGCGCGGATTTACACTCGCTTTACCACGCGACCCTGGCGGGGGTGAGCCGGGGCCGTTAGGCTTTCAACCAGCACGGGCGCGCGCGACGCGCGACCCGGCGCAGCAAATCGGCCCCCGAGGCCCCTACGCCCATGCGCAGTGACGTCATTCCCAATCTCGCCATCCACCAGGTCATCCAGCACCGCGTGCCGCCTACGGTGCGCGAGAGCCTCGAGGCCGACGAGCGCGACCGGCTGCGGTCGGAGATCAAGCAGCTGCTCGCCGGCCACAACGCCGTGCTGGTCGCGCATTACTACACCGATCCGGAACTGCAGACCCTGGCCGACGAGACCGGCGGCTACGTGTCGGACTCGCTCGACATGGCGCGCTTCGGCTACGAGCACCCGGCGGCGACCCTGGTGGTCGCCGGCGTGCGCTTCATGGGCGAGACCGCGAAGATCCTGAACCCCGAGAAGCGCGTGCTGATGCCGGATCTGCGCGCCGAGTGTTCGCTGGACTTAGGCTGCCCGGCCGACGCCTTCAACGCCTTCTGCGATGCCCATCCCGATCGCACGGTGGTGGTCTATGCCAACACCAGCGCCGCGGTCAAAGCGCGCGCCGACTGGATGGTGACCTCCGGCATCGCGCTCGACGTGGTGCGGCACCTGAAGGCCCAGGGCGAGAAGATCATCTGGGCGCCGGATCGCTATCTGGGTGACTACATCCGCACCGAGACCGGCGCGGACATGTTGCTGTGGAACGGCGCCTGCATCGTGCACGAGGAGTTCAAGGGCGCGGAGCTCGCGGCGATGAAGGCCGAGCACCCCGCCGCGCGGGTGCTGGTGCATCCCGAGTCGCCGCCTTCGGTGATCGAACTCGCCGACTACGTCGGCTCGACCTCGGGGCTCATCAACGAGGTCCGCACCCATCCGTCGAACGAGTTCATCGTCGCGACGGACAAGGGCATCTTCCACAAGATGCAACTCGCCGCGCCCGGCAAGCGCCTCATTCCGGCCCCGACCGCCGGCCGCAGCGCGACCTGCCGGAGCTGCGCCGAGTGCCCCTGGATGGCGATGAACGGGCTGCGCGCGCTGCGCGAGGTGCTCGCGACCGGTGCGAACGAGATCCACGTACCGGCCGACATCGCCGAGCGCGCGCGGCGCCCGATCAAGCGCCTGCTCGACTTCGCGGCCGAGCAGAAGCGCGTGGTGATGAGCAACAACGACGCGTGAGCAGACCGCGCCGCGCTGCATCGCGGCGCGGGTTTTGCGACAATGCCGACCAAGAAGCAAGCGTAGGAATGATTCGCGGGTGAGCCATGGCTGGACACAGTAAATGGGCCAACATCAAGCATCGCAAGGGCAAGCAGGACGCCAAGCGCGGCAAGCTGTTCACGCGCCTGATTCGTGAAATCACCGTCGCTGCCCGCACCGGCGGCGGCGACGCCAACTCCAATCCCCGTCTGCGCGCGGCAATCTACGACGCGCTCAGCTCGAACATGACCAAGGACACGGTCGAGCGCGCGGTGGCGCGCGGCGCGGGCGACACCGAGGCGGACAACTACGAAGAGATCCGCTACGAGGGCTATGGCCCGGGCGGCGTGGCGGTGATGGTCGACTGCATGACCGACAACCGCAACCGCACCGTGGCCGAGGTGCGCCACGCCTTCTCCAAGTGCGGCGGCAATCTCGGCACCGACGGCTCGGTGGCCTTCCAGTTCAAGAAGGTCGGCCTGCTCGACTACCCGGCCGGCAGCGACGAGGACGCCATCATGGGCGCGGCGCTCGACGCGGGTGCGGACGACGTCATCGTGCACGACGACGGCTCCATCGAAGTGCTGACCCCGCCCGACCAGTTCGGCGAGGTCAAGGACGCGATGGTCGCGGCAGGCTTCACGCCCGAGTCGGCCGAGGTCACCATGCGCGCCAACGTGCAGACCGAGCTCGACGCCGACAACGCGCAGAAGATGGTGCGCCTGCTCGACATGCTGGAAGATCTCGACGACACGCAGAAGGTCTACTCCAACGCCAGCATCTCGGACGAGATCATGGCCACGCTCGGCGGCTGAGCGTGACCTGTCGGCACACTTGACCGTCATCCTCGGCATCGACCCTGGCTCCCGGGTAACCGGCTATGGCGTGGTACGCAGCGCGCCCCAGCGCACCGAGTTCCTGACCTGCGGCTGCATCCGGCTCGCGACCGACGGCAGTTTCGACGAGCGCCTGGTGCAGCTCTACGATGAACTGGCCGCGGTCATCGCCGAGCATCGGCCGACCGAGGCCGCCATTGAGCGCGTGTTCATGAATCGCAACGCAGACTCCGCGCTCAAGCTCGGTCACGCGCGCGGCGTGGCGATGCTGGCCGCGCGCCGCGCGGGGCTGGTGGTGAGCGAGTACACCGCGACACAGATCAAGCAGAGCGTGGTCGGCCGCGGCCACGCGGAGAAGGTCCAGGTACAGCACATGGTGCGCTTCCTGCTGGGACTCTCGGCCGAGCCGAGCACCGACGCCGCCGACGCGCTGGCGGCGGCGCTGTGTCACGCCGCCATGCGCGACGGGCGCGCGCGGCTGGCGAACGCGGGGTGGCGGCAGTGATCGGGCGCATCACCGGCACGCTGGTCGAACTGCGCCCGCCGCAGATCATCGTCGAGTGCAACGGCGTCGGTTACGAGATCGAGGCGCCCATGACCACCATCTGGGCGCTGCCGGAAGTGAACCAGCGGGTCTCGCTCTACACCCATCTCGCGGTGCGCGAGGATGCGCACCTGCTGTACGGCTTCACCACCGAGGCCGAGCGCGCGCTGTTCCGCAGCCTGCTCAAGGTGAACGGCGTGGGCACCAAGATGGCGCTCGTGATCCTGTCCGGCATGGATGCGGAGGCCTTCGCGCTGTGCGTCCACGGCGGTGACATCGCCCGCCTGACCGCGCTGCCCGGCATCGGCAAGAAGACCGCCGAGCGGCTCATCGTCGAAATGCGCGACCGGGTCGAGGCGCCCGGCGCTCGCGGCCACGTGCCGCAGCCTGCATTGCCTGGACGTGCCGCCGATCCGGCGGCGGATGCCGTCGCCGGGCTCATCGCGCTCGGCTACAAGCCGCAGGAGGCGAGCCGCTACGTGCATGGTCTCGAAGACGCCGAGGGCCTGCGCAGCGAGGAGATCATCCGTCGCGTGCTGAAGAGTCTCGCGCCGAAATGAACATCGTGACGCCCGCCCATGGCTGACAGCGATCGCCTGGTCACCGCGAGCCTTGCGACCGAGGACGCGCAGCTCGAGAACACCATCCGGCCGAAGCTGCTCGCCGACTACATCGGCCAGCCCGTTGTGCACGAGCAGATGGAGATCTTCATCGGCGCGGCGCGCCAGCGTGGCGAACAGCTCGACCACGTGCTGATCTTCGGCCCGCCCGGCCTCGGCAAGACCACGCTCGCGCACATCATCGCCAACGAGCTCGGCGTGAACCTGCGCCAGACCTCGGGGCCGGTGCTGGAGCGCGCGGGCGATCTCGCCGCGCTGCTCACCAATCTCGAACCGCGCGACGTGCTGTTCATCGACGAGATCCATCGCCTGAGCCCGGTGGTCGAGGAGATCCTCTACCCGGCGATGGAGGACTACCAGCTCGACATCATGATCGGCGAGGGCCCGGCGGCGCGCGCCATCAAGCTCGACCTGCCGAAGTTCACCCTGGTCGGTGCCACCACCCGCGCCGGTCTGCTGACCTCGCCGCTGCGCGACCGTTTCGGCATCGTGCAGCGCCTCGAGTTCTATTCCGAGGAAGACCTGGCGCGCATCATCCGCCGCGCCGCGCACATCCTCGGCGTGCCCATCGAGGCCGGCGGCGCGGCCGAACTCGCGCGCCGATCGCGCGGCACGCCGCGCATCGCCAACCGCCTTCTGCGCCGCGCGCGGGACTTCGCCCAGGTCAAGGCCGACGGCGTGCTGACCACCGAGGTCGCGGCGCGCGCGCTGGATCTCCTGAACGTCGACGCCCACGGCTTCGACGTGATGGACCGCAAGCTGCTGCTCGCGGTGATGCAGAAATTCGACGGTGGGCCGGTCGGCGTCGACAGCCTGGCGGCCGCCATCAGTGAAGAGCGCGGCACCATCGAGGACGTCATCGAGCCCTATCTCATCCAGCAGGGCTTCCTGATGCGCACCGCGCGGGGCCGGATGGCGACCCGCTCGGCATGGCAGCACTTCGGGCTCGAAGTGCCGCCGGCGGTGCGCACCGCGCCGGATCTGTTCGATGGCGTCGAGTGAGGTGCCGCGCATGCTCGCGGAGGGATTCACCTGGCCGGTGCGCGTGTACTACGAGGACACCGACGCGGCCGGCATCGTCTATCACGCCAATTACCTGCGCTTCATGGAGCGCGCTCGTACCGAGTGGCTGCGCGCGCTCGGCTTCGAGCAGGACGCACTGGCGCGCGAGCACGGCGTGGTGTTCGTGATCACCGCCTCCACGCTCCGCTTCGTGCGCGCCGCGCGCTTCAACGCTGAACTGCTGGTTGAGACCTCGCTCGAAGCGCTGCGCGGCGCGAGCATCGCCTTTCGCCAGGACGTCACCGACCTCAACGGTCAGACGTATTGTTCCGCCAGCAACGTGGTGGGCTGCGTCGCCGTAGACACGCTGAAACCGCGGCGCATCCCCGCGCCCATGATGAGGAAATTTCAAGGTGGAGAGTGATCTGTCGATTGCGAACCTGATCCTGGGCGCGAGCGCCCTGGTGAAGTTCGTCATGCTGTTGCTGCTGTCGGGCTCGGTGTCGTCCTGGGCGCTGATCTTCGCCAAGCGCCGCCAGGTGCAGCTCGCCAAGCGCGAGATCCAGGAGTTCGAGGACGAGTTCTGGTCGACCGAGGACCTGACTCGGCTGTTCAACCGGGTCGCGGCGCAGGCCGAGGACGCGACCGGCATGGAGCGCATCTTCGAATCGGGCTTTCGCGAGTTCGCGCGGCTGCGCAAGCGCGGCGGGCTCGAGGCCACCGACATCCTGGACGGCGCGCAGCGCGCGATGAAGGTCACGGTGAACCGCGAGATGGAGGCGCTGGAGGCCAACCTGCCCACGCTCGCCACCATCGGCTCCATCAGTCCCTACGTCGGCCTGTTCGGCACGGTGTGGGGCATCATGAATTCCTTCCAGGCGCTCGGTAACGTGCACCAGGCGACGCTCGCGATGGTCGCGCCCGGCATCTCCGAGGCGCTGGTCGCGACCGCCATGGGCCTGTTCGCCGCGATCCCGGCGGTGGTCGCCTACAACCGCTTCGCGAGCGATATCGATCGCGTGTTCGGGCGCTACGACATCTTCGCCGAGGAGTTCCTGGCGATCCTGCGTCGCCAGGCCCACGACTGAGCGCGGCCATGGCAGGCGGAGTCGAAATGAGGTCGCGCCACGGGCGCAAACGCGTGATGGCCGAGATCAACGTCGTGCCCTACATCGACGTCACGCTGGTGCTGCTGATCATCTTCATGATCACTGCGCCGCTGGTGACGCAGAGCGTGAAGGTCGACCTGCCGCAGGTGGACTCCACCGTGGTGGAATCCACCGAGGACGAGCCGGTGACGGTCACGGTCGACAAGAACGGCGAGGTGTATTGCGACATCGGTGACGACCCGGAGTCGCCGGTGTCCATGGAAGACCTCATCACGCGCCTGACCGCGGTCATGAAGTACAAGCCCAAGACCCCCATCTACCTGGCCGGTGACGCGGGCGTAGATTACGGCCGGGTCATCGAGGTCTTCCAGGGACTGCGCGCCGCCGGCGTCGAAGGCGTGGGGCTGCGCACCGATTCCCCCTCCGGCAAGCCCAAGCGGTGAGTAATCCGCGCCACGGACGCGTCTGGTCATGATGTCCCGCAAGTCCATCATCCTGTCGGTACTGCTGCACGCCCTGCTGGTGGCGCTGCTGCTGTTCGGCTTCAAGTTCCACAGTGAGCCGGTCAGCGTCGCGCCCCCGGCCCCGGTGATGAACGCGACGCTCGCCGACAGCGCCGCGGTCGACGAACAGGTCAAGCAGCTGAAGGCCAAGGACGAAGCCGCCAAGGCCGAGAAGGAACGCCAGGTGCGCGAGGCGGAGGAGAAGCGCCGCGCCGAGGAACAGAAGGTCGAGCAACTGAAGGCCGAGCAGGAGCGTCTGAAGCAGCAGCGCGAAGACCAGAAACGCGAGGCCGAGGAAGCGCGCCGCGAGGCGGAAGCCGCGAAGGCCGAGGCCGAGCAGCAGAAGCGCGAGGTCGAGACGCAGAAGAAGAAGGTCGAAGAGGAAAAGAAGAAGCAGGCGGAAGCGGAGAAGAAGAAACAGGTCGAGGCGGAGGCGAAGAAGAAGGCGGAGACCGAGGCCAAGAAGAAGGCCGAGGCGGAAGCCAAGAAGAAAGCCGACGCGGAGGCGAAGAAGAAGGCGGACGCCGAAGCGAAGAAGAAGGCCGAGGCGGACGCCAAGAAGAAGGCCGACGCGGAGGCGAAGAAGAAGGCCGAGGCCGAAGAGGCCGCGCGCAAGAAGGCCATCGCCGACGAGATCGCCGCCGAGGAGGCGGCCGAGGCCGCGGCGGCCCAGGCGTCCGCCGACATGTCGGAGATCGCGCGCTACTTCGCGCGCATCAAGGCCACGGTCAACGACGCGTGGACCTATCTCCCTGGCCAGGAGGGTCTGACCTGTGTGTTTCGCGTGACACTGGTACCAGGTGGTGAGATCGCCGGGCTGGAAGTCATACAATCGAGTGGCGACCCGACCTTCGACCGTCAGGCCGAGAACGCCATCCGCAAGTCCGCGCCCCTGCCGGTGCCGGAGGAGCCGCGCATCTTCCAGAAGATGCGTACCTTCAAGTTCGAATTCAGCAAATGAGGAGCCGTGGCTTGACGCTCTTAAGCCTGTCCATCGCCCGCTACGCGCGCATCGCCGCCCTCGCCTGCCTGCTCGTGGCGGGCATTTCACCGGCCCAGGCCGCCGAGGGCGAACTCACCATCAAGATCGATCAGGGCACGCAGTCGGCGCTGCCCATCGCCATCGTGCCCTTCGCCGGTGAAGCCGGCCCCACCGACATCGCCGCCGTGGTGCGGAGCGATCTCGCGCGCAGCGGCCAGTTCAACCCGATGCCGCCCGAAGACATGCCGTCCAGGCCCTCGGCCTTCGGCGACATCAACTTCAAGGACTGGCGCGTGGTCGGCATGGAGAACCTCGTCGTCGGCAAGGTCGCCGCCAGCGGCGACGGCGGCTACGTGGTCGAGTTTCGGGTGGTGGACGTGTTCAAGGGCACCCAGCTGCTCGGCTTCCGCATTCCGACCGAGGCGGCCAACATGCGCCTGACCGCGCATCACATCGCGGACCTCATCTACGAGACGCTCCTGCATCGCAAGGGCGCCTTCGCTACCCGCATCGCCTATGTCACGGTCGATCGTCGCTCGGCCAAGGACGCCACCTACCGGCTGCAGGTGGCGGACGCGGACGGCTACGACCCGCACACCATCCTCGAATCCAAGCAGCCCTTGATGTCGCCGTCGTGGGCGCCCGATGGCGGGCGGCTGGCCTACGTGTCCTTCGAGGACCGCAACTCCGCCATCTACGTGCAGGACATTCGCACAGGCGGGCGGCAGAAGCTGGTGTCGGGTCCCGGCATCAACAGCGCGCCCTCGTTCTCCCCCGACGGCGCGCGCCTGGTGGTGACCCTGTCCCGTGACGGCAATCCCGAGCTCTACACCTACAGCTTCGCCTCGCGTCAGCTGACCAGGCTGACCTACCACGCCTCGATCGACACCGAGGGCGTCTACTCCCCCGACGGTCGCTGGATCTATTTCACCTCCGATCGCGGCGGCGGCCCGCAGATCTACAAGATGAGCAGCGACGGCGGCGATCCGCAGCGCGTGACGTTCAACATGGGCAACTACAACTCCCGCGCGCGCATCTCGCCGGACGGCAAGAAGATCGCGCTCGTGCACGGCGGCAAGGGCTACCGCATCGGCATTCTCGACCTCGGTTCGAACAGTTTCGACCTGTTGACCAACGCCGCGCTGGACGAGTCACCGAGCTTCGCCCCGAACGGCGATATGATAATTTATGCGACAATGGGCGGCCGCGGCACGGAGCTCGCCGCAACCTCCACCGACGGTCGTCTGCGTCAGCGGCTCGCCGTGCAGCGCGGTGAAGTGCGCGAACCCGCCTGGGGGCCCTTCAGGAACCAGTGAGGCGCCGCCTTGGCGCCGTGCGCCGCGCACCTCAGAGCAATTCACATTCAAGCAACGCCGCGCTCGCGCGGCATCACGACAACACTCACCACGGGAGACACACATGAAAGGGACGATGCTCAAGCTGGCGCTGGTCATCACGATGAGCGCGGCGCTGGCCGCCTGCAGCTCGAACAAGGCCAAGACCGATAGCGCTCAGGCGGGGGCTCGAACCACCGACCAGGGCATGGCCGGCGCCGGCGCCAACGGCGCCGCGAGCCAGGGCCTCGGCGACGGCAGCAACCTGGCCGGCGGCGCGCTGAACGACCCCAACAGCCCGCTGGCGGTGCGCGTGATCTACTTCGATTACGACAGCGCCAACATCCGCGCGGACTTCAATGACACGGTCGCCGCCCACGCCGCCTACCTGGCGCAGAACGCCAGCACCATCGTGACCCTGGAAGGCCACGCCGACGAGCGCGGCTCGCGTGAGTACAACCTGGCGCTGGGCGAGAACCGTGCCATGGCGGTGCGCAAGCAGCTGGTGCTGCTCGGCGCCGCGGCCGGCCAGATCAAGATCGTCAGCTACGGCGAAGAGCGTCCGGCGGTCGACGGTCACGACGAAGGCGCCTACGAGCGCAACCGTCGCGTCGAACTGGTGTACTGAGAGCCGCCTTGGCCGCCCGCGCTCCGTCACTGAAGCCGCGCGCGACGGCACTCGCCGTGCGCGCGCTGCTGTTCGGTGGCGCGCTGGCGGCGTCCCTGCCGGTCGTGGCCGGCAGCAAGGAGGAGGCTGCGCTTGCCGAGCGCCTGGCGCGCGTCGAGCGCAGCGTGAACGGCTCCGGCCTGCTGGAGATGGCGCGTCAGATCGAAGCCCTGCAGCAGGAAGTCCGCCAGCTGCGGGGCGAGATCGAGAACCAGGCCTTCACCCTCGAGCAGGTGCGCAAGAGCCAGCGCGAGGCCTATGCCGACGCCGACCGGCGCATCGGCGCCTTGGAGCAGGGCAGCGCGACCGCGAACGGCGCGCCGGCCGATCCGGCGCTGTCCACCCTGGACAGTCCGAGCGACGCGCCGGTGGCGGGCAAGCCCTCGGACCAGACCATGACGGTCGACATCGAGTCGCCGGCTGGGGCCGTGGCGCCGCAGGCGCCGGGTGACGCCATCGATGCGAGTCCCGAGGCCGCCGCGGCCATGCGTCCGCCCGGCGAGCGGCGCACCGTGGTGTTGTCGCCGGGCGATCCCGCGTCGGGCGAGATGCGCATCACGCAGAACACGCC
>JAIEQK010000174.1 GCA_019747795.1 Gammaproteobacteria bacterium | reverse complement strand
CGGCGTCGCGCGCCGCACGCGGGCGAGCCAGGCGCGCGCCTGGTCAGGGCTCACGCCGGCGTTGCCGAGGGCCTGCTTGGCGCAGGTCTGCAGGCGCGCGATCCGCTGTGCGCGCTGGCGGGCGGCGTCGGTGGCGTACACGGTCGCCTCGGTGACTTCGTCGTGGTCGTTGGCGAAGCGTTCCTTCCACGCGTCGCCGCCCGGCGTCAGGTCGAGCACCGAGAGCCCTTCGCCGAGCAGGTACTCGCTGAGCTGCATGATGTGCAGCTTGCCGGGCGAGTGCTCCGCGAGCAGCGGCGTGTGGGCTAGGATGCCGAGCTGGCTCGCGTCGCCGCTAACCATGCCCCAGTAGGCAGCCACCAGTTCACCGCCGAGGAAGGTGCCGGTGACCACGAGTTCGTCCTGCGCCGCGGCGAACAACGCGCGATGGAAGCCGGTCTTGCGCGGGTCTTCGTGAAACGGCGAGACCGCGTTGACCGCGCCCTGGCGCAAATCGTAGAACTCGATCATGCGCGTGAACATCGCGTCCAGTTCGGCCGGCGCGCGAATGCGCCGGAACTCGAGTTCTCCGAGACGTTTCAGGCGATTGAAGCGGCTCTTGTTGCTCTTCTTGGCGAACGAGGCGCGAATGTCTTCCGCCACCAGGCGCATCAGCGGGCGCGCATGGCGACGGCTGTCGACGCAACCGAGCACCTCGCGAAGCGTCGCGGCCCGGCTCTCCGTCACGAGGTACTTGCACTGCAGCACCTGGAACGCGAAGGCGGCCGTGAGTCGCGCCCAGGCGGCGGCGATGAATGCCCGCTCGGTGGCGGGCTGGCTCAACCAGCCCTGGTACTCGGCCTGGTGGGCGCCGGCGTGCGCGAGCGTCGCGGTCCGCGCGCGCCAGGCCAGGGGCCATAGGGCGAGCAGGGCGCCGGCCGCGTCACGTGCCTCCACCAGCACGGGTTCCCACTCGTCACGATAGCTCGCGTACCACGTGGCGGCGAAGCGCGGTCCCTGGAAGGCGGTGGCGTGCGGGGTGGTGTCGCGAAGCTGCTGCCAGGCCTCGATGAACTGCGAGTCGCGCAGCGCGTCGTCGGCGGAGGCGCCCCGCAGCAGGGTGACTTCTGGGCTGATCGGATGCGCCAAGCAATCGGGCTCCTGGTGGCAGGGTGAGAACGGCAGGGCCTCGACGCGCTCACCCGTCGCGGCGGCCACGCGGACGAGTCGCGAAGACGCAGCGAAGGGCGCGGCGACAGCAGGTCATGATAATTGCTTACCCCGACCCGGACCACCTGCGACAGGGCCGAAGCGTGCGCCGGCGGGTCTAACGGCGCACGCCGGTACGAGCGTGGTTATCGAGCGCGGTCTCGCAGACTTTAGCGGCGGGTGCGCGGGGCCGACAGCCCGCTTCACATGCCGCGACGCGCGGCGGTCTCGCCGTGCACGTCGTCGTGGTCGGCGACGTCCAGGCAGGCGACGTAGAGTCGCCCGTCGATGACCCGCGCGATGGACAGGGTGATGCACATCATCGCGTCGCTGACCGAGAGGTAGGGGTGGGAGATGTAGAGTTCGCCCGGTGCTTCGACCGCGCGACGGAAATAGGGCCGGTGGTGCCACGAGGCACCCTTGGCCTGGGCCATGGGGCGCAGCTTGGCGTCGCCGGTCTCGCGCGCGGCGGTGGTGTTGACGTTGCGTCCCACCTGGGTGCCGTGCTCGTCCAGCACGAAACAGCGCCACACCCTCGGGTGGCCGAGCAGGCCTGCCGCGCGGCTGATGAAATCCGTCGGTGAGGCGAGTTCGCGGGTGGCGGCGAGGAACTGCGCGGCCAGCGGGCCGAGATGGCGACGCGCGGACACGGTCTGCGACAGCACATCCTGCTGCAGACGCGCGCGCAGGTTCTCCCATTGCACCTGGCGCATCGTCATGGGCGCGGTGATCTCCGCGGGCCGCGCGAACAGGAAGCCCTGCACCAGGTCGACGTTCGCGTCCATCGCGATCAGCGCCTGGTCTTCGGTCTCGATGCCTTCGGCCACCACCAGGCATCCGGTCTCGTGCAGCAGGGTGACGATGCTCGGCAGGCTGCGGCGTATCCGCTTGTCGCGCGTCGCGGCCAGCAGCATGCCGCGATCGAGCTTGACCATGTCCGGCCGCAGATCCCAGATGCGCTGGAGATTGGAGTGACCCGCGCCGAAGTCGTCGATGGCGATCATGCAGCCGAGCGCGCGGTAGTGATTGACCGCGTGTTCGACCGCGCGGAAGTCCTCGATGGGCTGTTCGAGGATCTCGATCACCACCGAGCCGGGCGCCACGCCGTGACGGCGCAGTGTCGCGCCGACGAAGTCCTCGAGCAGCGGGTACTGGCACAGCGCGACCGGATCGAGGTTCAGGAACAGCCACAGGTGCTCGGCGTCCAGCGCATGGAAGTTGGCCACGTGCAGGGCGACGCAGGCGGCGTCCACCTGGACGCGATGCTCGATGCGCGCGGTGTCGAACAGGCCCTGGGGAAAGCGCGGCCCGTTCGGGCCCTGCTCGCGTACCAGGCCCTCGCAGCCGACCACGCGCTGGTGCGCGATGCTGAAGATCGGCTGGAAGGCGCTGAAGATTTCGCGTTGGAGCGGACGCGCGCACAGGCGGCCGCCGCTGTAGTAGGTGCGGCTCCCGGTCGCGTCCATGGACTGGAGGGGTACGACGCGTAAGCTCATGCAGAGACCCATTCGAGTGCTATCGGCTGTGCATAGCGACGCCCGTCCCGAGCGCCTTGAATTTGGGCCAGCTTGGTGCGGAACGTGCACCGTTGCTTGGCATTTGGCGCGTGCGAACGAGGGCGACAGGCGCGGCATTGCGCGGCCCGCGCCGATGGCGGCACACTTAGGAAGTGCTCGTAACCGAGTACGTCTTCACGGGTTCATTGGGGTACTGAGGTCCACATGCGGGGTCGCGCCGACCGCAGCTTCGTTCCATTGCTGAACGAGGCCTTTCTGATCGATGCGCTCGAGCGGGATCACCACCTGGTGATCGGTCTGTGGCCAGATTGCGCCATCGCCTACCTCAATCCGCGCGCGGCGCGGCTGCTGGGCGGAGAGGCGCAGGGCGCGGCGGACCCCACCCTGCTGGGCGCGAACCTGCTGGCCTATCTCGCCAAGCCGCGCCGCGCGGGCTTCGAGGCCACCGTGGCGCTGGCGCCCACCGCCCAGGAGTCGGTCTATCCCGCCCATCTTCAGTTCGAGTTGCTCGCGCCACGACCGCTGCTGCAGGCGCAGGCCTGCCTCTTTCCCCTGGCCGAGCGCCGTGCCTTCGTGCTGCTGACCGGCGCCGTACCCATGACCTACCAGCGCCTCACCCTGGTGGCCGGTGGCGGTGCCGAGGTCGGCATGCTGCCCAGCGTGCCGCGCGCCGCGGCCTGCGTGCACTGCCGCCGCGTGCGGCGCTACGCGACGCGCTGGGAGTGGCCCGCGCTGCGTGCCGCCGTCGCGCGCGAGGGCGACGAGATCCCCAGGGCGGTATGCGCGGTCTGCTTTGGTTACTACTACCCTCAGTACGTGAGCGCGGGCGCCGCCCGAGAACGTCACTGAGAGCGACCTTCATGCGCGCCGCCCAGGTCGCGGCGTCCGTGGTCAGGTTCGCGGAACGGCGAAGCCTGCGAGCGTCGCGTAGCCGCCGACGATCGCCGCCAGTTCCTCGTGACTCGCGACCTGGTCGATGTCGGTGAAGCCCTGCGGCGCGCGCTCGGCCACGAAATCGATGACCCGCTCCGGGCCACCCACGCGATTGGAGGCGACGATGGCGGCGGTCTTCGGCAGGCGCTCCGCCTCGTAGGCGGCGAGGGCCGGGACGACCGGCTCCGCGGCGAGGGCGTCGGCCAGGCAGCGCGCGTCGAGGATGGCCTGCGAGGCGCCGTTGCTGCCCACCGGGTACATGGGATGGGCGGCATCGCCGAGCAGGGTGACGCGGCCGCGGGTCCACCAGGGCAGCGGATCGCGATCGCACATCGGGTATTCGCTCGCCATGGCCGAGGCCGTGATCAGCGCCGCCGGATCGATGAAGGGCAGACGGAAATGCGCGACCTGCGGCGTGACCACGCCGCGCGGCGCCTCGCGCGACCAGTCCTGGCGCCCGGGCGGCGCGGGACCGGCGTCCGCCTGGCGCGCGTACACCACCCAGTTCAGCAGGCGCTCGGACGGCTTCGCCCCCGCGCCGATGGGATAGAGCACGAGCTTCGCCCGCGTATCGCCCGCGATGCACATGGTCTGTCCGTCCCACAGGGTCGGCCAGCTGACCGCGCCGCGCCACATCTGGATGCCTTGCCAGCGCACGCCGCCGTCCGCGGGGTGCAGCGCTGCGCGCACGGTGGAGTGGATACCGTCGGCGCCGATCAGCGCATCGCCGCGCATGCGGCTGCCATCGCCAAGCGTGACCTCGACGCCGTCCGCGTCCTCGCTGAAGCCGACGACCGACGCGGCGCTGCGCAGCCGTTCGCCGAGACGCGCCGCCGCCGCGCGCCACAGGAGCGCGTGCAACTGCCCGCGATGGATGGAGAACTGTGGCGCGTCGTGTCCCGCCCAGGCGCCGCGCGGCTCGGCCCACAGCGTCTGGCCGAGGTGATTCAGGTAGCGCAATTCACGGGTGCGGATGCCGGCCTCGTCGAGCGCCGGCAGCAGGCCGAGCGCCATGAGTTCGCGTACCGCGTGCGGCAGCAGGTTGATGCCGACGCCGAGCGGCCGCACTTCGCGCGCGGCCTCCAGCACGGTCGCCGCCACACCGCGCGCCGCCAGCATCTGCGCCAGCACCAGCCCGCCGATGCCGCCGCCCGCGATCAGGACGTGCATGACGGAGACCGGTCGGTGGGGTGAGGGCGTGGGATGAGCGACATGGCGGCAGCATAGCGCTGCGTCGCGCCGACGACATCCGCTGCGCCGACGGTCGGCCGCGCGGTGCGTTGCTACAATCGAAACGGCGGCGCCCTCGGCGCTCGCCGTAACCAAAGGGGAGAGACCGCGTGGAAAACGTCGCCATCACCGGCCTGGGAGTGATTTCCTCCATCGGTCTGAACGTCCAGACCTTCAACGACAATCTCCTCGCCGGCAAGGTGGTGGCGAGCGCCGCGCCGTGGAAGGACGGTCACGAGAACATCTGGATGTCGCTGATCGAGGACTTCGATCCCGGTGTGTGGATGGACGAGCGCGTGGTGCGCAACGCCGCGCCCTTCACCCAGTACGCCATTGCCGCCGCGGTGCAGGCGGTGGCGGACGCCGGCATCGAGACCTTCGACCCGCTGCGCACCGCCGTGATCATCGGCAGCGCGCTGGGTGGGGTGGACTGCTACGCGCAGGATCAGCAGCGCATGGACCAGGACGGGCCGGCCGCGATCTCGCCGAAGTTCATGGCCAATTCCCTGCTCAACATGCCCTGCGCGCACATCGCGCTGCGCTACGGCCTGCACGGGCCGCAGATCGCCATCGCCACCGCCTGCGCCTCCTCGCACGACGCCATGGGCCTGGCCGCGCGCCTGATCGAGGCCGGCGAGATCGACATCGCCATCACCGGCGGCACCGACTGCGCGATCAGCCCGCTGGTGTTCTTCGGCGCGCGCAACAACCGCATGTTCACGCCCCAGCCCGATCCCTTGAAGACCTGCCGGCCGTTCAACGTCGAGCGTCTCGGCGTGATGCTCGGCGAGGGCGCCGGCATGTTCGTGCTGGAGAACGCGGCGCAGGCGCGCAAGCGCGGCGCGCGCATCCACGCGCGGCTGCGCGGTTACGCGACGCTTGCCGACGGCTACCACCTGTCCTCCCCCGAGCCCGAAGGCCGCTGGGAGCAGCGCGTGATGGAACTTGCCGTCGAACAGGCGCGCCTGCCGCGCGGCGTCGACCAGGTGGACGCGGTGGTGGCGCACGGCACCGGCACACCGGTCGGCGACATCGCCGAACTCGGCGCGCTGAACCGCATCTACGGCCACCGCGAGCGCGCGCTGCGCGTGATGTCGCCCAAGGGCAACTTCGGCCACCCCCATGGACCGGCCGGTGCGCTCGGCCTGCTCGCCGGCCTGTTCAGCATGCAACATGGCGCGCTGATGCCGACCGCCGGCACCTACGACGAGCGCGAACTGATGCCCGAGGTCGGCAAGCTGCACGCGGTGATCAAGGCGCCCGCCGAAGGCCGCATCGACACCTTGCAGGTCAATGCCTTCGGCTTCGGTGGACAGAACTCGTCGCTGGTCGTGACGCGCGATTAGCGGCGCGGCACGTCAGCGCACCACGGCAAAGGCGCCGCGCATGGTCTGCGCGTGGGGGTCGCACAGGAAGCGGTAGTTGCCCGGGCGCAGCGTGAGGCGCCAGGTCAGGGTGCTGATCTGGCCAATGCCCGACGCGCGATTGACGCCCGGTCCCACCAGGCGGAAGTTGTGGTTGTTGGCGCGGTCGCGCACCGTGATCACGTAGTCGCCGGCCTTGAGGCGCGAGAACACCTTGCCGCCACGTGTGATCGAGAGCGCGAAGCCGGGACCGACCGTCGCGACGAGTTTGACCGGCGTCGCCGCCTGCATCGTGCTCGGGAGCAGCATGCCGAGCAGGCCGGCGACGAGCAGCAGCGCGAGCGCGAGCGGACTGGATGGACTCATTGCGCCGACCGCGTATCGATGGGCGGCGTGGCCGTCGACGGCGCGCGCAGCGCGGCGGACTCGACCGCGAATTGCTGCTCGCAGGCGCGCCGCGCCTCGCCCGCCTGTCGCGCACAGAGCCGCTGCGCGGCGTGCTCGACACTTCGCGCCTGCGCCGCGCGCGACGGGTGCGCGGACGCGGTGGGCTCCGCGCGGCCGTCCAGCGCGAGCACCAGGCAGATCAACGCCAGACCCATGCGCCAGGGGGCCCGCGGCTTCATGCGAAGATGCCGCCCAGGTCGACGCCAGCTTCCAGCGGCGCGCTCGCGCGACGGGGAAACACCACGTTGCCCGCGCCGGGCTGGACCCAGTCGCAGATCGCCCCGAACAGGTGCTCGATGCCGTTGACGCCGTGGATGTCGGCGCCCGGTTCGTGCAGGCGGTCGAGTTCCTCTTCCGGGAACATGGTGCCGTACACGCCGCCGCGTACCTGTTCGCCGATCACGATCATCACTGTCCCTTCGCCATGGTCGGTGCCGCGGCCGCCGTTGTCGGCGAGTTGCCGACCGAACTCGCCGCCGATGAGCAAGGTGAGCTGGGCGCGGGCGTCGGTCGGCAGTGCGGCGTAGAGCGCCGCCAGCGCGCCGTCGCGGCCGAACAGGTTGGCGAGGTTGGGCTCGATCTCCGCGCGCTGCGCGTCGTGGGTATCCCAGTTGGCGCCGTACTCCAGCGACGCGATGCGCGTATCCAGCACATCGTGCATGAACAGCGCGTCGTAGAGATTACGCGCCACCAGCGCCAGTTCGTAACCCACGCTGCCGTCGTTGAACAAGGCATCGAGGCCCGGCGTGGCTGGCGCCTGGGCGAGGCGCGCGTCGACCACGCCGCCGAGCTCGCGCAGCTTGCGCTCGTTGTCGAACAGCTGGCGATAGACCGACGCCTTGGGAATGGTCTTGCGGCGTTCACCGTAGTAGTGGCGCAGGCCGCGCATCAGGTAGTCGTGGAACCAGTCGGGATCAGCGTCGGCCTCGGGCAGGCCGAATTCGCGCGTGTCGCTCATGGGGATCACGCGTCGCATGTCGACCTTGTCGGGATTGGCGAGGTCGGCGGGATCGGGGCCGAAGCTGAAGCGGCGCGGCGAGTTGGTGAGCGCCAGCACGTTGCAGTCCGCGACTTCCGCCAGGCGGCCGCCCCAGCCGTTGCCGTAACTCACCTTGCTGGACGAGCGGCTGCCCATGTTCATGCTGCGCTGGGCGAGCTCGTGGTCGCGCGAGCTGTCGACCAGCACGCCGCACACAAAGGCGACCTTGCCGGCCTCCCACATGTCGTACAGCCAGCCGCAGCGCGCGAGGATGCCGAAGTGGGTGGTGCCGTCGGACACCGGCAGGTAGTCCTGCTGCCCGCGCGTGTCCATCGCGCTCAGGGTGTCGTCGATGCCCTGCGAGCGTACGCGCGCGCGCCAGAAGCGCTGACCGTAGCTGGCGCTCTGCGAACTCATGGGCGGCATCAGCAGGTGACGCATGTCCGGGCCGCCGTTCAGCATGAGATTGGCGAAGAACGGCTGGGTCAGGCCGAAGCTGTCGGCGGCGTGCGCGTCGCGCACCGGGCCCGGCAGTCCGAGCCCGGTACACGCGGCGGCCGCCAGGCCGGCGCGCAGGAAATCCCGACGGGACAACAGAGTCGACATGTCAGCGTCCCTCCTGGGCGAGCATGAAGGGCGTGGCGATGATGAAGGCGACCGCCGCGCCGATGCGCTGATTGGCGTCGCGACGGACGGCTTCGGCGGCGCTCTCCAGCCCCAGCTTGCGCTTGCCCGTCGCGGCGAGCCAGCGCTTGCCCGCCTCGCTGTCCAGCTGCGCGCGGGTGACCGGGGTGTTCGGCGAGCGCGGCTGGTAGACGGGCGCGAGATCCCGACCCGCGGACAGCAGCGCGTAGACGTGGGCGCGCTCCAGCGGGCCGAAATTGCGCTGACCATCGACGATGAAGTGCTCCCACAGCCACTCCGCCGTCTGGCGCACGGTCAGCCGGCCCTTGTCGGGCAGCATGCGTCGCCAGTCCTTGGGATAGGCGTTGTGCTCGACGTAGCGCCACACGCCCTCGGTACTGGCCGCGTAGTGCTTGCGGAAGATCTGGGCGCTGCCGGCGGCTTCCGGGCCGGTCTGGTGGCCGAACACCTCGTGCAGCGGCCGGAACGGCAGCATCTCTTCGTCCCAGTACAGGCGCCAGCTCTCGTAGACGTCGGCGTAATGCTCGCGGTTGCTGTCCGCGATCAGGTTGGAGATGGTGATGAAGCGCTCGATGCTGGTGATGTACTTCACGCGCGCGCGCGAGTGGAACAGCGTCGACACCGCATAGGCGCGCAGGAAGCGCAGCAGGTTCTTCTTCGGCATGCCGCGCCATGCGCGGCGCAGCGCGGCGGCCTCGGTCGGCGAGACCTCGTCATCGGCGATGCCCTGCACGATCATCACCGGCAGGTTGTTCACGCTCTCCGGGTGCTTGATGCTGACGCGCGCGAGCTGGCGAATCTTCCCGCAGGCGTTGCCGCCGTCGAGCAGGGTGTGCTGCACCTCCACGGCGGTCGGCACGTGGCCGTCGAGGCCGCAGTTGACCTTCTCGGCCTCCCATTCGTTGGGCGTCTCGGTGGAGGTCAGGTAGATGCCGCTCAACGCCGCTGCGGTGTTCTTGATCGAGACCCGCTCGTGGTAGTCCGGCTCGGCGCTTCCCAGGATGCCGAAGCCGAGTTGATGAAACTCGCGCGCGAAGTCCTCGTTGCAGTAGCACTGGTCGTAGTAGCGGTTGTACTGCGTGCCGTACTGGGTGGTGACGGCGCCGGTCAGCGAGGCGGTCGCGATCACGTCCTCGTAGGGGCGATTGGCGGCGAGCGCCGCCAGCGTGTCGTCGTAGGCGCGGATGATCTGCCAGGTCGAGGTCTTGTTGTGCGACGTGGCCAGGTGGAAGTTGGTCTCCCAGAAGCCGACACGATGACGGAAGGGATTGCCGCCGCGCACGCGCGCCGCGGTGGTCCAGGTTTCGATGCCGCCCATCCAGTCCGCGCGCGAATACCCGGTGCGTCGCGCGGTGGGCACGTAGTTGCCTGTATCGGTCGAGGACCACAGCGTGGAGAGCGCGCGGAGCGACTGCGGCCGGGTCTCCATGTGTTCCCGCGACAGGGTCCGATCCGGCGGCGACAGACGCAGGTTGTGCTCGTCGAAGCTCAGCATCTGGCGGATCGCGGTGCGCGGCGGCATGTCCGCCCAACGCGCGATCTGCGCGTCGCTGGCCTGGCCGCCGAAGGCGAAGGTATGCAGCACCTTGCGCACCGCGAGTTGGTTCCAGGCCGCATCGCTGACGGTCGTGAGGCCGGGCAGGTCGCCCACGTCAGGCGCGGGCTGGGCGGCGTGCGCGACGCCGCCCAGCCCGACGAGCAGCGCCCACGTCACCGATCTCCACACCCGCGTTCCAGGCGCAGGGTAGGCCACGCCTCTATGTTCTCGCCGATCTGCTCTCATCCCTGCGATGCTCCATGGCCCTGGATCGCGTGCAGACCTGGCAGCGAGCCGCGCGGCGGCTCGACGCGATGTCGCGGTGCCGCGATGACCCCAAGCTAGCAGCGGTGTGCGTCACTGTCATGGTTGCGTGGTGTCGGCCTGCGACGACCGTCACGAAGCTGCGCGCTTCGGCCCGCTGTTGACCCCGTCCGGAGTCTGCACGGAGAATCCGGACCGTTCCGACCCGCCGCCATTCCGGACCGTCACCATGCATCGCATGCCCACGCTCGCCGACGCCGTCGCCACTCACGCAAGATTGCGACCCACCAAGCTCGCCGTGCGCGACTCGCGCCGCCGTCTGACCTACGCAGAGTGGCATGCGCGCAGCGAACGCCTGGCCGCGGCCCTGCGCGCGCTCGGGCTGGCCAAGGGCGAGCGGGTCGCGGTGTTGGCCTACAACCGCCTGGAGTGGATGGAGATCTACGCCGGCATGGCGCGCGCCGGGCTGGTCGTGGTGCCGCTCAATTTTCGTCTCGCCGGGGCCGAGATGGCCTACATCCTGGAGCATGCCGAGGTCGGCGCGCTGATCGTTGGCAGCGAGTTCTGCGCGACCATCGACGCGATCCGCGACTCGCTTACGGTGCCAGCGACGAACTTCATCGCCCTCGCCGAGCAGCCAGGCGCGGGTTGGCGCGCCTACGAGGACCTGATCGAGGGCGCGGCGCCGGGCGCCCCGCTCGAAGCCGTCGCGGCCGAGGACGTCGCGGCGCTCATGTATACCTCGGGCACCACCGGCAGGCCGAAAGGCGCGATTCGCAGCCATGGCGCGAACGCGCTCATCGCCTGGGCGACGGCGATGGAGATGGGGTTCAGTTCGGACGATACGGCGCTGCTCGTGATGCCGCTGTGTCACGCCAACTCGCTCTACTTCGGTACCACCTTCGCCCACCTTGGCGGCACCTGCCTCATCGAGGACCGGGCGAGCTTCGACGCCGAGGCGCTGCTGCGCACCCTGGCCGATGAACGCGTGACCTTCACGTCCCTGGTGCCCACGCACTACATCATGCTGCTGGCACTACCCGAGGCGGTGAAGCAGCGGTACGACTTGAGCGCGGTGGGCAAGCTCATGATCTCGTCTGCGCCGGCCCGCCAGGACACCAAGCGCGGCATCATGGCGCTGTTTCCGCGCGGCAAGCTCTATGAACTCTACGGCTCCACCGAAGCCGGCTGGGTGACGATCCTGCGTCCCGAGGAGCAACTCGTGAAGCTCGGCTCGGTGGGACGCGAGTGGGCCGGCAGCGGCGCCATTCGTCTGCTGGACGAGCAGCGTCGCGAAGTCGCCGACGGCGAGGTGGGCGAGCTCTACTCGCGCACCGCCTACGTGTTCGACGGCTACTGGCGCAATCCGGATAAGACCGCGGAGGCCTTCGACGGCGCGTGGTGCTCGGTCGGCGACATGGCGCGCCGCGACGCCGACGGCTACATCTGGCTGGTCGACCGCAAGAGCAACATGATCATCAGCGGCGGCGAGAACATCTATCCCACCGAGGTCGAGGGCGTGCTCGGCGCACACCCGGCGGTGCGCGACTGCGCCGCCATCGGCGTGCCGCACGAGAAATGGGGTGAGACCGTGCACGCGGTGGTGGTGCTGCACGCCGGCCAGAGCGCCGACGAGACGGCGCTGCGGCAGTGGTGTCGCGAGCGGCTGGCGGGCTACAAGTGTCCGAGCGCCGTGTCCTTCATTGATGACGCCGACATGCCGCGCACCGCGACTGGCAAGATTCAGCATCGCCTGCTGCGCGAACGTTTTCTCGAGCGCTGAGCCGCCTCGGCGGGCTCAGCGCGCGGGCGCCGTCGACTCGACGGTCGATTCGACTGACCGCGTGAGGTAGGCCGTCACCGCCCAGCGGCCCCCCAGTTCGCGGTGTTGGTCGAACTCCAGCGCGCCGCCTGGTTCGTCTTTCATCGCCTCGAGCAGGGCCGCGACGTAGTCCTCGAAGACGCGCGGATCGTCGTAGCCGAGCGCGAGCTTGCACACCGTCTGCTTGCAATCGACGAGGTCGTGGCTGATCGACGCATAGCGCGCCGACCCGCTCGTCACCGATCGCAGGCGCGCGGCGGTTCGCGTGGCCCAGCCGCCGTCGTTCGCTTCGCGCGCGAAAACCTGTTCGAAACCCGTGATGTCGCTTTCTACACTGGAGTCCCCGATCGGGGCGCCCACACTCGGCGGGATGGCGGCGACCGGTGCGCCCGTGGTCACGGGCGCCGCCCGGTGTGGCGTGGGCATGGGCGGCGCGGCGGTATGCGCAGCGGGCGGCGCGACCGCCATCTCCTTCAGCGTGGAGGGCGCGGTAGGCGTTGTTGTCGCCACCGCGCCAGCGCTCGCGCCCGCGGCGTTGTGCTCGCCATCCCCACAACCGCCCGTCAGCGACAGTCCCAGCAGAAGCGCCCACCCGGCGAGGTGCCTGATGCCGCTCATCGGAACGACGACCGCAAGGTGTAGGCGCCGGTGTTCGTACGGAAGCCGTCCACCTTCAGGTAGTAGGTGCCCGCACCCAGCGTCCTGTTGATGCAGAAGTTGCGCGTGCCGTTGCCGCAGTTGTCGTCCGCGGTCGTCAGCAGAGTGCCACGCGAGGAGTACAGCGTGCCCACCGTGTCCAGCCTGCCGGCGGTGCTGAGCCGCAGGCGCCCCCGACGACCGAGCTTGAAGCGGAAGTAGTCAACGTCGCTCGCGCTGTGGATGCGCCCGTTCAGGCGCGCGTTCAGGCCCATGGGAAAGGCCCGCGTACGCGAGTTGCCGAAGTCGTCGACGTCCAGCGGCGGGGGGGTGACAGGGTTGCCGCCGCCATTGCCGATGGTCACGGTGCCGCTCAGCGCGCCGAAGGTGACGGCGGTGTTCAGCGCCGGGTACTCCACTACGGCAAGGATCATGTTGTACACGCCGTCGGGCGGTTGTCGCGCGGAGATGGTGCCGGAGCTGACGTCGTAGTAGTAGTAACCGCCTTCCAGTTCCCCGAGTCGATAGGACGCCACGTCATAGCAATCGGCCGGCAGGCTCGGCCGATTGCAGGCCCACAGTTCCAGGTACAACGTGCCCGAGGTGCCGCCACTCTCGTTGTTCTCGATGCGATCCGCGTGCAGCACCACGCTGGTGGCGTTCCAGTTGCGATAACCATAGGTGCCGGTGAGGCTCACGCTGGTGGCGTAGACGGATGGCAACCACGCCAGCCCCAGCAAGACCAGCGTGACGAGACCCCGTCCGCGCGCACTGCGTGGCGCGCTTCGACTCGTGCGTGAGGCGGAGCGCTGCGATTCGTCGTGTTCTTCCATGGTGGGCTCCCTTCGGATCTCGATGTCCGCCCGCGAAAGCTAGCCGCACCTCGCGTGCCGCGCTGCTCCCAAATGGGTGCACGGTGATTTATGCACGACGCGTCGATGTCGCCCTTCATGTGTGGCCATACACACATGCGCGCGATCGAGTTTTGCGATAACGATGCGTCGCGACCGGTGCCGGTGCGTGTGCCGCGGGACGCGCGACGTGAAAAAGTCTCGACGAATGTCCACTCAGACGATTCAAAGCCGCGCCTCGGCGGGGTTAAGTTCGCATCCCGCGAGCGGGCTTCATGCCGCTCTCCGTGCAAGGCCACAACTTCGACTCAGCAGGACAAGCAGCATGAACAGAGCGATCACAATGACCCTCGTCGTCGCGTCGGCGATTACCTCTGCCTGTACTTCGCCGCAAGCGGCGCGCTATGTCGCCCAGCCCGCGACCTATGTCGACGTCGGCGTGCAGGGCCCGGTGGCGGGTGTCGGCGTCGAATCGCAGGACATCGATGGCATGGTCGACACCATGGCGCGCGATCTGCTCGCCACGCCGCCCATCGCGGCGCGCAGCGTCGCCCCACGCATCGTGCTCGATGACAGCGAGTTCGTGAACAAGGGCTTCCAGGCCATGGACAAGAGCATGATCACCGACTCGCTGCGCGTGAAGCTCAATCGCGCGAGCCAGGGACGGATGGTGTTTCTCGACTATGCGCACGCCGGCATGGTGCAGAACGCGCGGGACGCCAAGCGCGGCGGCGCGACCGACGTCGGCACCACCGGCCTCACCCAGGCGATGGCCGGCGTGGACTTCAAGCTCACCGGCGCGATCCACCAGCTGAACGGCAAGAACCTCAACACCGGCGCGGTGCAGCGCCTGACCCAGGTCACCTTCGAGATGACCGACATGGAGTCGGGCGCGATCGTGTGGGGCAACGAGTACAAGTTCCAGAAGAGCGGCGCGGACGACATCGTCTACCAGTGAGGCAGCGATCGCCGTTCGTCAAGGACGGCGGGTCCCACCACGTCGAGTTCATGAGCATCACAAGGATGAAAGACATGAAAAGAATCGCCAGTCCCGCGCCGGGCGTGCTCGCAGCATGCGTCGCCGCGGCTTTCTCCGTCGGCCTGATCGGCTGTGCCGGTCCGCAGACCCAGGGCGCGGCGCCGCGCGCCGCATCGAACGGCTCACCCGGCTACGGCGCCGG
>JAIEQK010000034.1 GCA_019747795.1 Gammaproteobacteria bacterium | reverse complement strand
ACGGCCAAGAGCTGTGGGTGACGGACGGCACGAGCGCCGGCACGCAGTTGTTGAAGGACATCATGCCCGGGACGAATAGCTCGTCTCCAGGCGGCTTCACGGCGTTGCCCAATGGCCAGGTGTTGTTCAGCGCAGTCGACCCCACGAACGGCCAAGAGCTGTGGGTGACGGACGGCACGAGCGCCGGCACGCAGTTGTTGAAGGACATCATGCCCGGGACGAATAGCTCGTCTCCAGGCGGCTTCACGGCGTTGCCCAATGGCCAGGTGTTGTTCAGCGCAGTCGACCCCACGAACGGCCAAGAGCTGTGGGTGACGGACGGCACGAGCGCCGGCACGCAGTTGTTGAAGGACATCATGCCCGGGACGAATGGCTCGTCTCCAGGCGGCTTCACGGCGTTGCCCAATGGCCAGGTGTTGTTCAGCGCAGTCGACCCCACCAACGGCCGAGAGCTGTGGGTGACGGACGGCACGAGCGCCGGCACACGGTTGCTGACAGATGTGAATAGCTATTCCAGCGCGAACATCGGCGGCCTTACAGAACTGGCCGATGGAAGGGTGCTGTTTGCCGCGCACGATTCCGCCTCCGGCCAGGAACTATGGGTAACCGACGGCACAAGCGCGGGGACCCACTTGCTGAAAGACTTAGTTCCCGGGACGAATTCCTCGTCTCCAAACAGCTTCACAATGCTTCTTAATGGCCAGGTGCTTTTCAGCGCGTATGACCCCGTCAACGGCCGAGAGCTCTGGGTGACCGACGGCACCACCGCAGGCACGCAGTTGCTTCTGGATCTCAATCCCGGGGCGGACAGTTCCTTGCCTAGTAACTTCAGAGTTCTGCCCTCGGGCCAGGTCCTGTTCAACGCGTATGACCCCACCAGTGGCTTTGAACTGTGGATGACGAACGGCACGAGCGCCGGAACGTTCAGGCTCAAGGACATCGACGTCGGGTCGGGCAGTTCGAATCCCGGCGAATTCACCCCCACGCCTTTCGGGCAAGTGATCTTCAGTGCATCCGACTTTACGTCGTCGGGGTTTTTCAGCATCTACCTAGGTAGAGAACTCTGGGTCTCGGATGGCACTCCCAGAGGCACGCAGTTGCTGAAGGACATCGCGCCAGGGCGTGATAGCTCGTCTCCGTCTGGCTTCACGGTGCTGCCCAACAATGGACAGGTGCTGTTCAGCGCGTTCGACTCTGCCAACGGCCAGGAACTGTGGGTGACGAACGGCTCGAGCGCAAGCACGCAGTTGCTGAAGGACATCGCCCCAGGTTCGGTCGGTTCGTCTCCAGCCGGCTTCACGGTGTTGCCTAATGGCCAGATCCTGTTCGGCGCGACCGACCCGATCAACGGCCGAGAACTGTGGGTGACGGACGGCACCAGCGCCGGCACGCAGTTGGTTACGGACATCGTTCCCGGTGCGGGAAGTTCGTCTCCAGGCGGCTTCACGGTGTTGCCCAATGGCCAGATCCTTTTCAGCGCGAACGACTCCGCCCACGGCCGAGAACTGTGGGTGACGGACGGCACGAGCGCCGGCACCCAGTTCCTAAAGGACATCGCTCCTGGCACCGCCAGTTCGGCTCCGGGTAGCTTCACGGTGTTGGCCAACGGCCTGGCCGTATTCAGCGCAACGGATCCCGTCAACGGCAGCGAACTCTGGGTGACGGACGGCACCAGCGCCGGCACCCACGTCATTGACCTCCGCCCCGGCGCCCTCGGCTCGGAACCCTACGGATTCCGTGCGCTCGGCGACGGCCGCGTGATGTTCACCGCCAACGACGGCATCAGCGGCCACGATCTCTGGATCACCGACGGCACGGCCCAGGGTACCTACCGCGTCCATGACATCCAGGCGCCCACCGAGAGCTCGAATCCACAGTCCATCACGCTTATTGCGCCACCCTTCGTGAACGACGCTCCGCGGCTGGTCACGCCGGTGAACGACCAGGTGGTGGCGCTCGCCGCGGCCTTCAGCGTGCAGGTGCCGCTGAACGCCTTCGTCGACCCCGACCGCTACCAGGGTGACAAGCTGGTCTACACCGCCAGTCTCGCCGACGGCTCGCCGCTGCCGGCCTGGCTCAGCTTCGATCACGCCACCCGTACGTTGAGCGGTGTGCCCGGCGCGGGCGAGGTGGGCAGCCTCGCGATCAGGATCACGGCCATCGACATCTCGGGTGCCACGACCTTCGACACCTTCACCCTGACCGTGGTCGACGCCCCCACCCTGCCCGGCACCGCCGCGCCCGAGACCTTTACCGGCAACGCCACCAGCGAAATCCTGCTCGGCGACGGCGGGAACGACACGCTGTTCGGCAACGGCGGCAACGACACGCTGGACGGTGGCACTGGGGCGGATGCCATGCACGGCGGCACCGGCAACGATGTCTACCTCGTAGACGACGTGGACGATGCGGTGACCGAAGCCGCGAACGCCGGCATCGACCTGGTGAACAGCACCGTGTCCTTCACGCTCGGCGCCAACGTCGAGAACCTCGTGCTGCTGGAAAGCCTCGCGGCGGTGAACGCCGTCGGCAATGGGCTCGCCAATTACATCACCGGTAACGCCAATGCCAACCTGCTGATCGGCCACGGCGGCGATGACACCCTCTTGGGGGCCGACGGCGACGACAGCTACATCGTCGAAGACGCCGGCGACCTGGTGCTGGAACTGCCCGGCGGCGGCAACGACATCGTCTACGCCCAGGTGAGCTACACGCTGGCGGCCGGCAGCGAGGTCGAGACCGTCGATCTTGCGACCTATGCCTCCACTTTCAATCTCAACGCCACGGGCAACGAGTTCGCCAATACCCTCATCGGTTCCCAGTTCGACAACCGCCTGGACGGCGGCGCGGGGGCGGACGTGCTGCAGGGCGGCGGCGGCAGTGACACCTATGTCGTCGACGACGCCGGTGACGTGATCGTCGAGTCCGAGAGCACCGACGTCGAGACCATTGAGTCCTCCATCGACTTCGTGCTTGGCACGGCATTCGACAACCTCGTGCTCACTGGTGCTGCAATCAACGGCGTGGGCAACGAGTATTGGAACCACTTGACCGGTAATGCCCAGAACAACGCTCTCGTGGGCGGGCTCGGGGGCGACGTGCTTCACGGCGGCGACGGTGGCGACATCCTGTTCGCTGGCAACTTCGACTACTCCGACAACGTCGGCAACGCCCTCTACGGCGATGGCGGTGACGACCAGCTCTATGGCGGCAGTTTCGGCGACACCCTCGCCGGTGGCGACGGCAACGACTACCTCTACGGCAAGGGTGGCGATGACAGCCTGTACGGCGAAGCCGGCGACGATTTCTACGACGTCGAGGATGCAGGTGACGTGGTGGTGGAAGCCACCGATGCGGGGCATGACACCGTGCAGACCACGGTCGACAACTACGTGCTGACCGCCAACGTCGAAGACCTTCTGCTGGCCGGTGGGGCGGGCCTCTCCGGCTCGGGCAACGAACTCGACAACTACCTGCGCGGCAACGGCGCCAACAACAGTCTTTTCGGTCTCGGCGGGAACGACACCCTGGAAGGCTCGGGCGGCGCGGATGTCCTGTCCGGCGGCGTGGGTGACGACCTTTACCTGGTCGACGACAGCGCGGACAGCGTGCTGGAGGCGGAGGCGGAGGGCTTCGACACGGTCCGTGCGCAGGTGAGCTACGCACTGGCGGCCGGGCAGCACATCGAGCACCTGGAACTCACGGAGGCCGGCAGCATCAACGCGACCGGCAACGAATTAGCCAACACCCTGGTGGGCAACGGCGCCGACAACGTCTTGAATGGCGGCGCAGGCGTGGACACGCTGATCGGCGGTGACGGCAACGACGTCTACATCATCGACAACTTCGGTGAAACCATCACCGAGGGGCTGAACCAAGGCATCGACCTGGTCTACGCCAGCGTCTCCCACGCGCTCGCGGCGAACGTCGAGAACCTGGTATTGACCGGCAACGGCAACCTCTCCGGCACCGGCAATGCCCTCGCCAATACCCTCATCGGCAATGCCGGCAGCAATCTCCTGGACGGCGGTGCCGGCGCGGACTGGCTGGAAGGCGGCGCCGGCAACGACGTCTACCGGGTGGATGATCTGGGCGATACCGTCGTGGAGTCGACATTCGGCGGCGTGGACCGGCTCGAGACCGCACTCGCACATACGCTCAGCGCCGAGGTTGAAAACCTCACGCTGCTCGGCACGAGCAACGTTTCCGGCACCGGTAACAGCCTCGACAACGCGCTGCGAGGCAACGCCGGTAACAACACACTCTCCGGGCTCGACGGCGACGACTTCATCGATGGCGGCGTCGGGGCTGACTTGATGTTCGGTGGCGCGGGCAATGACTATTTCATCGTCGACAACGTCGGTGACACGGTCTTCGAGGCCGCAGGTGCCGGCACCCAGGACCAGGTGGAGTCGTCTGTCGATTTCGATCTGGCCGATGCTGGTGAGGTCGAGTATCTCACCCTGACTGGCACTGCCGCGATCGGCGGCGCCGGCAACGCGTTGAACAATGCGATCCTCGGCAACAGCGGCCAGAACCTGCTCGAGGGCCGTGAGGGCAACGACAGTCTGGATGGCGGTGCGGGCGGGGACAGCATGTTCGGCGGCCTGGGCGACGATGTCTACTACGTCGACAATGCTCTCGACTTGACCTTCGAATCCTTGGGGCAAGGTCAGGACACCGTCTACAGCCGCGTGAGCTACGCCCTCGCTGGGGGCAGTGAAATCGAGTTGCTGCAACTCACCGCGGGCGGCCCGACACTGCATACGAATGCAACCGGCAACGAGCTCGTCAACTGGCTGATCGGCACCGAGGGCAACAACCGCCTCGACGGTGGTCTCGGCGCGGACACGCTGCAGGGCGGCCTGGGCAGCGACACCTACGTGGTGGACGACGTCGGCGATGTGATCGTCGAGTCCCAAAGCGCCGACACCGAGACCGTCGAGTCCTCCATCGACTACGTGCTGTCTGCAGTTCTGGACAATCTCGTGCTCACCGGCTCAGCCGTCAACGGCACCGGCAACCAGTTCGGCAACGTGCTGACAGGCAACGCGCAGGCCAACGTGCTGGTCGGTAGCCTGGGCGGCGATGTGCTGCACGGCGGCGAGGGCGGCGACATTCTAATCGCGGGTAACTTCGACTACTCGGACAACGACGGCAACACGCTCTACGGCGAAGACGGCGACGACCAGCTTTACGGCGGCAGCTTCGGCGACACGCTCTCCGGGGGCGACGGCAACGACTACCTCTACGGCAAGGGCGGCAACGACAGCCTGTTCGGCGAGGCGGGCGACGATCTCTACGACGTCGAGGATGTGGGCGACGTGGTCAACGAACTGGCCGATGCCGGCCACGACACGGTGCAGACCGCGCTCGACCACTACGTCCTCGGCGCCAACGTCGAAGACCTGATCCTGCTCGGCCAGGCGGGTCTCACAGGCACGGGCAACGAGCTCGACAACTACCTGCGCGGCAACGGCGCGAACAACAGCCTCTTCGGCCTCGGCGGCAACGACACGCTGGAGGGCTCGGGCGGCTCGGATGTGCTGTCGGGCGGGGTGGGTGACGATACCTACCTCGTCGACGACACCACCGACGTGGTGTTCGAAGCGGCCGACGAGGGCACGGACACGGTCCGTGCCCAGGTGAGCTATACGCTGACGGCCGGCCAGTATATCGAACGGCTCGAGCTGGCCGATGCCGGCAGCATCGATGGCACCGGCAACGAGTTCGCCAACACCCTGGTGGGCAACAGCGCCGACAACCTCTTGAATGGCGGCGCGGGCGCGGACACCCTCCAGGGCGGTCTCGGCAACGACTCCTACGTGGTGGACGATGCGGGCGATGTCATCCTCGAGTCCCAGGGCGCGGACGTGGAGACCGTGGTGGCCTCCATCGACTACGTGCTCGGCGCGGCGCTGGACAACCTCGTTCTCACCGGCACGGCCGTCAACGGCACCGGCAACGAGTCCGGTAACGTGCTGACCGGCAACGGCCAGGACAACATCCTGGTGGGCGGCCTGGACGTGGATGTGATCCACGGCGGCGAGGGCAGCGACATTCTCTTCGCCGGCAATTTCGACTACTCCGACAACGCCGGCAACACCCTCTACGGCGACGGCGGCGATGACCAGCTCTACGGCGGCGCCGTCGCCGACACGCTGGTGGGTGGAGAGGGCAACGACTACCTCTACGGCAAGGGCGGCAACGACAGCCTGGTCGGTGAAGCTGGCGACGACCTTTACGATATCGAGGACGCCGGCGACGTGGTGGTGGAGGCGGTCGGGCAGGGACGCGACACCGTGCAGACCACGCTCGACTACTACGTGCTGCCCGCGAACGTCGAAGACCTGCTGCTCTTCGGCGGCGGCGCGCTCACCGCCTCTGGTAACGAGCTCGACAACTACCTGCGCGGTAACGGCGCGGACAATGCGCTGTTCGGCCTTGAAGGCAACGATACCCTGGAGGGCTCGGGGGGCACGGACCTGCTCTCGGGCGGCCTCGGCGACGACCTCTACCTGGTCGACGGCAACGCGGACAGCGTGCTGGAGGCCGAGGGTGAGGGCTTCGACACGATCCGCGCAGAGGTGAGCTATGCGCTGGCGGCCGGGCAGCACGTGGAGCGGCTCGAACTCGCGGAAGTCGGGAACATCAACGCCACCGGCAACGAGTTCGCCAACACCCTGGTGGGCAACAGCGCCGACAACCTCTTGAATGGCGGCGCGGGCGCGGACACCCTCCAGGGCGGTCTCGGCAACGACTCCTACGTGGTGGACGATGCGGGCGATGTCATCCTCGAGTCCCAGGGCGCGGACGTCGAGACCGTGGTGTCCTCCATCGACTATGTGCTCGGCGCGGCGCTGGACAACCTGGTCCTCGCCGGCGCCGCCCTGAACGGCACCGGCAACCAGTTCGGCAACGTGCTGACCGGGAACGCGCAGGCCAACGTGCTGGTCGGTGGACTGGGCGCCGACGTGCTCCACGGCGGTGACGGCGGGGACATCCTCCTCGCCGGCAACTTCGACTACTCCGACAACGACGGCAACACCCTCTACGGCGAAGACGGCGACGACCAGCTTTACGGCGGCAGCTTCGGAGACACGCTCTCCGGGGGCGACGGCAACGACTACCTCTACGGCAAGGGCGGCAACGACAGCCTGTTCGGCGAGGCCGGCGACGACCTATACGACGTGGAGGACGTCGGGGACGTGGTGGTGGAAGCCGCTGATGCGGGCATTGATACAGTGGTCACGTCGCTCGACTTCTACACCCTCGGCGAGAACGTCGAGAACCTGCTGCTCGAAGGCGCGGCCGGTCTGGTCGGCTACGGCAACGCGCTCGACAACTACCTGCGCGGCAACGGCGCGGTCAACACGCTCTACGGCTTCGGTGGCAACGATCTGCTGGACGGCTCCGGCGGCGGGGATGCCATGTATGGAGAGCAGGGTGATGACACTCTCATCTTCGGCACCAGCGATATGGTCGTCGACGGCGGCATCGGCACGGACACAGCGCGCTTCGACGCATTCAACACCGTCCTCGATCTGACCGGCGCCCATGCGCTCACATCCATCGAACGCCTGGATCTGCAGGACCAGGGCAACACCCTGGTGCTCGATGTGAATGCCCTGCTGAACCTCTCCGACACGGACCTCCTAGTGGTGGACGGCGGCGCTTCTTCGGCGGTGAACGCGGGACTCGGCTGGCAGCAGGGCGACGATGTGATGCTGGGAGGCAACACCTATGCCCAGTACGAACTCGGTGGCGCGTCGCTGCTGATCGATCTCGCCATCGATCGCAGTGCCTTAGCGTGATCGAAGGCGCACGGTCTCAGGGACGACGCTTCGGCCAGGTATGGCCGGGCACGGGCCGGTGAAAGGGATGCCGCCGGCCCGTTGCCCATTTCACGGCGCACTCGGGTGTCAGTCCTCGCGCGCCTGGGCGGCGGGCAACGCCGCGGCCAGGCGCAGCACGTCCACCTGTCGATGGGTGCCGGTCGCGATCAGCGCCGCTCGCACCTGGTTGCGCGCGGTGAATGGAGGCTCTCAGCAAGACAGCCGGGTCCCTGCTCGGCCATGGCCTCAGCGGATCCGGTCGAGTTCGAGTGCCGGCCATCCGACCGCCGCATGGTCGAGCGCCACCCGCCCAGGCTGCGCTTGGCAAGCGCGGATGGGCAAGTAGAATCTCCTGGCCAGGGCTCGCCGCCCGTGCGAGTTCCCTCCACCGCGTGCCGGTGCCCGACAGCTGTCTTGTTTCGCGGCTGTCGAGTCCCAACGGTGCGCGAGGTCACGTTATTGCCTGGTGCCTGGCCGTATCCGGCCGCAGGGAAAGAACGATGGACAAGGAAGCGCGGTTTCACAGCCTCATCGCCGATCTGCATGGAGCGGCTTTGGACGCAAGTCTGTGGCAGCCCGCTTTGCGCTCCGCCGTCGAACTCTTCGACGTGCGCGCCGCGCATTTCTTCCTGTGGGACGTTGCCGAAAGGAACGTCCCCTTCAGCGTCTGCCAGAGCCCCGCGGCCTGCGAACCTCAGATCGAGGCGGCGCGCGCCTCCTACACCAGTCACTACGCCAACCTGGATTACCGTCGTGAACTGACCGATCGCGCCCGGCCGGGGACCTGGATGCACTGTCACGAGTGGACGACGCCGCGCGCGCTCGGCCGGAACGAGTTCTTCAACGATTTCCTGAGACCGGCGAACCTGCGGTGGTTGTCCGGCATGCGTGTGAGTCAGGCGTCGGGGCCTTGGCCTACATGGGCCTCAGCCGAGGGTTCGACCAGGAACCGATGGCGGGGACGCATCGCCGCATGCTGGACCTCCTCACACCTCATCTCGCGACCGCGAGTCGAAACTTCTTCGCCGCGGCCACGCTGCGCTCAACAGCTCGGCAGGGCCTGGCGTGCCTCGATGCATGGCCGGCGGCCCTGCTGATCGTCGGGCAGGACCTGCGACCGAGTTTCCTGAACCGCTCCGCGAACGAGGCCCTGAGCGCGCGCCGCCCCCTACGTCTGCGCCGAGGCGCCGTGGAAGTGGCGGGCGACACCCAGCAGAGCGCGGAACTGCAAGCGGCGGTGAACAGGGCGCTCGCCCACGGCCAGTCGTCGAACATTTCCCTGGGACGAAGCCCCGAGTCCGGTGTCGCCTCGGCGATGGTGATGCCCATTCGCGCCGAGATGTTTACCGATTTGGCGACCACGCCGCGCAAGGCGCTGATCGTGCTCAACGCGATGGACAAGGCGCCGCGTGCCGCCACGTTGCGCGACCTCTTTCGACTCACGCCTCGCGAGGCCGAGCTCGCCATCGCCTTGCTGAACGGTGCGACGCCTGCTTCCGTGGCCGCGGCGCGGGGCGTGGCCATCTCTACCGTCAGAACCCAGATTCGCGGCCTGTTCGTCAAGACCGGCACGAATCGTCTACCTGCCCTGATCCGCGTCCTGGGCAACGTCGCGCCCGTCCTGATCGACTCCTGAGAGACGTCGCGCTCCGCGACAAGCTTCGTCTCGTTCGATCCGATGACGGATCGGCGGTCGCACGCCGCATGGAAATCGACCGACGCGCCACGCACCCCGCTGGGGGCGCCCAGGGGCGCAGTCCCTTCGCCAGCGAGCCAGGGTCGAAGGGGCGTGCTGACCGCGCGGCCTCGCGCTTCGGTAAGAGATAGTGTCCGCCTATAAGCTCTCGAGAAAAAATCCAATTCACGCGCCTGCCCCGACCCCATAGAGTGCCTCGCAACACATCGAAGCGCCCGCGACTCTCGCCGGGCTTCGCCACGTCAGATTCGCAAAGAGGAGCGCTCCCCATGTTGCAGAACAAAGAAGGCACCCGCGTCCCCGACGTCACCTTTCGCACCCGTCGCGGGTCGGACTGGGTGAACGTCACCAGCGACGAGATTTTCAAGGGGCGCACCGTCGCGCTGTTCTCGCTGCCCGGCGCGTTCACGCCCACGTGCTCATCGTCCCACGTGCCGCGTTACAACCAGCTCGCGCGTGAGTTCGCCAGGCACGGCGTCGACGAGATCGTCTGCGTGTCGGTCAATGACGCGTTCGTGATGAACGAGTGGCAGGAGGATCAGCAGGCCTGGAACATCCGTTTCCTGCCCGACGGCAACGGCGAGTTCAGCGATCGCATGGGCATGCTGGTGGACAAGGAGGACCTGGGTTTCGGGCGACGCTCGTGGCGGTATTCCATGCTGGTGCGTGACGGCGTGATCGAGAAGATGTTCATCGAGTCCGAGAAGCCGGGCGATCCCTTCGACGTCTCGGACGCCGACACCATGCTCGCCTGGCTCGCGCCCGACGCGCCGAAGCCGCTCGACGCCGCCATCTTCTCGCGCAAGGGCTGTCCGCACTGCGCGCGCGCCAAGCAGGCGCTCGAGCAGGCCGACATCGCGTTCGAGGAAATGGTGTTGAACCGCGACTACACCGATCGATCGCTGCGCGCGGTGACCGGTCGCAAGACCTTTCCCCAGGTCTTCATCAACGGTGCGCTGATCGGCGGCGCCGACGACCTCGAGCAGTGGCTCGCGGCGCGCGCCAAGGCCTGAGCGCGACACCGCCGTCCTGACCTCGGTCAGGGCGGCAGGCCTGCCAGGCTCACACAATCGAGCGGCGCCCACCGGCGCCCGCTCGCGAGGTGTGAGCCATGGCCGACGTCGTCACGCGGCCCGGCGGCGGGTTTCGACCCTCCTGGCATGGACGCGGCCGGTCCCTCCTCGAAGCGCCCTATGCGCGCCTGCTGGCGAGCGCGGGCATTCGCATCGACGGTCCACTGCCGTGGGACATGCGCGTGCACGAGCCGCGGCTCTGGCGGCGTCTGCTGCTGGCGGGCACGCGCGGACTGGGGGACGCCTATGTCGCGGGCTGGTGGGACGCCGACTGTCTCGATCAGTTCTTCGCCAGGCTGGTGCGCGCCCGCGTCGACACCCGTGCATGGAACGTCCCCAAGCGCCTGCTCGGCCTGTTCGCCACGGTCGCGAACTGGCAGCGGCCGGCGGCCGCGCGCCGCGTGGGCGAGCAGCACTACGACCTGCCGTTCTCGCTTTACCGCGCGATGCTCGATCCGCGCCTGGTGTATTCCTGCGGCTACTGGGCGCATGCGACCACGCTCGCCGACGCCCAGGAGCACAAGCTCGAACTCGTTTGTCGCAAGCTCGAGCTCAAGCGCGGCATGCGCGTGCTGGACATCGGCTGCGGTTGGGGATCGTTCGCGGCCTACGCCGCCGAGCGCCACGGCGTCGAGGTTACCGGCATCACCATCTCGCGTGAACAGGCGGAGGTCGCGCGACGCGTCTGCCGCGGACTGCCAGTGCACATCCTCCTCGGCGATTACCGGGAACTGCGTGGTCGCTTCGATCGCGTGGTCTCCATCGGCATGTTCGAGCATGTCGGACGACGGAACTACCGGCGCTACCTCCGAATCGTGCGCGACTGCCTGGTGGACGACGGCCTGTTCCTCCTGCACAGCATCGGCCTGCCGCGCGCGGGCTCCGGCATCGATCCCTGGGTCACGGCGCACATCTTCCCGAACAGCGAGGTGCCCACCGCGGCGCGCCTGGTGGCGGGCACGCAGGACCTGTTCCGCATCGAGGACTGGCACGCCTTCGGGGCGGACTACGACCGCACGCTGATGGCCTGGCATGACAACTTCAATGCTGCGTGGCCCGCGCTCGCCGCCCAGTTCGAGCCGCGCTTCGCGCGCCTGTGGCGCTACTACCTCTTGATGTTCGCCGGCGTGTTCCGCGCGCGCGGCCTCGATCTGTGGCAACTGGTCTTGACGCCGCCGCGCCGCGCCGCCCAGTATCGACGGCCTGCGTGGTGACTGAGGGGAGCGCCATGGTACCGGAGCAACTCGAGCCGCTCGGCGAAGCGGCGCTGGGCGATGGGCACGCACAGGGGACCGGCTTCGACTGGCCGCGGCTGCGCGCGCTGGACGAGACGGCGCCGCTGCGCTGGGTCAATCGCGGCTTTCACGACATGCTGGCGGCGCCCGGACCGAGCCTGTTCTACGGCGTGGTGCTGGCGCTGATGGGCTGGCTGCTCACCACCTTCTACGGCGGCGCGACGGGGCTCGCGCTCACCACCGGCTTCCTGCTCATCGGGCCGTTCCTGGCCGTGGGTCTCTACGACATCAGCCGTCAGCTCGAGGCCGGACGCCGGCCGGACTTCACCGCTACCTTGAGCGCGTGGCGCGACAACCTGCCGGCCATCGGCTTCTACGCGTTGATTCTCATGCTCTCGCTCGCGGTCTGGATGCGCGTGTCGGTGGTTCTGATCGCGCTCTTCATTCCTGAAGGCGTGGAGTCCTTCGGCGACCTGCTCGGCCGGCTGCTGCACACGCCGGACGCCTGGGTGTTCGTCTGCGTCTATCTCGCGGTCGGCGCGCTGCTCGCGGCCTTCAGCTTCGCCGCCTCGGCGGTCGCGCTGCCGCTGCTGCGCGACCATGCGCGCGCCGACGCCATCACGGCGATGATCGTGAGCTTCCAGCTGATGCGGCGTCAGCCGCGCGTCATGGCGCTGTGGGCCGCGATCATCGTGCTGGCGATCGCGGCCGGCTTCATCACCTGGTTCGCGGGTCTCGTGGTGACCGTGCCGCTGATCGGGCACGCCACCTGGCACGCCTACCGCGACGCGCTGGAGTTCGACGCCCGCACCTGAGCGTTCGCAGGCTCAAGAAAAACGTCGCGAGCGATGGCAGTTTGCGTCCCGCCGGCGCGGAGGAACCGCAGCGTATATGGAGATACGTGAGGATTCCGAGCACCGCCGGGACGCAAAATGACGAGCGCAGTAGTTTTTCTTGAGCCTGCTAGCGCCCGAAGGAGGCGGTCACGACCTCCGTATCCAGATACTCGGTGAGCGCGACTATCTTGTCGCCGCGCCAGCGGTACACCCAGCAGTAGGTGTTGTTGTACGTGCCGCCGGCGGCGGTGCGCGAGGCGCCGCGTCCCTGTACGACCACGTAGTCGCCGTCCGCCAGCACGTTGTCCACCGTGATGTGCAGATGGCCTTCGAGCAGGGCGCTCAACGGGCCGAGCAGGCGCTCGAGCACCTCGGTCTTGCCGCGGAACACGCCCGAGAATTTCGTGTTGCCGATGATGGTCCATTCGACCGCGTCGTCGATGAGGCCGAGCAGGACCTCGCCCTTGCCGTCGGCCAGGGCGGCGAAGGCGTCCTTGATGGCTGTCTTGCGTTGTGCTGCGTCCACGGATGTGCTCCCCTGTGGTGGATGATGCCCGCGAGCATTCACCACTCGGACAGGCGTTGCAACTCGCGGGTCGACCAGCGCTGGATGTTGACCAGGGTCTCGCAGAGCGCGGTCAGAAGCGCGATGGCGAGCGCGGGATCATCTCGTTTGAGGCGTTCGAAGGCGGCGAGCGACAGCGTCAGCAGCTCGGTGTCGCTGGCCGCCACGGCGAGGCCGGCGCGCGGACCGCGTTTCAGGAGTGCGAGCTCGCCGAAGAAGCTGCCGGCGCCGTACACCGCCAGGCGTTTGTGGTGATGGGCCGAGGTGCGCAGCAGGATCTCGACCCGGCCGCGGACGACGATGTAGAGCTCTTCGCCGGGCTCGCCTTCCGCGAACAGCGTGGCGCCGGCCGCGAGCGTTCGCGCGGTCAGCCGCGCTTCGAGCGTCTCCACCTGCGCCGGCGACAGGTGGCGGGCGATGGCGTTGGCCGCGAGCGGCACGCGGGCGTCGCCGTGGGCATGGGCGTGCTGGAGCGCGTCCAGCAGCGCGTCCTCGGCGTATTCCAGCGCTTCGTCGCGGCCATTGAAGGTCCGGACCGGCCGTTTCGCCAGCCGGTCGCTCACCGCGCCGAGCGCGTCTTCGAAACTCTCGCCGATGCCGGCCTCCGCGTGCAGTTCGCAGAACACGAGTTCGCCGCCGGCGTCCTGCAGGCGGTTCGCGATCTGCTGCAGCAGCTTGATGGCGGTGAGGTCGATGGCGGTGACCTTGCGCAGATGCAGGATCACCCAGTTCGGGCCGTCGAGCGCCGCGCCGAGTTCGTCCACCAGGCGGTCGGCGGTGCCGAAGAACAGGTTGCCGCGCAGCTCGAACAGCACGATGCGCTCGCCGTGCTGTTCGATGCGCTGGCGCTCGGCTTCGGGCCGCGCGCGCAGCGAGCGCACCTCGCGCGCGGTGGAGCGGCGCGCGACGATGGGTGCCGCCACCTGCTCGCGGATGAACAGCAGGATGGCGATCGCGACGCCGGCGCCGATGGCGGTGATGAGGTCGTAGCCGACGGTGATGACGGTGACCAGCACCGCGATCATCGCCTCCTGGCGAGTGCGGCCACGGCGCGCCCAGGCAAGGATGTCGCGATCGGCGATGTCCAGCGCGACCGCGATGATGACGCCGGCCAGCGCGCCGATGGGCAGCACACGCCCGGCGTCGCCGGCGAAGGCCGTCAGCAGCAGGAACAGCACGCCGATCAGCGCCGCGACCCAGCGCGCGCCGCCCGAGCGCACCGCGATGACCGTCGCGCCGGTGGTGCCGGAGCCGCCGATGCCGCCGGCGAGCGCGCTC
>JAIEQK010000302.1 GCA_019747795.1 Gammaproteobacteria bacterium | reverse complement strand
TGAGAGCGCTGCTGCTGGCGCTCGCGCTCGCCAGCGGCGCGAGCGGCGCCGCGCCGCTGGAAGTGCCGGTCACCCTGCCCTATGTGCTGATCCAGCGCCAGCTCGCCGAACGGATCTTCACCGGGCCCGAGCAGTCGCTGGAGGCGCTCCGCGACACGAGCGGCTGCAACGCGCTGCACCTCGCCCGGCCGCGGGTGGACGCACATCCACGCGGCGGGCTGCGCGTGCGGCTCGCGGTCGAGGCGCGCGGCGGGACGCCAGGGCCGGGCGCGACCTGCCTGCTGCCCTTCACCTGGCGCGGCACGGTGGAACTGCGCGAGGAGGCCTACATCGGCAACACCGTCACCGCCATCGCCTTTCGCGTCGCCGATTCCGATCTGCTGGCCGCCGACGGCGCGCGCAGCAGCGTCCCCGGCGTGCTGTGGGACTGGGTCAAGCAGGCCGTGCAGCCGCGCCTGGAGAGCTTCACTGTCGAACTCGAACCGATGCTGGGTTCGAGCCGCGATCTCGTCGTGCAGGCGCTCGCAAGCGCCCCGACCTTCGCCGAGGCGGCCGCTGGCATGCTCAGGCTGGCGCGCGCCGAGGGTCGGCCCGAGGGCCTGGTGGCGACGCTCGCGCTGGACCTGCCCGAGGTCGCGCCGACGGCGCTGCCGCCGCTGCCCCACGCGCCGCTCGACGCGGCCGAGATGCTCGCCTGGGATCGACAGTGGCAAGCCTGGGACGCGTTCGCCACCTGGCTCGTGAAGGCGATCGCCGCGGACGCCTCGCCCGCGCTGCGCGCGGCCCTGCTGGACTCGCTGGTCGAGGCGCGCTACGAACTACGTGATGCCGTGAGCGCGGAGCAGCTCGCGGCCGACCCGGTCCGCGTGCTGTTCGTGCGCGCCTGGACGCGACTCGCGCCGCTCGTGGCCGAGAGCGCGCAGGCGCTGCCCGGCGAAGACGCGCTGCGTTACCTCGCCTTCATCAACGCCGGCGACGCGCTGCGCGCGCTGGACCAGGCGGGCGCGAACTTCGGCGTGACCATCGACAGCCGCACCCTGCGCCAGCTCGCGCGACTGCTGCTGCCGAGCGTGGACGATGCGGTGCTGGAGTACGACCAGCGCGTGGATCCCGAACTGCGCGAACTGCTGGGTCTGCCGCCGGAACTGCCGCGCGACGGTGCGCCGCTGCCGCCCGCGGCGCGCTGGCTAGACTGGTTCCTGGCGTCGGCGCAGGCCGCCGCGCCGCCCCGCATCGAGCGCCGCGAACTCATCAAGCTGAATGCCTGGGTGCCACGCGCCGGTGAACTGGACGCCTACATCGACGCGCTCGACGCGCTGCTCGAGACGGTGGCGCACGATGAACAGCAGCGTGGCAAGCTGGCCGCCGCCCATCACGAGATCCACCGGCTGCTGCTGCGCGCGACCGCGTGGCAGGAGACCTGCTGGCGACAGTACGTGGCCGAGGGCGGGCGACTGGAACCGCTCCGCTCGTCGGCGGGCTCCATCGGCCTCATGCAGATCAACCAGTACGTGTGGCGCGGGGTGTACGACCTGCGCAAGCTCGCCTCGGACATCGACTACAACGCGCGCGCCGGCAACGAGATCCTGGTGCACTACCTGGTGGATTTCGCGGTCGCCAAGCGCGAGGACAAGGCGACCGGCGATCCGCACAGCCTGGCGCGCGCGACCTACGCGGCGTACAACGGCGGCCCCGGTCAGCTGCGCCGCTATCGCGAAGCCAAGACCCCGAAGGCGCTGCGCGCCATCGACCAGGCGTTCTGGGAGAAATACCAGGCGATGCGCACGCAGGGCGCGGCGGCGGTGAAGAGCTGTTACGTGCAGTGAATAAAGGCTGTGAATGGCGGGTTGAAACCCGCCCTACAGGTCTGGTGTAGGGCCGATTTCAATCGGCCATGCAGGGCGGCCCTGGAATGGAATGTCGGGCTGAAGCCCGACCTACAGGTGCCGTTGTAGGGCCGATTTCAATCGGCCATGCATTGCTTCAGGGAAACAGCTTGTGGCTGCTCCACGCGCCGTCGTCCAACACCCAGTTGGTGCGCTCGTGCAGGCGGAAATGTCCTTCTTCCCAGAACTCGACGCGATTCGGCACGACGCGGAAGCCCGACCAGAACGGCGGCCGCGGCACGGCGCCGACCAGGTAGGTGGCGGCGTAGCGCGCGACGCGCTTCTCGAGATCGAAGCGCCCCGCCAGCGGCTGGGACTGCTTCGAAGCCCAGGCGCCGATCTGCGAGTCGCGCGGACGACTGGCGAAGTAGGCGTCGGCCTCGGCGTCGCTGACGAGTTCGGCCTGGCCCTCCACGCGCACCTGGCGCGCGAGCGACTTCCAGTGCAGGCAGCAGGCGACGCGCGGATTGACGCGCAGGTCCGCCGCCTTGCGGCTGCCGAGGTTGGTGTAGAACACGAGCCCGCGCTCGTCGAGCCCACGCAACAGCACCATGCGCAGCGAGGGCTGGCCGTGCTCGTCGACGGTCGCGACCGACATCGCCGCCGGCTCCGACGGCTCGCGGGCCTCGGCCTCCTTGAGCCACGCCGCCAGTTGCGCGATGGGACTCGAACTCATGCAGCTCTCCTCGCGCGGCGAGGCGCGCGCTACTCGAAGGGGTGGCGCAGCACGATGGTGTCGGCGCGATCCGGCCCGGTGGATACGATGTCTATCGGCGTGCCTGCGATGGCCGCGATGCGTTCGAGATACGCGCGCGCGTTGGCCGGCAGATCATCCCAGCGCCGAATGCCGACGGTGGACTCGCTCCAGCCCGGCAGGTTCTCGTACACCGGCCGCACCTCGGCCATCGCCTCGGCGCCGGTCGGCACCGACAGCGACACGCCGTGGGCGGTCTCGTAGCCCACGCAGATGCGAATCTCGTCGATGCCGTCCAACACGTCGAGCTTGGTCATGCACAGGCCGGAGATGCTGTTCAGCTGCTGCGCGCGACGCAGCGCGACCGCGTCGAACCAGCCGCAGCGCCGGCGCCGGCCGGTCGTCGCGCCAAACTCGTGGCCCTTGGTCACGAGATGCTCGCCGGTCTCGTCGAACAGCTCGGTCGGGAACGGCCCCGAGCCGACGCGCGTGGTGTAGGCCTTGGTGATGCCGAGCACGTAATCGAAGGTGCGCGGTCCGACGCCCGTGCCGCTGGCGGCGAAGCCGGCGGTGGTGTTCGACGAGGTGACGAAGGGATAGGTGCCGTGATCGATGTCGAGCAGGGTGCCCTGCGCGCCCTCGAACAGCAGGTTCGCGCTCTTCGCGCGGTACTGCGCGAGGATCTCGGTGACGTCGCCGACCATGGGACCAAGGATCTCGGCGTGGCGCATCGACTCGTCGAGGATGCGCTGGAAGTCGAGCACCTCGACCTTGTAGTAATTCGCCAGCACGAAGTTGTGGTAGTCGAGCACCTCGCCGAGCTTGGCGGCGAAGCGCTCGCGTGCCAGCAGGTCGCCGACCCGGAGCGCGCGGCGCGCGACCTTGTCCTCGTAGGCCGGGCCGATACCGCGGCCGGTGGTGCCGATGGCGGCGGCGCCGCGCGCCTTCTCGCGCGCCTGGTCGAGCGCCACGTGGTAGGGCAGGATCAGCGGACAGGCGGGGCTCACCACCAGCCGCTCGCGCGCCGGCACGCCGCGCGTCTCGAGCATGGTGATCTCTTCCATGAAGGCCTCGGGTGACAGCACGACGCCATTGCCGATCAGGCAGGCCACGCCGTCGTGGAGGATGCCCGAGGGGATGAGGTGCAGGACGGTCTTCTCGCCGTCGATCACCACGGTGTGGCCGGCGTTGTGACCGCCCTGGAACCGTACCACCGCCTCGCAGCGGTCGGTGAGCATGTCCACCACCTTGCCCTTGCCTTCGTCTCCCCACTGGGAGCCGATTACGACGACTGACTTGCCCACGCGCTTGCTCTCTGAGTAACTCAAGTTTCGATGTCTTCGACCAGCCAGTGGCCGTTGCGCGCCACCAGCACCTGCTGGCAGCCGCTCTCCGCCGCGCCGGTCGCCTGGCCCGGCAGGCCCTCCACCACCACGTAGCCCGCGGCACGGTAGTCGCGGATCGCGGCGAGCCGCGCGTCATCGTCCGCGGCCGGGGCGAAGATGCGCGGCAGGCCCAGCGGCGCAGCGCGCGCCAGCGAGGCGAGCACTTTGAGATCAGTGCTGAAGCCGGTGGCCGGTCGCGAGCGGCCGAAGGAATGGCCGATGTTGTCGTAGCGACCGCCCCAGGCGATGGCGCGCCCGATGCTGGTGGTATAGGCCGCGAACATCACGCCCGTGTGGTAGCGGTACCCGCGCAACTCGGCGAAATCCAGGTGGATGTCGGCCGCCGGCATGCGCGAGCGTACCAGGGCCATCAGCCGCTCGATATCGTCCAGCGCCAGGCCGACCGAGGCCGGTGCGCCGGTCAGCGCGGACCGCGCCTGGCCGAGCACCTCGTCGTCGCCGTTCAGTTCCAAGAGCGCGCGCAGGTGGCGCGCCACCTCCGGCGGGGCGCCGGTCAGCGCCTCGGCGAGGCCGCTCTCGTCCTTCATCAGGAGCCGCTCCAGGATGCGCGACTCCCGCACTCGACCGAAATGCGCTTCCTCGCAGATCGCGTGGAACAGTCCCATGTGCCCGAGCTCGATGGTGACGGGCGCGATGCCGGCGGCCGCGAGCAGTTCGAGCAGCAGGAGAATCACCTCCGCGTCCGCCTCGATGCCGGCATGGCCATAGAGTTCGGCACCGAACTGCAGCGGATTGCGTGAACCGGCGAACTTGTCCGGACGGGTGTGCAGCACCGGCCCCACGTAGCACAGGCGCTGGGGCGCGGCGGTCGGCAGCCGGTGCGCGTCGATGCGCGCCACCTGGGGTGTGATGTCGGCGCGCACGCCGAGCGTGCGGCCGGTCAGCTGGTCGGTGGTCTTGAAGGTCTGGAGATCGAGATCCTCGCCGATGCCCGACAAGAGCGAGTCCAGGTACTCCACCACCGGCGGCACCACGTAGGCATAGCCCCAGCGCTCGCAGAGATCGAGCAGGCGCCGGCGCATGTCTTCCAAGGCGCGCGCGCGCGGCGGCAGCACCTCGTCGACGCCGTCCGGCAGCAACCAGAGTTTTTCGTCGGCCACCTTCTACCTCGTGGCGTAGAGCATGAAGAGACCCGCGAGCATGGCCGCGAGTCCGACGGCGCGCAGCGCGCCGTCGCCGAGCGTGGCGAGCGACTGCACCGCGCGACGGTAGGCCGGCGGGCTCGCGAAGGGCATGAGGCCCTCGAACACCAGCATCAGCGCGAGTGCGCCCAGGAATTCGTGTCCCATGATCGGCTGGCCGCGCGCGCCGCGCCTCAGCCGCCCTCGGGCTTGCGCAGGTACTTGAAGAAGTCCGAATCCGGCTGCAACACCAGCACGTCGTTCTTGCTCTTGAAGCTCGACTTGTAGGCGTTGAGGCTGCGATAGAACTCGAAGAACTCGGGATTCTTGCCGTAGGCGGCGGCGTAGATCTCGGCCGCCCGCGCATCGCCGCCGCCGCGCGTCTGCTCGGCGTCGCGATAGGCCTCGGCGGCGATGATGGTGCGCTGCTTGTCGGCGTCGGCGCGAATGGTGATGGCTTCCTTCTCGCCGCGCGCGCGGAACTCGCGCGCCACGCGCGAGCGCTCCGAGCGCATGCGCTCGTAGACCGTGCTGCTGACCTCGGTCGGCAGGTCGATGCGCTTCAGGCGCACGTCGACGATCTCCATGCCGAGCTGCTCGGCACGGGTGTCGGCGGTATCGGTGACGATCTTCATGATCGCGCCACGCTCGCCCGAGACCACCGCCTGCACGGTGCGCTCGCCGAACTCGCTGCGCAGGCTGTCGTTGATCATCTGGTAGATGAGCAGGCCCGCGCGGCCGGCGTCGCCGCCGGTGGCCTTGTAGAAGGTCACCACGTCCTTGATGCGCCAGCGCGCGAAGGAGTCGACGATCACGTCCTTCTTCTCGCCGGTCAGGAAGCGCTGCGGCTCGGCGTCGAGCGTCTGCAGGCGCTTGTCGAAGGTCTTGACCTCCTGCCACACCGGCACCATGAAGTGCAGGCCGGGTTCGTAGTCGGCGCGCTGGATCTTGCCCAGCTGGGTCAGGATCGCGAATTCGTACTCGTAGACGCGGAAGGAGCACAGGTAGATCAGGCCGAGGGCCGCGAATACCGTCAGAGCGATGCGGGACGCCATGTCAGCGCACCACGCGCGTGCGGCCGATGCGCCGATCGCGCAACGACTCTTCCACCGTCGGCGTGTAGGCCGGCGGCTCGGGTGCCGCGTCGGTGGTCTCCGGCGCGCCGCCCTGGTTGGCGTTGCCGATCAGCTTGTCGAGCGGCAGGTAGGTGACGTTGGCGCCGCCCTTGCTGTCGAGCAGCAGCTTGGTGGTGTTGGTCAACACTTCCTCCATGGTCTCGAGGTAGAGACGTTCACGCGTCACCTGCGGCGCCTTCTCGTACTCGGTCAGCAGCTGATTGAAGCGCTGCGCCTCGCCTTCGGCCTGGGCGATGACGCGTTCGCGATAGCCTTCGGCGTCGAGACGGATGCGCGCGCCCTCGCCCTGCGCCCGCTCGACGATTTCGTTGCGGTAGGCCTCGCCCTCGTTGACCTTGCGCTCCTTGTCCTCGCGCGCCTTGATGGCGTCGTCGAAGGCCGCCTTCACTTCCTCCGGCGGCTTGATCGGCTGCATGTTCACGCTGGTCACCGCGATGCCTGAGGTGTAGTTGTCGAGCATCTGCTGGATCTGCGCCTGGGACTGCACGGCGATCTCCGCGCGGCCGCCGGTGATGGCGAAGTCGAGCGTGCTCTGGCCGATCACGTCGCGGATGGCCGACTCGGTCACGCGCTGCACGGACACGTCCGGGTCGGCGATGCGGAACAAGTAGGCCTCGGGATCCTTGATGCGGTACTGCACGGCCACTTCGACGTCGACGATGTTCTCGTCGCTGGTCAGCATGGACGAGGTGGCGGTCAGGGTCTCGATGCGCTCGACGTTGATCTTGCGCACCTCTTCGATGGGCCGCGGAAAGCGGATGTGCGGGCCGGGCTGCAGCACCGAGACGTAGCGCCCGAAGCGCAGCACCACGCCGCGCTCCGCCGGATCGATGCGGTAGACCATCTCCCAGGCCAGGAGACCCAGCACCACCACGCCCAGCACCGCCCATACGAAGGCATTGTCGGCGGGCGGCTGGGGACGCTGCTTGCCGCCGAACAAGGCCGACAGCTTCTCCTGCATCTTGCGCACCACCTCGTCCAGATCGGGCGGGCCCTGCTCGTTGCGCCGACCGCCCCAAGGGTCGCGGTCGTTGCCGTCCGGATCGTTCCAGGCCATTGATTTTCCGTCGAGGGTTGTGGGCGAAGGTGAGGGGCCGATTGTACGGGCGGGCTTACCCTTGTTCAATCTGAACGCCAGTCTCGGACTCGCGCGCGAGGTCTCGCAGCAGGGATTCGAGGTCGACTTCCGCGAGCGTGCCGCGCGCATCGACTTCGATGACTTGTTCCGTCACGCCCGGCTCACGCCGCCATTGCTGCCAGCGCGCTTCGGACAAGGTCACCTCCAGCAGCCAGCCACCGTCCGGCAGCACGACTTCGTCGGCCACCGCGCCCATCGCATGGAGCTGGGCGCGCAGCCGCCCGGCCGCCGGCGCGAGCTTGAGCCAGCGCCGCGCCTTGTGCAGGTTGATGTGTTCGGCGACCGCCGCGAGCAGCAACGGCACGCCCTCGCCGGTGCGCGCCGACAGCCACACGCGGCTGACCAGGCCCTCGCCGTCGCGCTCCACCTGCGGCACGACGTCGGCGAGCCTGTCTACCTTGTTGTAGACCTCGATGACCGGCACCTTGGCGGCGCCGATGCGTTCGAGCACTTCGCGCACGTCGGCGATGCGCAGGTCGCGATCCTCGGCGCTGGCGTCGATCACGTGCAGCAACAGGCGCGCGTCGCGGGTCTCGTCCAAGGTGGCCTGGAAGGCGGCGACGAGCTCCGGCGGCAAGCGGCGGATGAAGCCCACCGTGTCGCTCAGCACGATGGGATGCTCGCCGGCCACGCGGAGCGTGCGCAGCGTCGTATCGAGCGTCGCGAACAGTTGATCGGCCGCGTACACCTCGTGGCCGGTCAGGGTGTTGAAGAGCGTCGACTTGCCGGCGTTGGTATAGCCGACGATGGACACGGTCGAGAGCTGGGCGCGGCGCCGCGCGCGGGCGCTCTGCTGGCGCTGCGCCTTGACCCTTTCCAGGCGCTCGTTGATCTGCTTGATGCGCGCGCCGAGCAGACGGCGATCGGTCTCCAGCTGGGTCTCGCCCGGTCCGCGCAGACCGATGCCGCCCTTCTGGCGTTCCAGGTGGGTCCAGCCGCGCACCAGGCGCGTGGACATGTGCTTCAGCTGCGCGAGCTCGACCTGCAGCTTGCCCTCGAAGGAGCGCGCACGCTGGGCGAAGATGTCGAGGATGAGCCGCGTGCGATCGATGACGCGGCATTCCAGCGCGCGTTCGAGATTGCGTTCCTGCGCCGGCGAGAGATCGTGGTTGAAGATCACGACGTCAGCCTGTTCGGCCTTGACCACCGCCGCGATCTCCTCGACCTTGCCGCTGCCGACCAGGAACTTGGGATCGGCGCCCGGTCGGCGCGCGAGGATCACGGCGACGGACTCGGCGCCCGCGCCGCTTACCAGTTCGCGGAATTCTTCGAGGTCATCGTCCTGGGCCGCGGCCTGTCCCAGCACCACGTGCACGAGGACGGCGCGGTCGCCGCCCGCCGGCCGCTCAAACAATCTGAAGCGCTCGCATCACGCGCCGTCGCCCTCGGCGCCATCGCCGTCCTCGCCGGTCTCGGCGCGTGGCAGGCGCACGTTGCGCGCCGGCACGACGGTGGAAATCGCGTGCTTGTAGACCATCTGGCTCACGGAATTCTTGAGCAGGATGACGAACTGGTCGAAGGACTCGATCTGCCCCTGCAGCTTGATGCCGTTGACGAGGTAGATGGAGACGGGAACGCGCTCCTTGCGCAGAGCATTCAAGTAGGGTTCCTGCAGAGACTGGCCCTTGCTCATGGCTTGCTCCTTGTTGTTGTTGGTGCCTGGTGAGAGCCATCGGCTGCGGGATGGCCTTCGTGGGTCATTGTTGTAAACGTGCATCGGTACTCTAGATCAGTTTCCCCGCGCAGGGAAACGACTCGCTTGCGCAATGCGCACGAGTGCGCGATCGAGCAGTGCGGGATCGCGACTGTCGAGCCACAGCGCACCACTTTCGCGCCGGAACCAGGTGAGCTGGCGCTTCGCCAGCTGGCGGGTGGCGACGATGCCCCTTTCGATCATCTCGCCGCGAGCGCATGCACCGTCCAGATAGCGCCATACTTCCCGATATCCTACGCAACGCATGGCCGGCGCCTGCGCCGTGAGGCGCGGATTGTCGCGCAGCGCGCGCACCTCGTTGACCAGTCCCCGTTCCAGCATGCGGTGAAAGCGCGCGGCGAGGTCGCGATGCAATGCGGCGCGCTCGGTGGGGGCAATGACCAGCTTGACGATCTCACCCGCATGGGGCGCGAGCTGCGCCGCGCTCCACAGCGAAGTGAGGGTCGCGCCGCAGAGCGCATGGACTTCGAGCGCGCGCAGCAGGCGCTGCGGATCGTTGGGATGGATGCGCGCCGCGGCCTGCGGGTCGAGCGCCGCGAGCCGTGCATGCAGCGCCGCCGCGCCGTCCCGCTCGAGTTCCGCCGCGAGCCGCGCGCGCACCGCCGGGTCGGCCGGGGGCAGCACCGCGAGCCCCTGTTCCAGCGCGCGGAAATAGAGCCCCGTACCGCCCACCAGCAGCGGCAGTCGACCGCGCGCGCGCACGGCCGCGATGGCGTGCTGCGCGTCTTCGCGGAAGCGCGCGGCCGAATAGGCCTCCTCCGGCGCGCAGAGGTCGAGCAGATGATGGGGCACGCGCGCCCGCACCGCCGGGCTCGGCTTGGCGGTGCCGAGGTCCAGGCCGCGATACACCTGCGCGGAATCCACGCTCACGACTTCCGCCGGCAGACGCGCGGCGATGGCGAGTGCGAGCGCGGTCTTGCCCGCGCCGGTCGGGCCCATGATGAAGACGAGCGGCGCCTCAGCGTTCATCCGCGCTCGCCCGCGCCAGGAGCGCGGCGTCCACCACGCGCGCGGCGCCGCGCAGATCGAAGCCGGCGGCGGCCGCGGCCTGCGCCAGTTCGTCCAGCAAGCGACGCGAGGGCATGCCATCCCGCCCGAGTTCCAGGGCGGCCGCCGCTGCCGCGGCGATCATCGCGGCGCCAGGCGCGCGCCGTGGCGCGCGGGTGAAGGCCGCGCAAAACGCGCCCCAGGCCAGGTTCGGCAGCACACGCGGGACGGCACGCAGGCGCTGCCCCGCCGGTCCGAGGTCATCGATGTCGAAGCCGGCGTCGACAAGGGTCTCGACCTCCGTGGCGGAGAGGCTGACGCGCTCGGGCACGAGGAGCGGTCGCGGCTCGCCGTCCGTGGCCGCCAGGCGGCGGCTCAAGACCGCCTCCCAGGTCGCGCGCAGATCGAGACAACGCACCGCGCCGCCGTCGCGGAACAGCACGAAGCGCTCGTCCACCAGGGCGAGCGCCGGCTGCCGCCAGGCGGTCGGCGGCTCGACCGTGCCGCGGCCCACGGATGCCGCGCGCGCGGGCGCGGGCAGCGGCTGGGCATCGGCGCGCGTCTCTCCCACCTCCCGCGCCGGCGGCGGCGGCTCCGGCGCGTCGTCTTCAAGCGTGCGCCTCACGGCTGCGTACAGCAGATCGTGCACGGCACGCAGTTCGACGAAGCGCACCTCGAGCTTGCCCGGGTGCACGTTGACGTCCACCGCGCCGGGATCCAGCGCCAGCGCCAGCGCATACACCGGGAAGCGACCGGCCGGCAGCGCGTCACCAAAGGCCAGGCGCACCGCGTGGGCGAGCTGGCGGTCGCGCACGTAGCGGCCGTTCAGCGCCAGGAACTGAGAATCGGATTGGCTGTCGGCCAGCGCCGCGGCGCCGACCCAGCCGCGCACCTCGAGCCCGTCGGCGCTTTGCGACACCGGTCGCGCGCCGGCCAGGAAGGCGCTACCGAACAGCGCCCGCCAGCGCGGTCCGTCCAGGCCCAGCGCGCCGGGCGCGAAGCGCAGGCCGCGGCTGCCGGGCTGCGCGAGCGAAAGCGCGACCTCGGGACGCGCGAAGGCGAGCTGGCGCACCAGTTGGTGGATGTGCAGGAACTCGGTGCGCGCGCGCTTCAGGAAGCGCCGCCGCGCCGGCACGCAGTGGAACAGTTCGCGCACCGTGATGCGCGTGCCCGGATTGGCCTGGTGCGGGGTCGGCGGCGCCGGCGCCTGGCCGGGCAGCGACAGCAGGCGCCAGCCGTGGGGTTCGTCCCGCTCGCGGGTGACGATTTCCACCGTGGCCACCGCCGCGATGCTCGCAAGCGCCTCGCCGCGAAAGCCGAGCGAAGTGAGCGCGGCGAGATCCTGGGCGCGGCTGATCTTGCTGGTCCAATGGCGCTTCAGCGCGGCGCCCAACTCCGCGCCGCGGATGCCGCAGCCGTCGTCGCTCACGGTCATCGACTCGAGACCGCCCTCCACGACCTCCACCTCGATGCGGCTTGCGCCGGCATCCAGCGCGTTCTCCACCAGTTCCTTGATGACCGAGGCGGGGCGTTCGATGACTTCGCCCGCCGCGATCTGGTTGATCACGTGCTCGGGCAGCGCTTGAATACGGGCGGGCATGGCGCATTGTAGAGCCGGCGTCGGCGGCGATCGCGCCGGCGTGGCGAGAACGGTCTCAAGGGATGCGCAGCACGGCCCCCGCCCGCACCATCTCCGAGTCCATGTTGTTCGCCACCTTGAGCGAGTCGATGTCGACGTCGTAGCGCTGCGCGATGCCGGACAGGGTCTCGCCGCGCGACACGCGGTGGCGGCGCGCGTCGGCCTCGCGCGCCTCGCGCTGGCGGGCCGCGCTGCGCGAAGCCTGCACGGGCGCCGGCGCCGGGGCCGCGCGCTGGGTGCGGCTGAAGCTCAGGATGCCATTGAAAATCGCCCGCGCCAGGCGCTTCTGGTACAGCGTGCTGCGCAGGCGCTTCTCTTCGGTGGGATTGGAGATGTAGGCGGTCTCGACCAGGATCGACGGCACGTCGGGCGACTTCAACACCATGAAGCCGGCCTGCTGCACGCGTCGGTTGTGGACCGCGCCGATGCCGCCCAGCGAACGCAGCACGGCGCTCGCGAGATCCATGCTCGCGTCCATCGAGGCGGCCTGGGAGAGATCGAGCAGCACCGACTTCAGCATGCGGTCCTTGTCGTCGAGGCTCGCGCCGCCCACCAGGTCCGCGGCGTTCTCACTGGCCGCCAGCCAGCGCGCGGCCTCGCTCGTGGCGCCGCGCCGCGACAGGGTGTAGACCGAGGCGCCACGCGCGCGCCGGTCGCGCACCGCGTCGGCGTGGATCGAGATGAAGAGATCGGCCCGTCGCGCGCGGGCGCGGTCCATGCGGGTACGCAGCGGCAGGAAGTAGTCGCCGTCGCGGGTCAGGACGGGGCGCATGCCGGGCTCGGCCGCGATCAGCCGGGCCAGTTCGCGCGACACGCCCAGCACCACGTCCTTTTCATACACGCCGCTGGGGCCGATGGCGCCGACGTCCTGGCCCCCGTGACCGGCGTCGATGGCGATGACGAGTTCACGGCCGCGGCTGGCAGCGGCCGGGCGGGAGGGCGCCGGCGCGGGTGCCGGCTCGCTGGCGATGCTGACGGGCGCGGGCGCCGAAGGCTTCACCGGCGCCGGCGGAGCGGCATTGGCCACGGTCGGGGACGCAGGCGCCGCCGGCTTGACCGGCGCGGTCTGCGCCGCGCGGGCCGCCAGCGCCTGGCGCGCTGCGCGCGGCGTGAGTTGCAGTTCGAGCCGGTGCGCACTGCCGGCGCCCGACTTCGACAGGCGGGCCGCCACAGCGTTAGCTTCGCGCAGTTCCACCACCACCGTCAGGCCCTGGTCGGCGCGCAGGAACTGGCGCACGTGGGTGATGGACTTCGGCATGGGCGCCAGGGTGAGCAGTCGCCGCGCGGTGGCCTGCTTGAACTCGATCACCAGCCGCTCGGGGCGGCTCAGGGTGGAGACGGTATAGGCCGTCGACTCGGACAGGTCGAACACCACGCTGGTGTCCGCCCCGGCGACACGGGCCTGCACGCCGCGGATCTCGACCGCGGCAGCAGCCCCGGCGAGCAGGGCGAGTACGAGGAATGACAGCCAGCGCATCGGCTTGGAAGAACATTCTCTGAGTGGGCGACGTATTGTGAACGCCTTGCCTTCAGAAACTCAAGGCGATTTTATGTTCTGGCGCTAAGCGGTTGTTCGTCATGCATTAGCGAGCGCGTCCAGCACGGCCTCGCCGCGCGCCGTGCGCGGCGTGATGGAGACCTCCCGACCGTCGTCCACGACACGCAGCCGCAGATCGAGATCGGGGGCCGACAACGCGTCGCCGCCCTTCTCCGCCCATTCGATCAGCAGGTCGGCGTCGGGCTCCAGGTAATCCTCGAAGCCGATGAATTCGAGTTCTCCACCGGCCATGCGATAGAGATCGAAGTGATGCACGCTGCGCGTCGCCAGGGTGTAGGTCTCGACCAGCGTGAAGGTCGGGCTCTTCACCGCGCCCGCATGGCCGAGCGCCCGCAGGTAGCCACGGGCCAGGGTGGTCTTGCCGGCCGCGAGTTCGCCCGCCAGGTGCAGGCGCGTCCCGGGGGGCGCGGCGCGGGCGAGACGCCCACCGAGCGCCTCCATGTCCTCGGCCGTCGCGGAGTGGAAGGTGCGCGTGTCGCTCACGCGGCCGGATTCACGCCGCGGCGCAGCCAGGGCATCAGGTCGCCGGCCAGGAGGCCCCGTTCGCCGTCGCGCGCCGCCTGGTCGGCGGCCCAGGCGTGCAGGCAGGCGCCGCCGATCGCGGCGTCGGCAAGGGGCAGACCTTGGGCGCACAGTCCCGCGATCACGCCGGTCAGCACATCGCCCATGCCGCCGCTCGCCATGCCGGGGTTGCCGCCGCGCACCACCGCCGGCAAGTCATCGCCGCCCGCGACCAGGGTGCCGGCGCCCTTCAGCAGCGCGACCCCGCCATAGCGCTCGGCCAGGGCCGCAGCCGCGGCGAAGCGGTCGCGATGCAGGCTCGCGGTGTCGGTGCCCAAGAGCCTTGCGGCCTCGCCGGGGTGCGGGGTCAGGATGCGCAGGTCCCGTCGATCAGGATCGGCCGCAAGCAGGTTGAGGCCATCGGCGTCCACCACCTGGGCCTGGGGCGCCTCGCGCACCGCCGCCCACAGACGCCGCGACCACTCGCCCTGCCCGAGCCCCGGTCCGACCGCGACGACCGTGGCGCGCGCCAGCAGCGGCGCGAGGTCGACGGCGCTCTCGACGCCGTGGCACATGAGTTCGGGACGCTGCGCGGCGATCAGCGCCGCGTGCGCAGGATGGGTGGCGAGGGACACGAGTCCCGCGCCGACCCGGGCGGCCGCCTCGGCCGCCATGCGCGCGGCGCCGCCGTA
>JAIEQK010000259.1 GCA_019747795.1 Gammaproteobacteria bacterium | reverse complement strand
GCGACGCGGCGCTCGCCAGGCGCGCCGCGGAGGTCAGGCTGGGACGCGAGTTTCGCGACGCCCTCGCAGGTGGGGGCGAAGGGCCGTCCATGGTCGTGGTCACGCAGGGCGACACGCTCGATGCGGCTGCGCAGGCCGTGAGCACCGCGCCGATCGATCGAGCGCAGTTCGATCGTTTCATCGCGGCGAGCGGGCATCGACCTACAGACCTGGCGAGCCTCTATCGCAGCGATTCACGGAACTTGCCGCGAGACAGTGTCGCGCCGGCCGACGCCGAGGCGTACGCGCGTTGGCTGACGGCCGCGACCGGGCGTGGCTATCACGTGGCGCGCATCGAGCGAACGTCGGACCTGGCGGTGAGATTCTGGGTCGGCGCCGAGCTTTGAGGGGCGGATAGCCATGTGTGGAACAACCTGCCTGGTATCAGGAGTGAGTGGCGATGTCCGACCGCGGTGACTTCATGCGTTTCATGCCCCAGGCCCAGCCCTATCCCTACTCGCCCACGCCTGCGGCGTTGATCGACGGCATCGTGCGCGGTGACCAGCGCATGATGGCGAACTTCGCCGGGATGAGCGAAGGCGAGCAACAGGCCTTGCTGCCGATGCTGCGCGAGCGGGCCGTCAAAGAACACATCCTGATGGAGAACGCCGACGGTTCGGCGAAGTTCAACGAGGAGATCGCCAGGCAGCACGCCAGCGACGCGACCTGGACCTCCATCTTCGGCTGGACGGCGACCCTGCGTGCGCCCGCTGACCAGGCCGTCAATCTGGCACCCGTGCCCGAGGCCTTGAAGGAGGGTTACAACCGTGTTCAATCGGCGATCGATACGCAGCAGAAGCTGGAGGAAGTGGCGCGCAAGTCCGCGACCGGCCACTACCAGCAGCATCCCGAGGACTTGGAGGAGGACAGTCGCGACGCGACCGACTCGGTACGCAACATCTGGGACGGCGAAGGGCCTTCCCTCGATGAATCGGTCGAGCGTCTCACCGAGGACGTGACTCGCGTCCGCGAGGCGGACCAGGAGAATTCGGAGCGACAGCGGCGCCTCGATGCGGCGACCGACGAACAGCGCGCGCGCGCAGCAGCACGCTCGAAGCGAAGAGCATCTGAACGAGGCGATTCGTGGGACGGAGCCGCCACCAGGCGCGCGCAGCGAACTCCCTCCGCCATCGGACGAACAGCGGATGACGCCGGCCGAGCCGGCACCCGCGACCGAGGAACGGCGGGTGCCGCTGGCCGACACCTCGTCAGCAGATACATCCCCGGCCACGAGCGAGAGCGTCAATGCCCATGTCGACGAGGCGGACCACCTCGTCGCGGCGCTCGAAGTGACTGGCCACCAGGTGGAGGGCATCGCGCAGGGCGCGGACGCGGCCTTGCAGCGCAGCGAAGCCGCCGCCCAGGTCTTGGACGAGTTTTCTGCACATGCGGGTGACGCCGCTCGTCTTGCTGAACAGGGCGCCGAGCAGGTCGGTGCTTCGGCGGCGGATGTCGCGCAGCAGAGTGTGCGCGTCGACGACGTGGCGCAGTCAGCGGACGGCAACGCTCAGCGCGTGCTCGATGCAGCTGACGAAGCCACGTCCCAGGCGGGACGCGTGGAGGACGCCGCTCAGACCGCGGAGTCCGCTGCGCGGCAAGTGGACGAGTCGGCGCAGGAAGCGGAGCGGGCGGCGCAGGCGAGCGCGGATGCGGCGCGTGAAGTGGATTCTTCGGCGCAGCAGGCAGAGGACGCCGGACACAGCGCCACATCCAGCGCAGAACGGGCGGACAGCGCGGCAACGGCCGCTGATGGCAGCACGCGTCAGGCCGAAGAGTCTGCCCACGGCGCCGACGAGCAGGCCCAGCAGGCGCAATCCCGCGCCGACGACGCTGATGGAAGCGCGCATGCCGCGGACAGCGCGGCGCAGTTGGCCGACGAGCACGCACAGCAGGCCGGCGGCGCGGCCGACAGCGCGGATACAGGAGCGCGTCAGGCCGAAGACGCCGCGCACGACGCGGGCTCGCAGGCCCAGCAGGCCGGCGCTTCCGCGCAGGAAGCGGGCGCCGGTGCCCAGCAGGCCGACGACGCGGCCCAGACCGCCGATGCAGGCGCGCGTCAGGCGGAAGATTCAGCCCACGTCTCAGAGAGCCAGGCGCAACAGGCCGGGGATGCGGCGCAGACCGCCGATGGCAACGCGAGTGAAGCGCAGACCTCTTCCGAGGGCGCCACCACCGCCGCGTCGCACGCGGACGAGGCCGCGCGCTTGGCCGACGACCATGCGCAGCGCAGCGACGAGGCCGCACACAGCGCAGAGGAAGGCGCGCGCCAGTCCGATTCGGCGGCGGAGAGTTCCGGTTCGAGCGCGCGTAGCGCCGAGGACGCGGCAGACACCGCCGCCGGCGGTGCGAGCAACGCCAGCGACGCCGCGCGCACCGCGGAGGGTGGGGCGCAGGACGCGGATGGCGCGGCCCAGGCCGCGCAGACCAGTGCCGACCAGGCGGGCGCGGCATCGCAGACCGCCGACGCCAGTGCGCAGCAGGCCGACGAAGCCGCTCAGCACTCCGAGTCGCTCGCCCAGCAGGCCGACGGCGCGTCGCAGGCCGCGGGCACGAGTGCACAGCAGGCCACCAGCGCTGCCCAGAGCGCGGAGAGCAGTGCCGGGCAGTCCGAACAGGCGGCGTCGTCGGCCCAGACTCTCGCCACGGCCAGTCAGGACGCGGCGTCGCATGCCGAAGGACACGCCAACGAATCCGAGCGGGCCAGCACCGACGCGCAGGGCAATGCCAATTCGTCGGTGGAGAGCGCCCAGGCGGCGGACGCCTCGCGCTCGCAGTCGATCGACGCCGCCGACCAGGCCGCAGAGGCCGCGCGGCACGGCGCGGATCAGGCCCGCACCGCCGAAGGCCACGAGCAGGATGCTCGCACGCGCGCTGACGGCGCGGAGACGGCACTTGGCGACACTCGGCGCGCACAGGACGCGGCGCAGGACGCCAAGGCGCAGGTGGACGAGTTGCACGCCGGTGTGCGCGATCTGCACGCGGAGACCACCGATCTGAAGTCGCAGACCCAGGCAGAACTGGAGGCAGCCCAGCGGGCGCGTGAGGAGGCAGAGGCGACGCTCGACCAGGTACGAGGCCTGCTCGAGCAGGCGCAGTCCTACGTCGCGGAGATTCAGTACGCGGCGCAGGCCGCGCAGATGGCGCAATCGCAAGCGCAGTCCGCAGCGATGGAGTCATCCGCCGTTCTGCAGAACCTCAATGCGCAGCACAGCATGCTGGCCTGAAGTCCATGTCCATCGCGCTTTTCAACTCGCGGAGAACATCATGAAACGCATCGCCACGGTCCTTCTCGTCCTCACCTCGCTGCACGCGTCGGGCGTGAGCGCCGAGTTTCGCGGCGGCCAGCCGCCGGTCCTGTCCGCCGCGCCCACGCCGGTGGTCGACCAGGGTGAGGCGGTGATCAGCCGCTTTCGCGCTCGCTACCAGGCTGCCAAGGCGCCGGCGCTCGCGCTGTTCTGGAATCGCGAGCTTAGCGACTCGATCGCCCAGCGCACGGTGCAGAGGTCCACCACCAGTTCGTCCAAGTCGGAATCGGTGGCGAACGCGGCGGGCAACGGTGAGGGCCGCTCGGAGAAGCTCGAGCAGGCCACTGCCTCCACGGTCAACGCCGTCGAGGTGCTGGACGACAACGCTCACCCGACGCTCGATCCTCGCTCGGATGCCTTGCTGAAGACCACATTTCTCGCCGTCCTGCAGCGCGGCGGCGCGCGCATCGTCGACCGCGCCCTTATGGTCCGTGCGGCGGCGGCGGGGGCGCCGTCCGGCGTCGATGCGCAGGTCAACGAGATGCGCGGTCTCGCCGAGCGCGCCGCCTGGCTGCTCGAGGTGACGCTGGTGCCGGACGAGCGCGCGCCGCTCGGGCATGCCTTTCGAGTTGCGGTGAAGGACGTCGGGCAGGGCACGGTGATCGCGGAGATGTACACCCCCGCCATACCGCCCGCGCGCGCGCCAGCCGGCCTGGTGGCGATGAACGGCGTGGGTTTCGTGCGCGCGCCGGCGCCCGCCCCATCGGTGGGCGACGTGGGACGCACCCTCGGCGTGGAGGTGCTGGACCGTCTGTCGCAGGCGCTGTGAGGGTCAGTCGGCATGTCCATTCTTCGCGCCTTCCTGTGCCTCATGCTCGTCAGCCTGGCGAATTTGGCCGCTGCGCAATCGCCCGCCATCGGGCCGGTGCGCATTCCCCCGCCGCTCGCTTTCGCGCGGATCCCACCACCGCCCTATCCGTTCGACTCGAGCGTGGCGTCCCGCGCGCTCGATCTCATGCGCCTGAACGAAGGCTGGGGCAGCCTGGGCATGAATCTCTATCACTGGCGACCGGGCCACCACCAGGCGCCCGTGGCAGGGGCCTGGGCGCCATCCTTCGTGCCGGTGATGCCCTTTGACTTGTCCGTCCACCAGGTTGGGTTGCGCGCGCCGACGCAGACCGCGCCCGGCGTCGAAGCAGGCGCGCGCGCGGCCTTCGAGCAGCGCGCCGCGGCGCTGCGCGCGCTGGCTGCCTCGGTTGCGCCGGTCACGGGCAACGCGTGGTCGAGCGAGGAGGGCAACTATCGCGGTTGGACGAGCAGTCCGGCCGAAGAGGCGTGGTGGGATGGCGGGGCTGGCGCGTTCCAAGGCCAATGCGTGCCCGGTGGCGCCTATGGCTGGGGGTACGGCGGCCATGGAACCTGGCTCTGCCCGTGAGCCGTTCGGGCTGAGGGGCAGGCCGGTCATCGTCACGAGACGGTCATATAACTGTCGTAGATTCGACTCCGAATTGTCATGGAGTCGTTCGATTTATGCGCTTTCCAGCTCTCAGGTGCTTGGTTTTACAGGGAGTTCTCGCTATCGCCCTGAGTTCCGCCTCTGTCGCGGCGCTCGCCACCGAAACCACTGGCGAGTTCCATGACCCGGCACCCGACCTCTATCCCGACGTCGGCCTGCTCTACCGCAGCACCAGCAATCCCATCGTGCAGGAGGTGTGGACGCTCGGCCGCTACCACGGCCAGAACCACTGGACCGAGGGCAGCAACGGCAGCGGCGAGGGCTGGGAGGACCGGCGCTTCCGCGTGGGCGGCCAGGCCCGGCTGTTCGATCGGCTGACACTGCATGCGCAGATGGTCAGCGGCCCGGACGTCGACCCGGTCTACAACGGCTTCACGGAACTCTGGGCGGGCTGGCGCTTCTCCGACGCGTTCACGCTGACGGTCGGCCAGCAGAAGCATCGCTTCACCCACGACCGCAACGTCTCCAGCCGCTACATCCAGACGCTCGAGCGCGGCATGCTGACCAACATGTTCGGGCTGGACTACACGCCGGCGGTGACCGCCTCCGGGCGCTTCGGGCCGTGGACCTATTACACCGGCGTGTTCTCCAACGGGACGGGCCAGGACATGCGCGAGGCCTTTTTCGAGCCGGACTCCGGCTACTCGCTGCTCGGCAGCCTGACCCGCGACCTGGGCCATCTGTGGCACATGGACAGCGCGTTCCTGAACGTGGGCTTCCTGCACAGCGATGCGAACAGCGAGGCGACCAACCTGAACCGCTTCGACCAGGGCCTGTCCACCGCGCTGATCCTGACCCACGGCGCAACCTCGCTGGTCACCGAGGCGATTGCCGGCATCGGCAGCGACAACGGTGAAGCGCTCAGTCTCTCGATCCAGCCGGGTTACTTCATCACGCGCTGGCTGCAGGTGGTTGGCCGCTACCAGGTGGCCGGCAGCAACGACGACGACGGTCTGCGCGCCCAGAGGCGCTATGAACGTGAAGGTGGCCTCAGCACCGGCGACGAATACCACGCGGCCTACCTCGGTCTCACGGGCTACATTGCGCAGCATCGCCTCAAGGTCATGACGGGCGTGGAGTACTCCACGCTCGGCGGCGAGGAGTGTGTGACCGGCTCGGTCGCGGTGCGTCTCTTCTGGGGACCGCATTCCCGCGGGCCGTTCCCGATGGCGATGATGCTCGAGCCGGATTGAGCGGCGCGCTGCACGGCGCGCGATATCGAAAGAATCCTTGCCTCAGGTCGCGAGCACGTCACCCGGCGGCGCCTGTCGCCGCGGCAGTACCAGGCGGGCCAGCAGGCCGGGCGTGGCGTCGGACAGTTCCAGGCGCCCGTCGTGCAGCTTGGCGATGGCGGCCACGATGGACAGACCGAGACCGTTGCCGGCCGTGCCGCGACTGTGGTCCACGCGGTAGAAGCGCTTGGTGACGTGCGGCAGGTGCGCGTCCGGAATGCCTGGACCGTTGTCGCGCACCGCGAGGCATACGGTCTGGTCATCGCTGCTCACGTCGACTTCGATATGCGCGCTCGCGCCGGCGTATTTCAACGCGTTGTCGATAAGGCTCGACACCGCGCTCGCCAGCAGGTCGTGATCGCCGAGCGTGGCCACGCCGTCCTGGCCGCGGAGCGTGAGACTCGCGCCCTGTTCCTCGGCGGCGGCATCGAACAGGTCGACCATGTCCTCGGCGATCCGATTCAAGTCGACCGCGACGAAGCCCTCGCCGCGCACGCCGGCCTCGCTCTCCGCGATCTTGAGGATCTTGTTGAACAGCACGATGAGTTCATCGATGCCCAGCATGGCCTCGGCGACGTTCTCGCGTAGCTGGCCGACGTCCCGCGCGTGCAGCGCGGCGTCCTCCAGCTGACCGCGCAGGCGGGTCAGGGGCGTGCGCAGATCGTGGGCGATGGCGTTGGACACGTCGCGCACACCGTTCATCAGCTGCTCGATCCGTTCCAGCATCGCGTTGATGTCGGTGGCCAGGCGGCTGAACTCGTCGTTGCCCTGCACCGGCAGGCGACGACTCAGGTCGCCATCCTCGATCTCACGCGTGATGCGGCGGATATCACCGATGCGGCTCTCGAGGCGTGCGCGAAAGAACACCGTGCCGCCGCCGACCAGCGCGAGCGAGAACACCGCCCCCACCAGGAGCGCGTGCAGAACGAGCTGGCGTACCGCGCGCAGCTCCTGCATGTCGAAGGCGACGACCAGGCGATTGCCGTCGGCGAACTCGCGCCACACCACGCGCACCAGGGTGTGCTGCTCGCGGCGCTTGATGCGCACCGTGTCCAGGCTGCCCTGGGCGAAGCCGAACTTGCGCCACTTCTCGCGGTTGCCGGCCAGCACGCGGCCTTCGCGGTTCAGCAGCACGAAGACCTCCTGGTCGCTGTCCACGCCGTCGTTCAGCTCCGCAGTGATGGCGTCGAGGATCGCCGCGGGCCGCGACACGTCGTAGGCGGCGAACAGGCGTTCGGCGGTCGCATGCAGCTTGACGTCCGCGCCGCGCTCCATCACCCCGACGGTGGAGACATAGAACACGGCCGACAGCACGGTGACGGCCAGCATCAGCAACAGGCCGTAGCTCGCCGCGAGGCGTGCGGCGATGGACCACTCCGCCCTAGACATCGGGACCGAAGCGGTAGCCGTCGCCGCGCACGGTGTGGATCAACTCGGGCGTGAAGTCGCGATCGATCTTGCCGCGCAGCCGGCTGATGTGCACGTTGACCACGTTGGTCGGCGCGTCGAAGCGCGCGTCCCACACTGCTTCGAGAAGCATGGAGCGCGTGACGATCTGCCCCTGGTTGCGCATCAGGAATTCGAGCAGGCGGAGCTCGCGCGGCTGCAGCGGGATGACCGTGCCGGCGCGGGTCGCCTGCTGGGCGCGGAGATCGAGCACCAGGTCCGCCACCTGCAGGTGGGTGCGCTCGGGCTGGGTGGTCGCGCGGCGCACCAGCGCCTCGACCCGTGCCAGCAGCTCCGACATGGCAAAGGGTTTGGTCAAGTAGTCGTCGCCCCCGGCGCGCAGGCCCCGCACGCGCTCGTCGATGGCGGTCAGGGCGCTGATCACCAGCACCGGGATGACGATGTGCAGCGCGCGCATCCGCTCCACCACCGACAGGCCGTCCAGCCCGCCGGGCAGCATGCGGTCGAGGATCACCACGTCCCACGCCTCGCGCAGGGCGTGGTCCAGGCCGTCACGGCCGTCCGCGGCATGCACGACCTCGTGGCCCGACTCACGCAGGCTGTTGCAGATGTAGTGCGCGGTCTGCGCGTCATCTTCGATGAGGAGGCATCGCATGGCGGTGGACTCGAGGTCAGGCGGAGAGGATCGCGGAAGGCCCGATGCGAGGCAACCGCTGGACGCCTGGGCCGGGCGGCCCGTGACCCTGGCCGTCGTTGCTACCGCCCGCCCACCGCCGTCGACCGCGTCAGGTTCACCCCTTCACGGCCAGCACAGCGCACGCATTGGCGAACGTCGGCGCCATCCGGGCCAAGTATGGCGTGCACACATGCGAGAGCCAATCGCCGGGCCGATGCCTCTCGCCCGAGCGGAACACGTGTCGGCCCCAAACGAACTCGCGCGCCTGCCCGGGTTTCTCCTAGCCTCGCGCGTCGGCCAGTCTCAATTGCCGGTTCTTACCATCTCGATCAGATGCACGCTGTATGGCGCCATCTCGAAAGCCAGGGTCTGGGCGTTCGGCGCTTGCACTTGCCACACATCCGATTGCGTCAATCCGGATTCCAGGCCGGTCTGAGTGTTCGCGCTATCGACAATCCCCGCTATGCGCGCCCGATTGCCATTGGCCACGGCAGTTGCAAGATCGCCCTGCCACAACTGTCTGCTGGTAAACGCATTGGCGTGATCCTTGTCGACGACGTAGTGCCTGACGGCCCACCGACCGGCCGGCAAGTCGGCTACGTTCAGCGCGACGGAGGAGGCGCTTTCGAGTTGCTGCGCCATCTGGTCCACGGCACTGAGCGCCCGGCCGATGTTGTCCTTGTACTTCTGTAGCGCCGGAGGATAGAGCGTCAGGTCAATGGCATCGAGAATGGTGTAAGCCTGCCTCATCGAAGCGACTTGATCGCTGTAGGTCCCGTTGCTCATCGTGCCTCCATTCGTGCCCAAGTAGGTCCTCATGTACGACTCGACCAGGGCCCTTTCCTCCGCGGTCATGTTCACCTGGAAAGCCTTGAAGTCGACCATTCGGTCCGAAGGCACGAAGTTCGTCAGCACGATCGCCATGCGGTCTTTGCCGACCGACGATGCGGCCTTGATGAACGGGTTGCCGGTGCGCGGAAAATCAAGCTTGCCCACCAGGCGATCGAACATCGCATACGTGTTGTTCACGGGCTTCGCGATCCCCATGAGGTTGAAGATGCCGACACCACCTCCGAAGCCCGCGTTATCGCGTGCGTACGCGGCATCGACATAGTTCGGCTGGTTGATGTCCTGCAGGCCGGTCTGCACTGGTGTGATCGACGTCTGCTCGATCATCCCGATGTAACCCGCGGCTATATGCGCTGAATAGAACTCGTTGTCGTGCTCCCGCAGATCCATCTTCCAGTCCGGCCAGTCCAAGAGGTACAAGCCCTTGCCGCGATATCCGGCCGCCTGAAGCCACGCCGAGATATCCCTGTTGGACCGGATCCAGGCCGGGCCCTCGGGCGTCAGCGGGATCGCGTTCGGCGCCGGATAGTGGTGCCAGGACACGAAGTCAATCGGTAACTTGTTGCGCGCGCTGTACTCGATCCACTCCTTGATGAGAGGCTGCCGCGAGCTGGTCTTCGCGGAGCGGAAGGTGACCTTGCCTGTCGAGCCCACCACGGGAGAGGCCTTCCACAATGTGTTCTGGGTGTGGACAACCGGGGTCAGCCCACCGACCTTCGCATTGGGGTCGGCGGAGCGCGCCGCCGCAACGAACGCACCATACATGGCGTAGAGGTCGGCTGGAGTTCCGGCGAAGTAGTTGTCGGGTTCGTTGCCAAAGTTATAGATGACACGACCCTGGGTGTTGAGTTCTCGATTGAAGTGGGTCACCAACCTGGACATCATCTGCCGGTAAATCGAGTAGTTGGCGGGAGGAGAACACGCCCAGATGGGCGCATCCTGACTCTCTCCCATGATCGATGACGTCATGTCCGGTCGAGTCGAGTTGAAACGCGGCGTCGCGCAATTGATGGAGAAGATTACCGTGCCGCCTGCATTGATGATCTGCATGACGCGCGCGTCTTTCTCTCGCATGTAGGTGTCGAGGTCGGCTGTCTTCTTGGAATTCCGAAAGAAGTGGTCCGCCTCGAGAAGGATGGTGCCGATACGGTGCTCACCGAAGAACTTGTTCCACGTCCTCGCGGGCACGCCGTAGTCGGCATAGGCGACGACATTGGCGCGAAAGTGCTTTTCGGCCTGTCGGGTACTCGTGCTCAAGTACGACAGGTTGATGGGGGAGGGGTCGGCAGCGTGGACCTGGGGTGCGGACGCAGCACCCAGCAACCCGAACGCGAGGGCCAAAGTCGTCAGATGTCTGCTCAGCATGGATGATTCTCAGCAATGTGGAGGTTTTCTAGGTCCGAGGATGGCTATTTCAGTCGCATCCTCGTTCCATTCGCTCGATACGTTCAGGCCGGACTATGGCCGGTCGACGGCGAGTGCCCCGGGACCGCCTCGCTCATCGTGGCTTCCTCTCAAGATGAGCGCTGATGCGGTACCGGCTGAGCGTAACGGCAGTGTCAGCGCGATGCTTAGCTCCCTGGCCAGGGAAACGGGCGTTCTGCGGGCGGCTTCACGTTTGAGTGTTACAAACTGTGAAGCACCGCAGACTGCGTCGAAGCGCTTCGGGGGGAATGTCTTTCTACTCGGTGTCCGTGACGAAGAGATGGCCTATCGATGGGCACGGAAGAAATCTTCGCGAGGCATCGAAGCCTCCGCGGCGTTCGCGCGCCTGCCGATGCATCTTCCAAGCTCGAGTTGTGCGCCTGATGGCCGCTCAGCGCCGAGAGAGAAAAAACTAAACGGTTGATTTGATTGGTGGGCCCGGTAGGACTTGAACCTACGACCAAAGGATTATGAGAGCCGCACCATTTTCTAACGCGTTGTTTTTCCTGGATCGGCCTAAATTGGCTGGAAAACGCTTAAGTTTTGTTGATTCAATTGGTTAAGGTTGATTGGCTGAGATCGCAGAAGCTGGGCAGTGTGCCGTCAGTGTAGCTATCGGGCGTGCCCGCTATCGCGTCTTCAATGCCAGGGATTTCTAGGCCCCACCAACGCCAGTGGAGTAAAGATAGCGGACCCTGCGCCGGTATTGAATACCCTGACTTGAAACATACGTTCACGGTCGGCGCAAAAGTCGTCGCTTGACGATCAGGCCGCCCACTTACGGTGCCGGTTTGCATAGTCCACTGCAAGGTCGAAAACGTTATCGCACTTCTGTTTGAACACGGCTCGCTCGTAGCTCGCAGGCAGCTTCTCATCCAGAACTCGTTCGATTTCTGATCTGACCTGCTTCTGGGTTTGGAGATCCTTGAACCAGTCTTGGACCAACAGCTTCGGTGTCTCGGCGACTAGTCTGCTCAGTAGATGCTTGGCTGCCAACTTCACCTGTTGAGCTTCTTCCTGCGTCATATTGTCCTTGCGCAGCAAGTCGAACAACTCGAGCTCATCTTCCGTCAACCCCTCGCGGACGGCCCGCTCCGCCTCCTTCTGCATATCTGCAACATAGTCCGTCAATTGCTGGTAGTAGTCCTCGGTCGCCGTGGCGCCCGCGTTGTATGCATCAATGACAGCCTGCAGCCGTTGGGCGAAATCAACGCGGGAGGCATTCTGTGCCAGCATGTCCGTCAGCTTTTTCTCGATAAACGCCCGAAGGTCAGCTATTTCTATGTGCTTGAAGTTCGATCGGGAAAACTCTTCCCGCAGCTTCCCTGCGTCTATCTTGCTGAGGTCCCACGACTTGCCGCGCTGGATAATCTGATAATCCGCTGCAAATTGTCGCGCCTTGAACGTTTCGGCTTGGTCTACCACCACACTCTCGTCTAACAGCTCGCCGAGGCGTCGAACTGCCGTATCTATGTCAGTCTGCTGCACAATGGCATCCATGATGCCGCGCAGAAACTGGAAGGCGGATACGATGCGACCCTTGCCGCGCGACAAAACTTCAGGTTTGCATGCCTCGTACAGGGATGACACCGTATTCTCGTAAACGTTGAAGCTCTTCCGCAGCTCGTCGCTGGCGAGCAGGGTGTCCGCGTACCGGTTGAATTGTCCGAGCTTTGTGAAGACATCGTCGCGAACCAGGGCTTCTCGGAGTGGGACATCATGCGCCTCACAAAATGTCAGCCCCTGTTCTATGGCATCGTCGAGAAGAGAAAACAACGCCTCCTTATCGCGCACGGGCAACTCGTCGTCCTCGGTGGGGCCGGCGGCATAGTCGCGTAGAGCCTGTTTCATGCTCCGGAATACGTTGTAATAGTCGACAATCTCGCCGTTGTGTTTGCCGATATCGTGGATCGTGTGAGTAGTCACGCGGTTGGCCCGTGCTATGGTCTGCATCAGGGTGTGACCCTGCATCGGCTTATCCAGATAAATCGTGCTGACAGTGGGCGCGTCAAAGCCCGTGAGCCACATGGCACACACGAATACCAGCTGCAGCGGATGATCCGGGTCCTTGAAGTTGTGTTCGATATCATGACCATGCTTGTCCAGCGCCTCCATGCGCTTGCGGTGAGGCTTGATGTCCAGGCCACGGGCAGCGAATTTCTCCTCCTCGCCGTTCTCCAGGCTGACCACCACCGCCATTTCCACGCGGCGCATCCATTCGATCATGCGCTTCAGCCTGGCGCGTTCAAGGTCGTTCTGGGTGGCATGGGTACGCCCAACCAATACCTTGATGTCCTGCTTCCACTTGGCCTGGACCTTGTCGTACATGGTCACGGCAGTGAATTTGTCGACCGCAATCACGATGCCCTTCCCTAAGTACCCCCGGCGCGGGAAGTGAAAGACAATGTCTCCCGCGATCAGCTCTAATCGGTCATCCCGCTTGATGACCTCGATTTCCTGGGCGAAGCGCCTCTCCAGCTTTTCCTGGGAAGCCTCATCCAGGTTCTCGTCTTCCAAGATCTCGAGGAACTCGTCGCTCAAGTCGGGATTCTGAATCAGCATCTCCGGCACGCGCTTCTCGTAAAACAGCGGCACCGTGGCACCGTCCTCAACGCTCTGCAGGAAGTTGTACTCTGAGACGTAATCGCCGAACCACGCATTGGTCTTTCGTTCCTTGCCCAGCAGCGGCGTGCCGGTGAAAGCCAGGTAGTTGGCGTTGGGCAGGCCGGCGCGCATGTTCTCGGCGAGTCCGGCGTACTGGGTGCGGTGCGCCTCGTCGACGATGACCACGATGTCATCCCGGTCCGACAGCAGTGGGTAGGACTTGCCCTTGTCGTAGCGGAATTTCTGGATCAGCGTGAATACCACGCGCTTGTTCTTGCCCAGCATGTCACGCAGTTGGGCGCTGTCGCGCGGGCGCACCTCGTCCTTGGCCGCAACCACGCCTGTGTGCAGGAAGTTGCGATAGATCTGGCCGTCCAGGTCATCGCGGTCGGTGACCACGAGGAAGGTGAAGTTGCCGCTCAGCTTGCGGAATACCTTGCGCGTATAGAACACCATCGAAAAGCTCTTGCCCGAGCCCTGGGTGTGCCAGAACACGCCCAGCTTGCCGCCCACGGCCTGGCGGCGGGTGAACACCTCGAAGGCGTTGTTCACGCCGATGAACTGGTGGTTCTGCGCAATGACTTTGTTCGTCTCCCGATGGAAGACGACGAAGTTCTCCACGTAGTCCAGCAGCCGGGCCGGCGCCAGCAGGCCCAGAACCGCGCGTTCCAGGCTCAGGGCGTTGTCGGCCAGCTGGGCGCGGTCGAGCACTTCCTTCTCATCGTCCACCCGCAGCCAGGCGAAGAAGTGCTCCCACTCGGCCGTGAGGCTACCGACCTTGGTCTCGATGCCATTGCTGAGCAGGCACAGCGCATTTGCCAGGAAGAGCTGCGGGATCTCGGCCTTGTAGTTGATGAGGTTGTCGTCGTAGGCCGTCCGGAGCTTGACGTTGCTGTTCTTCAGCTCGACGAACACCAGCGGTAGGCCGTTCACGTACAGCAGCACGTCGGGCCGGCGGTAGCCCTTCTCGCCACGCACCCAGAGCTGAGAGACGGCCAGGTACTCGTTGCGGCCTGCGGCCGCGGCAGGGTCGTCGAAGTCGACCAGGCGCAGGCGCTCGGTCACCGTCCTTCCGGCATTAGGCCCCTGCGTGGCCTCGAACTCCACCAACACGCCGTCGCGGATGAGGCCATCCACCTCGCGGTTGGCTTTGACCAGGCTCATGGCCGTGCGCGGCTGCAGCAGCGCGGCGAGGGCCTGTTCCTGGGCGGCGGGAGGCACCCCGGGGTTCAGGCGGGCTATGGCGGCGCGCAGGCGGTCGGCCAGGATGACCTCGCGCTTATCGGTCCGGCCCGAGCCGTCGTTGAGGTCGTCAGGCTGAGCGGTGAAGCAGTTCAGCGTGCTCCAGTCGGCTTGGTGATGCAGCCGTTGCAGCAGGGCTTGCTCGATATCTGTCATCGGTAATCCAATAATCCCCAGTTGTGGTAATCGAAAATTCCCCACCCATCCCTGCCGAGGAGGCAAAC
>JAIEQK010000232.1 GCA_019747795.1 Gammaproteobacteria bacterium | reverse complement strand
AAGCTCACCCTGCTCGCCTTCCTGGTGAAGGCGGTGGTGGTGGGGCTGAAGAAGTTCCCGGACTTCAACGCCTCGCTCTCGCCCGACGGCGAAGCGCTGATCCACAAGAAGTACTTCCACATCGGCATCGCGGTGAACACCGACAACGGCCTGGTCGTGCCGGTGATTCGTGACGTCGACAAGAAGGGGCTGTACGAGCTCGCGCTCGAGGTGAAGGAACTGTCGCGCAAGGCGCGCGAACGCAAGATCACCCCGGCCGAGATGCAGGGCGCGTGCTTCACCATCTCGAGCCTGGGCGGGGTGGGCGGCACCGCCTTCACGCCCATCATCAACCTGCCGGAAGTGGCCATCCTCGGCGTCTCCCCGGCGGCCATGCAGCCGGTGTGGAAGGATGGCGAATTCGTGCCGCGGCTCATGCTGCCGTTCACGCTGTCCTACGACCACCGCGTGATCGACGGCGTCGCCGCCGCCCAGTTCACCCGCTACCTGACCACGGTGCTCGGCGACATTCGCCACATCCTCCTGTAGGGCCGATTTCAATCGGCCAACGCCGCAGCTCTCGAAGCCGCGCAAACGGGGACAGACCACGGTTTCTCTGAAACCGTGGTCTGTCCCCGTTTGCGCAACGAACGCCGCCAGGGGTGATCCGAGCGACCGCCCCACACGTTCATACCAGCAGAAGCGCCCCGCGGGACAATCCCTTCCCCCTCCGCCCCGCGGTCGCTTCGGCTCTCAACGCCTGCTTCGCCCCGCCTCGCGCGGGGCGTTTTGTTTGGGGCGACCACCATACCGCCGCGAATTGTCTGTGGCCGGCCGATAGCCGAGAATGCCGGGCAGCCAAATCCCCTCGAATCCTCAAGGAAACCCACGCGTGAAGACCAAGATCACCGAAATGTTCGGCGTCGAACATCCCATCATCCAGGGCGGCATGCACTTCGTCGGCTTCGCCGAGATGGCCGCCGCGGTGTCCGAAGCCGGCGGGCTCGGCATCATCACCGGGCTGACGCAGCGCAGCCCGGCGGATCTCGCCAACGAGATCGCGCGCTGCCGCAAGATGACGGCCAAGCCCATCGGCGTGAACCTCACCTTCCTGCCCACTGTCTCCACGCCCGATTACCCGGGCTACATAAAGGCCATCATCGACGGCGGCGTGAAGGTGGTGGAGACCGCCGGCAACAACCCGCAGCAGTGGCTGCCGATGCTGCACGAGGCCGGCATCAAGGTCATTCACAAGTGCACCTCGGTGCGCCACGCGCTGAAGGCGCAGTCCATCGGCTGCGACGCGATCAGCGTCGACGGCTTCGAGTGCGCCGGTCACCCGGGCGAGGACGACATCCCGAACTTCATCCTGCTGCCGCGCGCGGCGGACGAACTCAAGATCCCCTTCGTCGCATCCGGCGGCATGGCGGACGGCCGCTCGCTGGTCGCCGCGCTCGCACTGGGCGCGGAAGGCATCAACATGGGCACGCGCTTCATGGCCACCAAGGAAGCGCCCATCCACGACAACGTGAAGCAGGCCATCCTGAACGCGACCGAACTGGACATGCGGCTCATCATGCGCCCGCTGCGCAACACCGAGCGCGTGCTGAAGAACGCCGCGGTGGAACGCGTGGTGGCGAAGGAGAAGGAACTCGGTTCCAAGATCACCTTCGCCGACATCGCCGAGGACGTGGTAGGCGTCTATCCGCGCATCATGCAGGAAGGCGAGATGGATCTCGGCGCCTGGTCCTGCGGCCTGGTGGCGGGCCTCATCCACGACATCCCGACCTGCCAGGAACTCATCGACCGCATCATGAACGAGGCGAACGCGCTCATCCGCGAGCGCCTGGGGCGGCTGGCGGGCTGAGGCGCTGCCCCCGTAGGTCGGACTTCAGTCCGACATTCCTTTCCAAAGCCTGCATCGAGGCCGTGAATCGAATGTCGGACTGAAGTCCGACCTACAACTTCCCACCTTCACCACCAGGAGATTCCCATGCCCACCAAACTCGGCCTCAACGAAGCCCGCCTCATCGTCGACACCATGCTGGAAGAAGCCGCCAAGCGCGGCATCAAGTTCGCCGGCTGCGTGGTCGACGCCGGCGGTGATACCGTCTACCTGGCCCGCATGGACGGCGCGACCGCGCTGAACGCGCGCATGGCCTACAACAAGGCCTACACCGCCACCAAGTGGCAGATGGACACGCGCGTGCTGAAGACCCGCCTGTTCGACATGTCGCTCGGCGACGAGCGGCGCGAGATCACCTGGTTCTGCGATCCGCTGTACACCCCGGTGTGGGGCGGCATCGTGCTGCGCGCGCCGGACGGCACCATGCTCGGCGCGCTCGGCGAGAGCGGCGGCACCTACCAGCAGGACGAGGAGATCGGCCAGATAGCCGCGGCGCGCTTCAACGCGCTGTAAGCCCGGGCCCGCCATGCCCTAAAGCCCTTGGCCCACGCGGACGCTAGATCGCGCGAGGTCACAGGAGGCGACGACATGGCGGGACGGGTGGACGAACGCGGTACGAGCGCGCTCTCCGGTTGGGTGGCGCTCGTGCTGCTGCTGATGCTGGCCGGCGTGATCGCCTGGTCCATCGTCGGGCCGGCGCTGCGCCCGGGCGGCACTCCCTCGGTGCTCGGCATCCTGTGCCTGCCGGTGCTGGCGCTGCTGCTCAAGGGCTTCTGCATCCTTGAGCCCAACCAGGCCGCGGTCATGGTGTTCTTCGGCAAGTACGCCGGGTCACTGCGCGACGACGGCTTCTTCTGGGTCAATCCCTTCTATTCCAAGCACAAGCTGTCGCTGCGCGCGCGCAACCTCAATACGCCGACGCTCAAGGTCAACGACCGCGCCGGCAACCCCATCGAGGTGGCGGCCGTCATCGTCTGGCGCGTGCTGGACACCGCGCGCGCGACCTTCGACGTCGAGAGCTACCACGACTTCGTCGCCATGCAGAGCGAATCCGCCGTGCGCCAGGTGGCGAGCGCGCGCTACTACGACGGCGACGAACACGGCCGCGACTCGCTGCGCGGCGACCTCGATCTCGTGGCGCGGCTGCTGGTGGAGACCATCCAGAGCCATTGCCAGCTCGCCGGGCTCGAAATCCTCGAGGCCCGCATCTCGCATCTCGCCTACGCGCCCGAGATCGCCGGCGCGATGCTCAGGCGCCAGCAGGCGGCCGCGGTGGTGGCGGCGCGCACCCTCATCGTCGAGGGCGCGGTCGGCATGGTGAAACTCGGCATCGAGCGCCTCGAACAGGACCAGGTGCTGCGCCTGGACGACGCCGCGCGCACGCGGCTCGTGACCAATCTCATGACCGTGCTGGTGGGCGACAGCGAGACCCAGCCGGTGTTGTCGGTCGACCACGCCGCGGCATGAAGCATGCAGAGGAGACCGCCATGCAAGCCAGACCCAAGCTGCCCGTCCCGCTGCTGCTGCTGAACGGCGTCGGCGCGCTTCTCATCGCGCTCGGCGCGATGGGTCTGACCAGCCCAGGCCTCGTGCCGCCGCTCGCCGCGCCCGGAGTCGCCTGGGCGTTGATCGGCGCCGGCCTGCTCATCGACGGCGGCGCCGCCGTCGGCATCGTCCTGAGCCTGCGCAAGCGTCCCTCGCCCTGACCCCACGCGGCGTCTGCGAAATCGTCGCTCAGTGGAAACTGACCGGCAGGGACGCCATCACGCGAAAGAAGGAATGCGACCACTCGAGCCTGCCCTGCTCGATCCGCAGGCCGCGCGTGCGCTCGGCGAACTCGAGAAACGCATGACGCGCTTCCATGCGCGCCAGCGAGTTGCCGATGCAGTGGTGTATGCCACCGCCGAATGACAGGTGCGCGACGTTGCGGCGCTCGATGTCGAACACGTCCGGGTTCTCGAAGCGCGCCGGATCGCGATTGGCGGCGGCAAGCATCAGCCAGATGACGGCGTCCGCCGGCAGGGTCTGGCCGCCCAGCGTGAACGGTTCCACCAGCACGCGCCAGTTGAACAGGATGGGCGTGTCGTAGCGCAGGCACTCGTTCACGGCGTTGTCGATCAACTCCGGTCGCTGGCGCAGGGTCTCCAGCTGCGCCGGATGATCCAGCAGCGCGCGCAGCCCATTGCCTATCAGCCCGATGGTGGTTTCGTAGCCGGCGATGATGATGCCGATGGCCTGGATCACCAGCGCGTCGTCATCGAGCCGGTCAGCGCCTTCGTTGGCGCGAATCATGGTGCTGATCATGTCCTCGCCGAGGCTGCGGCGACGCTCGGCGAGCAGCGCCTCGAAGTAATCGGCCATGGCATGGCCGGCATCACGCGTGCGCTGCTGGATCTCCGGCGGCAGGAACTTGGCGAAGAACGCATTGGTGCGCGTCGCGGTCCAGGCATTGAACTGGTCACGGTCGCGCTCGGGGATCCCCATGATTTTGCAGATCATGCGCGAGGGCACGAGGTGCGCCATGTCCGGCACGAGGTCCATGCCGCCCTCGGCGAGCGCGCGGTCCATCGCCTGCGTCACCGTGGCCCGCACCTCGTCCTCCATCATGCGCGTGGTCTTCGGGTTCAGGGTCAGCATCGCCAGGCGGCGCAGACGCTGGTGCTCGGGGTCGTCCTTGTTCAGCATGAACTCGAGGAAGCTGCCGCGCTGGTCGAGGGGATCGAAGTTCGGTGATTCGCCATTGGCGAGCGTCATGCTGGTCGTGGCCTCGCGAAAGACTCGCGAGACGTCGTCGTAGCGGCTCACCCGCCACGTGCCGACCGGGGTGAGGTTCACCGGGTTGCGCTCGCGCAGGCCGTGCAGTGACGGGTAGGGGTCGTCGCGAAAACTGGGCTCGAACGGGTCGGCGCCACACCAGTCGCCCATCGGCACATCCTTCCCAACATCGCTCATCTTCGCGGTCCTCCTGTGCTCCAGCCGCCCTGCTCACGGTTCACCGGCGCGGCGCGTCCAGGGTGGGAACGGCGCGCCCGGTTAGACTTTTTAGTCTATTCAAGGTCGAGGTATTCTGGGCCGGTGTCAAGCGTTCCGCCCGGGCGAGGACTCTCCCCGCATGCACCACCCATGAAGTCACGCCCCACGCCCAAGTTGGACAAGGCCCCGCCCTCGGCCGGGCGCGCGCGCCGTGCGAAAGCCGGCAACCGCGAACGCATCGTGGAAGCCGCCATCGAATTGATGAACGAGCGCGGCAGCCTGATCGGCACCACCCAGGTCGCCGCGCACCTCGGCATCAGTCACGGCAACCTGTACTACCACTTCGGCAACATGCAGGCCATCGTGCGCGAGATCCTGCTGCGGCTGCGCGAAGAACTCCGCCAGACCCTGGAGATGCGACCGGAGGAAGTGGTCGATGCGCCCCGCCTGGTTGGCTACTACACCAACGGCGCCAAGGTCCTGTGGCGCTATCGCTTCATGGTCGCCTCGGCCCTCGAACTGACGAGCGGCAACGCCGAACTCGAGGCGGAATACCAGCAGTTCACCGTGGCCGGCATCGATGCCATCAGCCGCATCATCGCGAACGTGGTGCGACATCATCCGGGCCCGGTGCGCGCCCAGCGGAGCGACTGCCGCAAGCTCGCGGAGAACATGTGGGTGCTGTGGAACGCCTGGCCGCGACACGCTGAACTTGCGCGCGCCAGCAGCCGCGTCAGTCCGGCCGCGATCGCGCGCGGGCTCGAGATGATCGCCATGACGCTCGCGCCTTACGTCGAAGCGGAGTTCCATGCCCGCGTGAAGCAGGGCGTGCGACGCTTCGCACTGTCCCTGAAGGGCGGGGGCGACGCCGCCGCCGGCTGATGCGCCAGGCTTGACGCGGCCGAAACGCCTGGCCGATACTCGAATTAGAGGAAACAGTCTAATTGCGAGGGGAGCCCAGCATGACGAGCGAACGGATGACCGTGCGGCGGCCAGGATTCACCTACCCGTCCCCGCTGCCCGCCCACTGGAACGGCAGGCGCCCCGAGTTCTCGCACATCGTGAACGCGGCCTCGCTCGCCATGCCCTACCTGGAACCCTACCTCATCGCGACCATGCGCGCGGCGCGGGATCGCGTGACCGACCCGGCCCTGCGCAGCGCGCTGGACGACTACGTCGCGCAGGAGTCCATGCACTACATGCAGCACCGGCGTTTCAACGATCGGCTCGTGGCGCTCGGCTATCGCTGCATCGAGGGACTGCAGGCGCGCCTCGCGGCGGACTATGCGCGGCTCGGCGCCACCCGCAGCCTGGAATTCAACCTCGCCTACGCCGAGGGCTTCGAGTCCATGGCGCTCGCCATCGGCGAGATGCTGATCGAAGACCGCGAACACCTGTTCGGCGACAGCGAGAGCGGCGTGGCGTCACTGGTGCTGTGGCATTTCGTCGAGGAGATCGAGCACAAGCAGGTCGCCTACGACATGTTCGAACACGTGGCGGGTGGTTATTTCCGCCGCGTACATGGCTTCCTGTACGCCACCTGGCACATCTTCGGTCTCACGCGCCGCGGCTACCAGGCGCTCCTGAAGGAAGACGGGCTGTGGCGCAACCCGCGCTCGCGGCTCGCACTGGCGCGCCTGCTGGCCAGGATCTTCGCCAACATGACGCCGAAGCTGCTGCGCATTCTCGTTCCCGGCTACGACCCGCGGCAGGTGGCCGATCCGCCCTGGGCGCTGGCCTGGGCGCGACTCTTCAGCGCGGCGCCGCAGGCGGCCGCGCGGCTGGACACGGCGCGGCTCGCGGACGCCGAACCCGCCGCCCTCGCCTGACGGGTGACGCCATGACCAACACTGCCTCCAGGGCCATGCCCGAGCGCATGCGCGCCGCGCTCGTACTGAACGGCGCGGGCCTCATCGCACTGGCGCTCTTCCTCGGTTGGATATGGTTCTTCGCGCTGCTCGGCCACGTCGTGCTGTGGCCGCTGCCGATCGACATCCCGGTGAACATCCCCGACGACGGCCGCGCCTGGCGCATGGCGCACATGGAGGCGATCACCCAGGGCCTGCTGCTCATGGGCTTTGCCTTCGGGGGTCAATACATGCGGCTGTCGCACCGACAGTTCACGTGGCTGTACTGGTCGTCGCTGACGACGGCGTGGCTGTTCACGCTCGGCGCCGCGGCCAATGCCGTGTGCGGCACGCGCGGCCTCGCCTTCGGCGGCGGGCCGTTCAAACCAGGACTCGCCAACGACCTCATCTACCTCGCCGGCTGGCCGCCCGTGCTCGGTGTGCACGTCATGGTCGGCCTCGCGCTGTGGGGCCTGTGGCGATATCGGCGCGACGCGAACTGACGTCGGCGCGCCAGCGGCGCCTCAGGGCAGACCGCGACCGCGCGGCACGCTCACTTCCTCCACGAACAGCACCGCTTCGCGCGTCGCTGCACGCTTCGCCGAGTCGAAGTCCGGCGCGGTGCACAGCATGAGCTCGTTGCCGGCGACGCCACCCAGCACGCAGGCATAGACGCCGAAGCCGTTCGGCGAATGCACCGTCTGCACCACGCGACCGTCCGGCGCCACTCGGCAGGCCCGTCCGCCCTTGGCGTCGGCCACCCACACGTGATCCTCGGCGTCGATGCCGCAGCCGTCGGGAATGAAGTCGGTGTCCAGCATGTGCTCGATGGAGTCGAAGGCCGGCACCTTGCCGAGCAGCGCGTGGCGACGACGGTTCGTGAGCGCACCGTCCGGCGCGATGTCGAAAGCCGTGAGGCAGGCGCCAAAGCTCTCGGCGACGATGAGCCGTGTTCCGTCGCCGGTCACCACCGTGCCGTTCGGAAAGCGCAGCCCCTCGGCGGCAACGCTCACGCGGCGGTCGGGATCGACCCGCAGCAGGTTGGTCTCGGCCGGCGTCGCGCCGTGGTCGAAGAGGTCGAAGCCGAAGTTGCCGACCCACGCGCGGCCCTGCCCGTCGACCACCATGTCGTTGCAGAACCAGGGCGTGTGCGGTGCCAGGTCGACGTAGAGTTCCAGTCGACCCTCCGCGGTGCGGCGCATCAGTCGCCGGTCCAGCATGGACACCACCAGCATGGATCCATCCGGCAGCCAGCCGATGCCCGAGGGACGCTGCGGCAGTTCGGCGATGGCCGTGGCCTTGCCGTCCGGCGTGATGCGCAGCACCTTGGGACCGTACATGTCGGCCACGTACCAGGCCCCGTCGTGCCAGCGCGGGCCTTCGAAGAATGTACCGCCCTCGTAGAGTGTGCGCATCGCCGTGCTCCCCGTCGTTGGTAGGAGCGGGAAAGATAGCCCCGCGCGACCTTCGCGACCAAGCTCCCTGAAGGTTGGGGCAGGCGCGCCCCCCTGACCGCGCGATTGACGCTGCACCGACCGGGGCTCGATAGTCACGGCAGTCCCAGTTCCTGGAGATTCGTCATGGGCACATTCCGCCGCGTCGTCACCGGCCATCGCGCCGACGGCAAGTCCATTATCGCCAGCGACAGCACGTTCGAGACCAGCCAGGTTCCTGGCCTCGGCGGCATCGAGGTCGGCACCCTGTGGGGCGCGGACTCGACTTTCGACTACCCTGACGACGGGCAACCGCCGCCGACTTCGAGCTGGTTTCCGCCCGTCGGCGGCGTGCGTCTCATCACCTTCGTGTTGCCGGCCGGCAACGACCCGGAGCGAGCCGGCATCGACGCCGAGAGCGCCACGGCGGCGGAGCAGTTCGTGCCGGGCCTGTTGTCGCATTTCACCGAGGACAGGCCGGGCATGCACCGCTCCGCGACCTGCGACATGCACTTCGTGATCTCCGGCCGCTGCGTGCTGGAACTGGACGACGGGTCGTCGACCACGCTCGCCGCCGGCGACGTGATCATCCAGAGCGGCACCATGCACCTCTGGAAGAACCCATTCGATCAACCCTGTCGGGTGATCGGCGCCATGGTCGGCGCACACCTGAAGAAATGAACTACAGCAATTAGAGGGCAAGTACAGATGGCCACCCGCAAGACCGCCGCCAGGACATCCAAGGGCAGCTCTACCAGACTCGGCTTCGACGGCAAACGCCTTGCGCGCGTCGAGGACGCGATCAAGGCCGATATCGACGCCGGCCGCTGCCACGGCGTACGCCTGGTCGCCGCCCGTCACGGCGAAGTAGTGCTCGACATCACGGCAGGCTATGCCGACAAGGCGGCCAACAAGCCGCTCAAGGCCGACTCGGTGTTCGCCACCATGTCGGTCGCCAAGCAGTTCACCAACGTGCTGGCGTTGTCGCTGGTGGAGCGCGGGCTCCTGAAGCTGCACGCGCCGGTGGCGGAGCTGATCCCCGAATTCGCCAACCTCGGCAAGGAGAAGGTCAACCTGTTCCATCTGCTGACCCACACCAGCGGCGTGATGTCGGCCATTCCGCCCGTGCCACCCGACGTGCTCATGAACATCGACCGGCTGGTTGCCTTTGCCTGCGGACTACCGCTCGAATCCCAGCCCGGCGAGCGGGTGAACTACTCCATCCTGCTCGGGCATTCGATCATCGCCGCGCTGTGCCTGCGCGCCGACGGTCGCGGCCGCAGCTATGCGCAGATGCTGAAGGACGAGGTGTTCGATCCGATCGGCATGAAGGACACGAGCCTGGGTCCGCGACCCGACCTGCTGAAGCGCCTGTGCCCGGTGAAGGTGTCCTACCAGGATCTGCCGGCGCTGCTGCCACCGGCCGCGGTCGAAGGCATCGGCACCCTGCTCGCGACGCCGGGCTGCGAGATCCCGGGCGGCGGCTGCATGACCACGGTGCAGGACGTGCATCGTTTCGCCGAGATGCTGCGCCGCGGTGGCGAACTCGACGGCAAGCGCGTGCTGTCGCCCGCCACGATCGACTTCTGCACGCTCAACCAGACCGGGACACTGCGCAACGTGCTGTTCGACATGTGGTTCGGCGTGCGCGGCTGGCTGGAGTCCCCCGCCAACATCGGCTGCGGCTTTTTCCTGCGCGGCGAAGGCAACCTGCCGGGGCTCTTCAGCCCGATGAACTCACCGCGCACCTTCGGCGGCTTCGGCGCAGGCTCCACCGGCTTCACCGTCGACCCGGAACGCGATCTGTCCTTGGCGTTCCTCTCCACGGGGCTCATGGAAGACAGCTATCACTTCGAGCGCATGGGCGTGTTGCAGACCCTGGTGCTGGCGGCGATGGTGTGAACAGAGTCGCTGTAGGTCGGACTTCAGTCCGACATTCGTTTCCGAATGTCTATTGATGCTCTGGAATGAATGTCGGGTTGAAACCCGACCTACACCGGCAACTCGCAGAACTGTGCGATCTCGATGGCCTGGTGCACGGCGATGTTGCCGTGGGGGCCGGCGCACCAGGACGGCATGACCATGGAATAGAGACCGGGGCCGCCGGCCACCAGCAGGTGGATGTTGCGCGGCTCGCGCACCGCGGGGATCAGATCCTCGGTGCCGGTCAGCATCTTGCGGTTCAGCCGCGACAGTTCCTCGCGCGGCGTCAGCGCACGTGCGGCGAGCGCCGCCTGCACGCGCGGGCGATCGTAGCCGGCGCGCTTCAGGACCTCGGCGTGATCCGGATTCATGACGACCACCACCGCGCCGCGCCCGCCGAGGTGCGAGTTGTTGCTGCCGCGGTTCGCGATCACGGCCGCGAGCGTATCGAGCAGCGCCTCGGCCGACGCCGGGTCGTCGGCGTCGCCGGTGAAGAAGCAGGAGTGCGGCGCTTCCACGCCCACCACCGTCACCGCGCTCTCGTCGGGCGCATAGCCGAAGCTCGTGTGCAGCGGCGGAAAGGGCGACGAAGCTTCGTCCTCCGCGATGCAGAAGCTGAACTTGGCCGGTGAGCCGTGCAGCGCCATGTCGGACACGCCAGGACGCGCGCCGCCGATGTTCATCATCGCGAGCCTGAGCGCGCGGCCGACAGCGGCGTTGGCGCGATGCCCCGGCCCCATCAGCCCGAAGCCCGAGGCGAAGCCGCCGCAGTCGCGACGCGCGGGACCGTTCACGATCAGCAGCGGCGCGATGCAGTGCGTGGTGGACTGCATCTCGGCGAGGTCGAAGGCCGGCTGACACACGGCGCGCACCGCGGCCACCACCACCGGCATGTGATCGGGCAGGCAGCCCGCCATCACCGCCGCGCAGGCGACTTTCTCCACCGTCGCCACGCCATTCGCGGGACCCATGTCGCCGAGTTCGATGTCGCCGTCCAGCCCGCTCGCCAGCACCAGGCGCGCGACCTTGTCCGCCGTCGGAATGACGACCGGCAGCCCGTCCGTGCAGCCGAGTTCGTGCAGCAGTTCTAGCGCGGCGTCCGCATCCGCCGCCTGCAGCAATTCGCTCATGCGCCGCGCAGCCTCCGCACTATCTCGTCCTTCACCGTATCGGCGACGCGCATCATCGCGTCGAGACCGGAGCCCGCGATGGGATGGGGCACCACCACGCGCGGAATGTCGGGCATGCCCTCGGCGCGCGCGACGAAGTCGCCCTGCACCTCGAACTTGGTGGTCACGATGGCGACCGCCGGGCGGCCCTGGCGGGCGAGTGCAATGCCGTCACGCACGGTGCCGGAAGTGCAGCTGCCTCAGTGGCCGTAGGCAGTGACCAGCGCGTCGCAGGTTGCTGCGATATCGGCCACCAGCCGTTCGTCGGCGGGCACGGAAGCATTCTTCTTCACGTAACGTGCGAAACGCGCGGCGGGCAGCACGGTCGCGATTGCGCGCTCGATGGCGTCGAGAAAAGGCACGGAGTCGGGAAAGTTGTTGGCCAGCAGACCGATCACCGCCTCGCCTTCGAGCGGGGCGCGGCAGGTATAGGCTTCGAACGCGACGCGCGGTGCGCCGCGCGGATCGAGGAATTCGACCGTCATGACTTGCTCCCAGGGCTGGAGGATGCCGTGTACGCCGCATGTTAAGGGCCCTGGTCAAAATAATCTCTACATTCGGCCGCGCCTGGCTGGCCTCGGCGGTGACGAGATGATCTTGACCAGGGCCCTACGCGATCCGGGGACGGATTGACGCCCGCGCCCGGGCTGGCCGATAGTCCGGGACCCGCGGCGAGGAGATCCCACCATGAGCCAGACGAAACAACACATGCTGAGCGGCTACCGCCTGCTCGATTTCACCCGCGCCGCGGCCGGGCCGACCTGCACGCGCATGTTCGCCGAGATGGGCGCGGAGGTGATCAAGGTCGAATCCGCGCCCGACGGCGAAATGTCGCGCGCGATGTCCAAGCTGCGCAACGACCGCAGCCTGTATACCGTGCAGCAGTGTCTGAACAAGAAGAGCCTGTGCCTCGATCTGCGCTCGCCCGAGGCCAAGGCGCTGCTGAAGGAACTGGTGCCGCTGTGTGACGTGGTGGTGGAGAACTTCCGTCCCGGCGTCATCGACGAGATGGGCCTCGGCTACGAGACGCTGAAGGGGCTCCGCGAGGACATCATCCTCTGCTCCATCTCGGCGCTCGGCCAAACCGGCCCGCTGGCGAAGAAGCCGGGCTACGACTACATCGCGCAGGCCTATTCCGGCATCACCTCCATGGTCGGCCCGCCGGACGACCTGCCCGACCTGACCCTCGCGGCCATCGGCGACGTGTCGACCGGCGTGACCGCGGCCTTCGCCATCGCCGCCGCGCTGCTCGACCGCCATCGCACCGGCCAGGGCCAGCATCTCGATGTCGCGATCCTCGACTGCTACTACCACTACCACGAGGTGAACGTGCATCGTTACAGCGCGACGGATGGCGCCATCGTGCCGACCCGCACCGGCAGGCACATGAACTACATCTGTCCGGGCGGCATCTTCCAGGGGCCGGGTGGTGGCATCACCATCATGGCCTTCCTGCATCACTTCAAGGATCTCTGCGCGGCGATGGGCCGGCCGGAACTCGCCACTACACAAGGCTGGCAGACCGACATCGAACGGCTGGAGAAGCGCGACGAGGTGGTGAAGACCATCGAGGACTGGCTCGCGACCTTCCCGTCGGTGGACGCCGCCATCGCGGTGCTGGAGAAGCACAACGTGCCCTGCGCGCCGGTGCTCTCGGTGGCCGAAACGGTCACCCATCCCCATCTCGTCGCGCGCGGCACGGTGCGCACGGTCAATGATCCCATTGCCGGCGAATTCCAGATCCCCGGCCACCCGGTGCACTCGTCGCGCTACCCGGCCAACGATCCGACGCTGGTCGCGCCCATGCTCGGCGAACACAACCGCGATATCCTCACCGGCCTGCTCGGCAGGAGCGAGGCCGAGGTCGAACGCCTGACCGCCGCCGGCGTACTGCAATCCAAGCCCTACTGACGCGCAAGGACCGATACCAGACCCATGACTACGCCCCAGACCCAGGCGGTGTTCGACGCCCTCACCTCGCGCAAGTCCGTGCGCCGCTTCCTGCCGACCGAGATTCCGCGCGCGACGGTGGAGGAACTGCTCACCGTCTCCGCCCGCTCGGCCTCCGGCACCAACTGCCAGCCGTGGCTGGTGCACGTGGTGACCGGCGCGACCAAGGCGCGACTCACCGAGGAGATCCTCGCCGCGTTCAACGATCCGGCCGAAGCCGCGAAGCACGAGAGCGAGTTCCCGATCTACCCGAGCGAATGGATTTCGCCCTACCTCGACAGGCGACGCAAGGTCGGCTGGGAACTCTACGGCCTGCTCGGCATCGGCAAGGGTGATCGCGAGCGCACCCACGCTCAGCATGCGCGCAACTTCATGTTCTTCGACGCGCCGGTCGGTTTCATCTTCACCGTGCATCGCGCCATGGGCTACGCGACCTGGATCGACTACGGCATGTTCATGGGCAATCTCATGACCGCCGCGCGCGGCCGCGGCCTGCACACCTGTCCGCAGTTCGCGTTCGCACAGTTCCACCGCATCATCGCCCGGGTCCTGGACCTGCCGCCCGAGCAGAAGGTGCTGTGCGGCATGTCGCTCGGCTACGAGGACACCTCGGCCGTCGAGAACACGCTCATCAGCGAACGCGCGCCACTCGCTGATTGGACCACCTTCCATGGCTGAGCCGCGACTCGCCACGCGTTTCACCACCCTGCTCGGCGTCACCCACCCGGTGATGCAGGAGGGCCTAGGGCCCTACAAGACCGTGGCGCTGGCGGCCGCCGTCTCCAATGCCGGCGGCCTCGGCACGGTCAGCATTCCCGGCATCAGCGAAGAGCCGCGCGCGGGCGCGGCGAAACTCCGTGGCTACATCGAGGAGGCCTGCGCGCTGACCGACAAGCCCTTCGCGGTCAATATCCCGGTCGGCACCGACAAGCACGGCAACGTGCCCGCCTTCAGCGCGGCCTACGTGCAGGCGGTGGTCGATGCGGTCAAGGATCGAGAAATCGCGACGCGGCTGCGCGCCATCACCACCTCGGCCGGCGCGCCGTCGGCCGCGCGGCGCATGATCGAAGGCTCGGGCCTCGTCCACATCCACAAGGTCGGCGGCACGCGCCAGGCGGTACGCGCCGTGGCGGACGGCGTCGACATGCTGATCGCCTCGGGGTACGAGGCGGGCGGGCATACCCATTCACGCCCGGTGCACACCTTCGTCCTCGGCCCCAGCGTCACCGAGGCCGTGGACGTGCCGGTG
>JAIEQK010000021.1 GCA_019747795.1 Gammaproteobacteria bacterium | reverse complement strand
GGCGCGCGAGCCTCGCCCTGCCGCCGCGCGCGATGCCGACGTTCGAGCCGCGCGCGGCGCTGGCGCTGCCGGACACCGTCGACAACCTGGTGGACATGCTCGCGTGGCACGCGGAGCGGCACGGCGAACGCATCCACGCCGAGTTCCACAGCGACGCGGGCGACGGGCCGACGCTCAGCTACCGCGCGCTGTGGGATGGCGCCGCGCGGGTCGCCGCGGGCCTGCAGCAGGACGGACTCGAACCCGGTGCGCGCGTGGCGCTGATGCTGCCGACCGGCGAAGACTACTTCTTCGGCTTCTTCGGCGCGCTGCTGGCCGGCGGCGTGCCGGTCCCGATCTACCCGCCGCAGCGGCGCGCGCAGCTCGAAGAGCACCTGCGCCGCCAGGGCCGCATCCTCGCCAACTGCCGGGCGACGACGCTCATAACGACAGCCGAGGCGAGCGGCGTGGCGCGACTGCTGACCGCGCAGGTGGACACGCTCGGCAGCGTCACCACGGTCGAGGCGCTCAGCGCGCACGGCGCGCGTTTCGAACGCGCCGCGCCGGCCGCGGACAGTCTCGCCTTCCTGCAATACACCTCGGGCAGCACCGGCGATCCCAAGGGCGTGATGCTGTCCCACGCCAACCTGCTGGCGAACATCCGCGCCGACGGCCAGGGCCTCGCCGTGACGTCCGACGACGTGTTCGTCAGCTGGCTGCCGCTCTACCACGACATGGGGCTCATCGGCGCCTGGCTCGGCAGCGTCTACCACGGCGTGAAGCTCGTGATCATGTCGCCGCTCGCCTTTCTCGCCCGCCCCGAGCGCTGGCTGTGGGCGATGCATCGGCATCGCGGCACGCTGTCCGCGGCGCCCAACTTCGCCTACGAACTGTGCGTCACGCGCCTGGACGACGCGCGGCTCGAAGGTCTCGACCTGTCGAGCTGGCGACTGGCGCTGAACGGCGCGGAGGCGATCAGCGCCGAGACGCTGGAGGCCTTCTGCGCGCGCTTCGCGCGCCATGGCCTGCGCCCCACGGCGATGCTGCCGGTCTACGGGCTCGCCGAATGCGCGGTCGGTCTGTGCTTCTCGCCGCTCGGCCGCGAGCCACGCATCGACGAGATCGAACGCGACACCCTGGCGCGCGAAGGGCGTGCCGTGCCGGCGGCGCCCGATCTGCCGGCCGCGCGCCGTCGCCGCGTGGTGACCAGCGGCCTGCCGCTGCCGCGCCACGAGGTCCGCGTGGTGGATGCCGCGCGGCGCGAACTGCCCGACCGCCACGAGGGACAGGTCCATTTTCGCGGGCCGTCGGCGACCCGCGGCTATTTCGGCAACCCGGCCGAGAGTGCGCGCCTGATCGGTGCCGACGGCTGGCTGGACAGCGGCGATCGCGGCTACCTGGCCGGCGGTGAGCTGTTCATCACCGGGCGGGTGAAGGACATCATCATTCGCGCGGGCCGCAACATCTATCCGGCCGAGCTGGAAGACGCCATCGGCGACCTGGAGGGCGTGCGCAAGGGACGCGTGGCGGTGTTCGGCTCGCCCGATCCGGACAACGGCACCGAACGCGTGGTGGTGCTGGCCGAGACGCGCAAGCGCGGCGAGGCGCAGCGCGCGGCGCTGGAAGGGGCGATCAAGTCGCTCGCCGCCACGCTGATCGCCACGCCGCCCGACGTGGTGGTGCTCGCGCCCCCCAACACCGTGCTGCGCACTTCGAGCGGCAAGATTCGTCGTGGCGCCTGTCGCACGCTGTGGGAAGAAGGCCGCATCGGCGAACGCGCGCCACCGGTATGGCTGCAGTTCGTGCGACTGGCGCTGGCGGGCGTCGCGCCACGCATGCGCCACGCTCTGCGCGAACTGCGCGAGGGCCTGTTCGCCACCTGGGCCTGGACGCTGTTCGCCGTGCTGGGCAGCCTGGCCTTGGGCGTCGCCTCGCTGCCGCTGGAGCGGGCGACGGTGTGGCGCGCCTCGCGCGCGCTCGCGCGTGGGCTCGCGCGGCTCAGCGCCACCCCGCTTTCGCTGGTCGGACTCGAGCATGTGCCACCGGCCGGCCAGGGCGCGGTGCTGGTCGCCAATCACCAGAGCTATCTCGACGGCCTGCTGATGGTCGCGGCGCTGCCGCGTGCGCCGCGCTTCCTGGTCAAGGCCGAGTTGGCGCGTTCGGCGCTGCTGGCGCGGCCGCTGGCCCGGCTCGGCGCGCTGTTCGTCGAGCGCTTCGACGCGGCGGGCGGCATCGCGAGCCTGCGCGCCGCGGCGGCCGAACTCGCGGCCGGCGAGCTCCTGGTGGTGTTTCCGGAGGGCACCTTCAAGCGCATGCCGGGCGTGCTGCCGTTTCACCTGGGCGCCTTCACGCTCGCCGCGCAGACCGGCGTGCCGCTGCTGCCCGCCGCGCTCAAGGGCACGCGCGAGATCCTGCGCGACGGCAGCAGCTTTCCGCGCCACGGCGCCATCGGCCTGGTGATAGGGCCGCCGGCGCGTGCCGACGCGGCGGCCAGCGTGTGGCAGGGCGCCCTGGCCCTGCGCGATGCCGCGCGTACACACGTGCTCGCCCACTGCGGTGAACCCGATCTCGCCCACGAGTCGAACGCCGTCGCGCGGGTCTGACCGCGCTTACCCGTGCGCGGCATTGCCAGCCCGCCCGCGCTTGAGTTCAATGCGGGCAGGTTCGATGAGGAGCTCGTACGCATGTCCGATGAACGCATCGCCGCGCTCGAGGCGCGGTTGGCACGGCTGGAAGACGAGGAAGCCGTGCGCCGCACCTGGCGCGACTACTGCCGCTGCCTGGACGCCGAGGACTGGGCGGGCCTGGCCGACGTCTACGCGCCGGACGGCGCGCTCGAGATGGTGGGCCTGAACGGACTGGTACCGGGCATCGACGGCGTCTACCGCGGCCGCGAGGACATCATCCAGCGCTTCTACGCACCGGCCATGGACAGCGCGGCCAAGGAAGCGAGCGGGCTGTTCGCCACCGGTCACATCAGCACCAACATGCAGGTGACGCTGGACGGCGACCAAGCCACCACGCTGGCCTACTTCTTCGAGATCGTGGCCAACGACCAGGTGCTGATCGGCACCTACCAGCATCGCATGCGCCGCGATCCGGACCGCTGGCGCTTCACCTTCCTGCGCATCACGGTGCGCTACCGCGCGCGGCTCGCGGCGAGCGAGGTGGGCGGCATGAGCCTGCGCGAGATCCTGGCGAGGCCGCTGCCATGAGCCGGCGCATGCGCGCGCTGCTCGCGCTGCTCGCGCTGGCGGGCCTGGCGATGCAGAGCTCGTCCTTCGCGCAGTCGCCGGTCGGCGCCATCGACCTCGGCTGCACGCCGGGCATGGGCATCGTGCCGGTGTGCAAGTTCGACCGGCCTGAGGACATCGTCGCGCTGCCCGGCGGCCAGGCGGCCATCGTCAGCGAATACGGCTCGCTGGACGGACGACGCGCGGGCAAGCTCACGCTCTATCGCCCCGACGACGACAGCACGCAGCGCCTCTACCCGCCACGCGCGGGCGAGGTGGCCGAGGTGAGCGACGGTCCCGCCTGGGGCACGCGCGACTGTCCCGGCGCGCCGGGTGCGGCGCTCTCGCCCCACGGCATTCACCTGGCCGAGATCGACGGCGTGTGGCGCCTGCTGGTGGTGAACCACGGCGGGCGCGAGAGCATCGAGATGTTCGAGGTGCGCACCAGCGCCGACGGCCGCGACGCGAGCCTGGTATGGCGCGGCTGCGTCACCACGCCGACCAACGCCTGGTTGAACGACGTCGCCAACCTGCCGGACGGCGGCCTGGTCACCGGCCACATGGCCCGCCGTGGCACGCCGGAGAAGGAGTTGCTCGAACTGGAGAAGAGCAAGGCCAACTCCGGCTTCGTCTGGCAGTGGCGGCCGGGCGATGGCTGGGACCCGGTGCGCGGCACCAACGGCGCGCTGCCGAACGGCATCGAGGTCAGCCCCGACGGCGCGGTCCTCTACGTCAACTACTACTACGGCGACCAGGTGGTGGCGGTGGAACGCGCGACCGGCAAGCAGCTGTGGAGCACCGACCTGTCGGCACCGGACAATCTGAGCTGGGCGCGGCCGGGCATGCTGCTCGACGTCTCCCATCGCGCGGATCTGAAGGATGTCATCGAGTGCGCGCGGGCCGAAGCGCAGACCTGCACCCTGCCCTTCGCGGTGGTCGCGATCGACGCCGCGAGCGGCGTGAAGACCACGGTCATGGAAGGCGGACCGCCGCCCATGGGCGCGGTGACGGTGGCGGTGCCCATGGGCGCGCGGCTGCTGCTGGGATCCTTCGTCGGCAATCGGCTGGGACGGATCGAGAACATCGCGTTGCCGGAATGAATGGCGGATTGAAATCCGCCCGGGGGCACTTTGGGTCGGGCTTCAATCCGACATTCGTTGTAGGTCGGGTTTCAACCCGACATTCGTTCCAGAACATTGATCGAGGCCCTGGGACGAATGTCGGACTGAAGTCCGACCTACATCACCCCTTCTTCACCGCTCCCGGCCTGACCAGGTCGAAGCGATCCGTGGTGCGCGCGTAGGTGGAACCGGCCATGCGGCCGACCGCGCGCAGCTTGTCCGGGTCGATGCGGAAGTCGTCGAAGTACTCGTCATCGACGTGGATGCGCACCACTTCGCCGAGCACCAGGCTGCCGCCCATGGGCAGCGAACTCAGCTGCACGATCTCACGCAGCTTGCACTCCATCGCCACGTGGCATTCCTTGACCCGCGGCACGGCGACCACCTCGCTCGGCACGGGCGTGAGGCCCGAGACCTCGAACTCGTCGACCTCCGGCGGGAAGTCCGCGGCGGTCTCGTTCATCTGCCTGACGACGTCCTCCGACACCACGTTCACCACGAACTCGCCGAGACGCTCGCAGTTGACGAGCGTGTCCTTGCGCCGGCCCTCGGCGGAGAGTTGCGGCGCGAAAGCCAGGATGGGCGGGTTGGCGCTCACCGCGGTGAAGAAGCTGTAGGGGGCGAGGTTGTAGATGCCGTCGGCGCCCACGGTCGAGACGAAGGCGATGGGGCGCGGCAGCACGCTGCCGATCAGCAGCTTGTAGAGGTTCAGCGGCTCGGTGGACCGCGGGTCGATGATCATGGGCGGGAAGTCCTCCTGGCGATGGGAATGGCGCGCGGCGTTCAGCCGGGCGCGACGGCCGCGGCGATGGCGCGACCGAGATCGACCGTACTGCCGCTGCCACCGATGTCCCGCGTGAGCGGGGCATGCGCGGGGCCGGCGCGCAGCACGTCTTCGATGGCGGCGAGCACCGCGTCACCTGCGTCGGCGTGGCCGAGATGCTCGAGCATCATCGCGCCGCACCAGATCTGGCCGATGGGGTTGGCGATGCCACGCCCGGCGATGTCGGGCGCCGAACCGTGCACCGGCTCGAACAGGCTCGGGTAGCGGCGCTCGGGATTGATGTTGCCGGACGGCGCGACGCCGATGGTGCCGGTGCAGGCGGGCCCGAGGTCCGAGAGGATGTCGCCGAACAGGTTGCTGGCCACCACCACGTCGAACCAGTCGGGATGCAGCACGAAGTGCGCCGACAGGATGTCGATGTGGAACTTGTCGACCTTGACCTGCGGATAGTCGGCGGCCATGGCCGCCACGCGCTCGTCCCAGTAGGGCATGCTGATGAACAGCCCGTTGGACTTGGTGGCCGAGGTCAGGTGCCGCGCCGGACGGCGCGCGGCGAGCTCGAAGGCGTAGCGCAGGATGCGATCGACGCCGATGCGGGTCATGACCGTCTCCTGGATCACCACCTCGCGCTCGGTGCCGGCGAACAGCCGTCCGCCGACGTTGGTGTATTCACCCTCGGTGTTCTCGCGCACCACCAGGAAATCGATGTCGCCCGGCTCGCGGCCGGCCAGCGGCCCGCGGATGCCGGGCAAGAGCCGCACCGGGCGCAGGTTGACGTACTGGTCGAACTCGCGGCGGAACAAGAGCAGCGAGCCCCACAGCGAGATGTGATCGGGCACGCTGGCCGGCCAGCCTACGGCGCCGAAGTAGATGGCATCGAAGCCACCCAGCAGCTCGAACCAGTTCTCCGGCAGCATGCGCCCGTGACGCTCGTAGTAGGCGCAGCTCGAGAAGTCGAACCACTCGAAGGCGAGGTCGATGCCGAAACGGCGCGCGGCGGCGTCCAGCACGCGCACGCCCTCGGGCATCACTTCGGTGCCTATGCCGTCTCCAGGGATGACGGCGATGCGGTGTCGGGACATGGCGCTCGCGCTGCGTGGACGAGGCAGCAGTATAGCGATACGCCGCGACGCTCAGTCGCTGTCGATGGAGGCCTGAAGCGCGGGCGGGTAGCGCTCGCCGGCGATGTTGGCGGGCGCGAACAGCGCATCCAGCCTCGCGACCTCGTCGGCGCCGAGCGCGATGTCCGCCCCGCCGAGGTCTTCCTCCAGGTAGCTCACGCGCTTGGTGCCCGGAATAGGCGCGATGCCCTCGCCCTTGGCCAGCAGCCAGGCCAGCGCGATCTGCGCCGCGGTGTGGCCGCGCGCCGCGGCGAAGGCTTCGAGTTCGGCGACCAGCGCGCGGTTGCGGGTGAAGTTCTCGCCCACGAAGCGCGGCATGTCCGCGCGCAGGTCGTGCTTCGGCCAGGCGCCGCCGTCGTTCAGCCTGCCGGTCAGCATGGCGCGGCCGACCGGGCTGAAGGGCACGAAGCCGACGCCGAGTTCAAGGCAGGCCGGCAGCACGTGGGCCTCCGGGTCGCGGGTCCACAGCGAGTACTCCGACTGCACGGCCGTGATCGGATGCACCGCGTGCGCGCGACGCAGCGTCTTGGACGAGATCTCCGACAGGCCGAGATGGCGCACCTTGCCGGCCTCGACCAGGCGCGCCATGGCGCCGACCGTGTCTTCTATCGGCACTTTCGGGTCCAGGCGATGCAGGTAGTAGAGGTCGATGTAATCGGTGCGCAGGCGCGCGAGGCTCTCCTCGCAGCGCGCCGCGACCTGGTCCGGATGCCCGTCCACGCCGCGCCGGCCGTCGGGAAACTTCACGATGCCGAACTTGGTGGCGAGGCGGAACTCGTGGCGCCGCCCGGCCAGCACCCGCCCGAGCAGTTCCTCGTTGTGACCGAGGCCGTAGGCGTTGGCGGTATCGAGAAACGTCACGCCGAGATCGAGCGCGCGGTGCAGCGTGCGCTCCGATTCTGCCGGATCGGCCGGACCATAGGACTGCGACATGCTCATGCAGCCGAGACCGATGACCGAGACTTCGAGACTGCCTAAGCGGGTGCTGCGCATGGTGTGTGTCCTTGATCGGTGCTTTGCAGGTCGGGCTTCAGCCCGACGTCGGATTGTAGGTCGGGTTTCAACCCGACATTCCGTTCCAGAGCGCGGAGGAAGGCTGTGCGAGGAATGCCGGACTAAACTCCGACCTACAATACCCGGCCGCGCGACTCCCCTCCCACCCCCGTCCTCGCTATAGTCCCAGACCAGCATCAAGCACGGGGAGCAGGCATGGATCTCGAACTCGAAGGCAAGCGCGTCATCGTCACCGGCGCGACCCGCGGCATCGGCCGCGCGATCGCCGAGCGCTTCGTGCGCGAAGGCGCGGCGGTCGGCATCTGCGCGCGCAAGGCAGATGAGGTGGAACGCGCGGTGGCTGAACTGCAGGCGCTGAACGGCGGGCGCGCGGTGGTGTGCGGCGGCGCGGCCGACGTCGGCAATCGGGGCTCGGTCGAAACCTGGGTAGCGATCTGCGCGGCGGCGCTCGGCGGCATCGACATCGTGGTCGCGAACGTCAGCGCGCTGGCCGGCATGCCGAACGAGGACGCGTGGCGCGCCGGCATGGAGTTCGACATGCTGGGCACCGTGCGCACCATCGAGGCGGCGATGCCGCACGTCGAGAAGTCGAGCGCGGGCGCATTCGTCGCGGTGTCCTCCACCGCCGCGCTGGAGGCCTTCGGCGGCCCGCGTCCCTACAACGCGATCAAGGCCGCGGTCATCAACTACATGTCCAATCTCGCCACCTCGCTGGCGCCGAAGCAGATCCGCGCCAACACGGTGTCGCCCGGCACGATCTACTTCGACGATGGCGTGTGGGGGCAGCGCAAGCGCGACATGCCGGAGATCTATGCCGCGGCGCTCGCGCAGAATCCCATGGGCCGCATGGGCACGCCGGCCGAAGTGGCGAACGCGGTGGTCTTCGTCGCGAGTCCCGCCGCGAGTTTCATCACCGGCGCCAACCTGGTGGTGGACGGCGGGTTCACGCGGCGGGTGCAGTACTAGGTCGACGACGCGACGACGTTGAACCCGCCCCCTGCAGGGCGGGTTTCAACCCGCCACTGATGCCGGAACACTGCTCAGCCCGACATCAACATCCGCGCCAGCGCATTGCGATTGGCCACCAGGTCGGCCAGCGTGTACTGGTCGAGCACTTCGTTGAAGGCTTCCACCGCTTCGGCCAGCACGCCCTTCAGCTTGCAGGCGCGCACGATGCCGCAGGTGTTGTTGGCGCGATCGAAGCACTCGGCCGGCACCGGGTCGCCCTCGGTGGCGCGCACCACCCCGCCGATGTTGATGTCCTCCGGCGCATGGGCGAGTTCGATGCCGCCGGCGCGGCCGCGCACGTTGGCCAGCCAGCCGGCCTGGCCGAGGAACTGCACGACCTTCATCAGGTGATTGCGCGAGATATCGAAGGCGGCGGCGATCTCCGCAATGGTGGCGCGCCTGTCGGGATCGGTGGCGAGGTACATGAGCACCCGCAGGCTGTAGTCCGTGAAGCTCGTGAGACGCATCTTGCGCTGTCCTCCCTAGGGCCGCGGGCGGCGTCACTGCCGCCCAGCGGGTGGCAAGTCTACTGAAAGCTCATGACACGTGCGCGGGCGCAATACCGGCCGTGACGGCACGCGGCCGCCACAGCAGGCGCGCGGCGTAGCAGGCCAGGAGCACGCCGCCGAGCGCGAACAGGATGTCGCCCGGCACGCGCAGCCACACCAGGGTCTCCATCACTCGCGAGTGGACGAACTCCGCCGAGCGCGCGTACCACAGGCCGTGGGACACGCTGGCGGCAGCCTGGTAGACGCCGGCCGGCAGCAGCGACAGGAACACCATGAGCGCGAGGCCGCCGTTCAGCGCCCAGAACGCCCAGCCGAGCAGCCGGTCCGTGTGCAGCGCGCAGGCGTACAGCCCGCGCAGGCAGAACAGCATGAGCCCGATGCCGAGCATGCCGTACACGCCGAACAGCGCGGCGTGGCCGTGGGCGGGCGTCATGTTGAGCCCCTGCACGTAGTACAGCGCGGCGGGCGGGTTGATGGCGAAGCCGAGCAGGCCCGCGCCCACCGTGTTCCAGAAGCCGACGGCGACGAAGAACGCGATCGGCCACTTATAGGTCCGCACCCAGGGCGCGGCCTGGCTGCGCTGGTAGTTCTTCCAGCCCTCCAGGCCGAGCAGCGCCAACGGCACCACCTCCAGCGCCGAGAACACCGCGCCGACCGCGATCACCGCCGTCGGCGTGCCGGTCCAGTACAAGTGATGCAGGGTGCCGAGGATGCCGCCGAACAGGAACACGGTGGTCTCCATCACGATGGCGCGATTGGCGCTCGCCGCGGCCACCAGGCCGAGGCGCGTGAAGATCAGCGCGACGACCGCGGTGGCGAACACTTCGAAGAAGCCCTCCACCCACAGGTGCACCAGCCACCAGCGCCAGTACTCGATCATCGAGTAATGGGTATTGCGGCCCCACATCAGCGAGGACGCGTAGAACGCGCCGATGCAGGCCGCGGACAGGAACACCATCGCGACCAGCCCGCGGGTCTCGGAGGGCTGCTTCAAGGCCGGCCACAGGGCGCGGCCCATGAGCAGCAGCCAGAACAACAGGCCGATGAACAAAAGCACCTGCCACACGCGGCCCATGTTGGTGAACTCGAGCCCCTGCGCGCCGAGCCAGAAGCTGAAGTCCACGCCCTGGCGGGCGAGCGCGCCCAGCCAGCCGCAGGCGGTGGAGCCGACCACGATGGCGATCAGCGCCCAGAACAGCACGTCGACGCCGAGCTTCTGCCAGCGCGGCTCGTGTCCCGAGAGCAGCGGCGCAATGTAGAGCCCGGTGGCGAGCCACGCGGTCGCGATCCAGAACACTCCGAACTGCGTGTGCACGCTGCGGCTCACGCTGTAGGGCAGGATCTCCGCGAGCGGAATGCCGAAGAAGGCGCGCCCCTCCACCGCGTAGTGCGCGGTCAGCGCGCCGACGCCGATCTGCACCAGGAACAGGCCGACGACGGTGAAGAAGTACTTGCGCGTCGCGCGCATGGACGGCGTCGGCGTGGCGCCGAACAGGGGATCGCTCGCCGGCGGCTTGGGATCGGCCGTCTCGCCGTGCGCGGCGTGGTACCACAGCATGCCCGCGATGCCGGCGATCAGGAGGATGATGCTGGCGACCGTCCACAGCGCGGCGCCGGTGGTCAGCGTGTTGCCGACCAGGGGCTCGTGCGGCCAGTTGCTGGTATAGGACAGGCCGCTCTCGCCCGGCCGGTCGGTGGCCGCCGCCCAGGACGACCAGAAGAAGAACGCGGCCAGCGCGGCACGGTCCTGCGCGGCCGGCACCAGGGCGTCCGGCATCGCGTACTGGTCGCGCAGCTGCTCAAGCGCGGGCGCGTCGCCGAACAGGTCGACGTAGTGCGCGGCGACGGCCGCCATGGCGACCGCGCGTTCGTTGGACAGGTGCAGCGTGCCGCTGGCGGCGTCGTGGCCGTTGTGGCGCATCTCGATGCGCACGCGCGCGTCGATCGCGGCGCGGCCGGCCGGGGTGAGCGCGTCGTAGGCGCTGGCGTACTCCTTGCGCGCGAGCAGGTCGGCGAGCGCGACGGCCTCGCGGTGCAGCCAGTCTGCCGACCAGTCGGGGGCGACGTAGCTGCCGTGGCCCCAGACGGTGCCGAGCTGCTGGCCGCCGGCGGCGAGCCAGACACGCTGGCCGTGCTGGATCTGTTCTCCACGGTAGACGGTGTTGCCGTCGGCGTCCTGCACGACGGTCGGAATGGGTGGCGCGGCGAGGTATATCTCGCGTCCCAACCAGCCGAGCACGGCGAAGGACGCGACGAAGACCACGCCCAGCCAGCACCAGAGTTTGCGTGTGGGTTGCATATGCGGTTCTCGAACATGAAGTGGAAAGACGTGTTCGAGTGTCGGCCCGCGCATTCAAAGATTCAAATTAAATACATCTTAAAACCCGAGAACGTGACGTGGAGTTGAGGCCGATCAAGCGACCTAGGTAGTTTCCACGCGGACGCGAACGTTCGCGCCCGCGGCGTCCAGCTCAGGCGCCGAGTCGCCAGCGCTCGTGGCGTCGGCCTTCGCGACCCGAGAGCCCGTCCAGCACACCGGCCAGGGTGGCGCGCAGCTGCGCGATGCGAGCGGGTTCGTGCACCAGGGTCGCGACCAGCCTGAGCGCGATGCTGGGCAGGGTGGCGGTCCACAGCCGCGTGCCGAAGTGACGGCGCGCGAGCAGGATGCGATTGCGCGTGTCGTAGTAGCGCTTCCACGGCGCGAGCCGCAGGCAGTTGAGGCGCAGCCCCGGCACGCCGAACTCGTAGGTCACGGACGGCGGATGGGCGATGCGGCTCGCCGCCACGAGCCACATGCGTGCGCCGGCCGCGCGCGCGCGCAGGCAGAACTCGAGATCGTCGGCCGCGAGGAAGTAGCCGGCCTCGGGCAGGCCGATATCGGCGACCAGCGCGGCGGGCACGAGGATGCCTAGGAAGGGCAGGAAGCCGACTTCCGCCACCGCCGGCAGGGTCTCGGGATCGAGTACGCGTCGCCCGTCCGCCACCAGTTGCATGGCCCAGGCGAGCCGCTCGCCGGCGATCGCGACCGAGCCGTACACGTCGCGCGCGCCGCGCGCGACGTCCAGCAGACACTCGAGCGCGTCGGGCGCGGGCAACGCGTCGTCGTCCATCATCCACACGCGGTCCGCGCCCGCCGCCAGCGCATGGGCGAGGCCCGCGGCGAAGCCGCCGGCGCCTCCACGGTTGTCGGGCAGACGCAGGTACTCGAAGTCGTCGCGCGCAAGAAAGCCCGCGGCGGCCACCGCCGCCTCGGTGCCGTCACTGGACGCGTTGTCGACCACCAGCAGGTGGTCGGGCGCGCGACTCTGCGCGCACAACGCCGCCAGGCAGTCAAGCAGCAGCGCGCGACGGTTGTAGGTCACGACCACGACCGCGACGCGCTCGACGGAACTGGCGAAGGGGGCGGCAACGCTCATGTCGGCATTCTATGCGCGGCGGCGCGCATCGCTGTCATCGAAAGCCGAACCACTGTCACCAAACCACCAGCGTGATCGCTGGGCGCTGAGAGCGGCGATCGCCATACTGGGCCCTTCCAATCCGAGCGCTCCGCATGTCCGCACTGTTCTCTCCCTACACGCTGAAGGGCGTGACGCTCCGCAACCGCATCGCCATGTCACCCATGACCATGTACCGCTCGGTCGACGGCAAGGCCAACGACTTCCACGTCATGCTGCTCGGCTCGCGCGCGGCCGGCGGCTTCGGCCTGGTGTTTCCCGAGCAGATAGCGATCCTGCCCGAGGGCCGCACCAGCGTCGGCTGCGGCGGGCTGTACGACGACGCGCAGATCGAGAGCTGGAAGCGCTGCACGGACCTCATCAAGGACATGGGCGCGGTGCCAGCCATCCAGCTCGGGCATACCGGGCGCAAGGGCAGCGAAGTAAAGCCCTGGGAGGGCGGCCAGCAGCTGCCGCCGGATCATCCCGACGGCTGGCAGGTGGTGGGTCCCTCCGCCCTGCCCTACGGCGGCAAGTACCAGTACCCGGTGCACGCGCTGACCCGCGAGGAGATCAAGGCCATCCATCGCGCCTACGCCGACGCCGCGCGCCGCGCGGTGGATGCCGGATTCGAGTGGCTCGAACTGCATTTCGCCCACGGGTATCTCGGCGCGAGCTTCTTCTCGCCGCTCGCCAACCAGCGTAGCGACGAGTACGGCGGCAGCCTCGAGGGCCGCGCGCGCTATCACCTGGAAGCCATCGACGCGGTGCGCGCGGTGTGGCCGGAGCGTTTTCCGCTGACCATGCGTCTCGGCTCGGACGATCTGAACGAACGCGGCGTGCAGTTCGACGAGTCGATCATCGCGGTCGGCTGGATGAAGGAGCACGGCCTCGATCTCGCCGACTTGAGCCTCGGCATCAACACCGACGAGATGCGCGACAAGCCCTTCGATGAACTCGGCTTCATGCTGGCACGCGCCGAGCGCCTGCGCCGCGAGGTCGGCATGCCGGTCGCGACCAGCTGGAACCTCGGCATTCCGGCGCTCGCCGAGCGCATCGTGCGCGATCAGCTGGTGGACGTGGTGATGCTGGGCCGTCCAGCGCTGTCCAACCCGCACTGGCCGGTGTGGGCCGCGCGCGAGCTCGAGCATGACGATCCCTTCGCCCTGGTGCCGGAGGACTGGGCCTGGTGGCTGCGCAATTTCCGCGCGCACCCTTCCTGCATCGGCTGGCCCGATCCCGCGCCGGTCGACGTGGACGCGGCACTGCGCGCGACCGCCTGACGGGCGCGCAGGTCGCGGTCGAGCCGCGCTTGCGGCTCGTCGACGCGCCACCCTATGCTCGAAGCTCCCCCGTCCCTCGAGGAGCCGCAGCATGGATCATCCCGCAGCCGCGACGCGCGGCGCGCTCACCTGCAACGAACGTTATGCGCGCGGCCTCGAGGTGCTGCGCCGCATCGGCGGGCCGGGCTGGGACGTGCAGCTGCGCGCCGCGGCGGAGACCACGCCCGATCTCGCGTGGCTGACGGTGGAATTCGGCTATGGCGACCTGATCTCGCGGCCCGGTCTCGCGCTGCCGCTGCGCGAGGCGGTGACGGTCGCCGCGCTGCTCGCCCATCGCAATGCCGAGCGTCAGCTCGCCTACCACATGGCCGGCTATCTCAACGCCGGCGGCGAACCACGCGTGCTGCTCGAGCTGCTGTACGTGGCGGTGGCGGTGGTCGGCTTCCCGGCCGCGATCCACGCCCTGCCGCTGCTGCGCGCCCTGTTCCGCGAACGCGGCCTGACGGCGCTGCGCATCGCGCCCGCCGGTGACGACGGCAGCGCGCGCAGCGCCACCGGCTGGCGCGCGCTCGCCGCGCTGGTCGACGATGCCGCGGCGCTCGAGCGTGACTGGGCAGTGCTCGCGCCGCGCTTCGCGCAATGGTCCATCGCCTTTGCGCAGGGCGAGATGCTGGCGCGCGACGGCTTGGACGAACGCACGCGCCAGCTCGCCATCGTCGCCATGCTCACCACCGTCGGCAATCGCACGCCGCAGCTCGAACGCCACGTCGTCGCGGCGCTGCGCGCCGGCGTCACGCGCCTGGAATTGACCGAGGCGCTGATGCAGCTGGCCGGCTACGCCGGTTTCCCGAGCGCGTTGAACGCGATCGCGGTGGCGACCGCGGTGTTCGCGCGCCCCGCGCCCGCGCCGGGCGCCG
>JAIEQK010000193.1 GCA_019747795.1 Gammaproteobacteria bacterium | reverse complement strand
GATGTCGGTGAGGGCCGCGGCGTCCGCCAGGCCCGCGCGCAGCGCGGCGGCGCGCGCCAGGCCCGTTGCGTCGTAGTCGAGTTCGACACCCGATGCCTGCCGCGCATAGAGATCCGGCACCACGGTCACGTAGCCCTCCTCGGCGTAGCGCGCCGCCATGTCGCGCGCGAAGGCGTTCAGCCCCACCATCTCGTGCAGCAGTACGAGTCCGGGACCGCTGCCCTGTGGCGGCAGGGCCAGCCAGGCGCGCAGCGCGTGGCCGTCGACGGCGGTGAGCGTGATCCAGCGGCCGGTCATGGCGTGGCTCCGTGCGAGGAGCCTGCATTGTGGAGAGCCGATGGCGTCGAACTCAAGCGCTCGCCCGACGCGCCCGTCGCACCGTCGTTGGCAAGCGGACACGAGTGGGAAATCGCACTGCGCGCGGCGCGCGCATCGGTAGAATCTCCTGCGCGACGGTGTCCGGCAGGGCACGTCGCAAGGGAGGGATGCCACATGCCCAGCGTTGCCAAGGACGTCCCGCACGCCGCGTCGACCGCGCGTGGCGCCGCCCTAGCGCTGCTGCTGACCGCACTGCCGCTCGCGGCGCATGCGAGTGCGGCGGCGGCGGTGCGCGGCGCGCCCGCCACGGCAAGGGTGATGCTCGAATTCGCCCTGCCGCCGGCGGATGCGGCCGGCTTCGGCCAGCGCTTCGGCCTGCGGCTCCTGCGCCATCATCCGGTGTCACGGCTCTACGTGTACGAGGTACAGGCGGGACGCGACCCCGCCGCCGTCATCGCGCGGCTCGCCGTGGACCCGGCCGTCGCCACCGTCGAATTCGATCAGGCTCTGCACACGGAAGGAACGCCATGAAGCTCGCACGCCATTGCCGACTCTTGCTGCTGTGGGTGGGGTGCTGGGTGGGCGTGCTGGCGCATGCCGCGCCGGCCACGCCGCTGCTCGACTTCGACGGCCATCCGGCCTACGCCGATCGCGTGCTGGTGCGCTTCAAGCCCGATATCGACACCTCGCGCGCGATGACGGGCAAGGTGAGCGCCGCGCTCGCCAAGGCGCCGGCCGACGGCCTGCGGACGCGGCTCGCACTGCCGGCGACCAAGGTTCAGCTTGTGCAGGGGTTCAGCAAGCTGCCGCGGATCGCGGTCGTGCGACTCGCGCCCGAGTCGGCGAGCGTGCCCGCCGGCGCGCTGAAGGCCGCCGGCCAGGACGCCGCGACGCTCGCGACCCTGGCGCTCAAGGCGCGCATGGCGGAACTCCGCGCCACGGGCCTGTTCGAGTCGGTGGAACCCGACTACGTGCTGCGCGCGAGCGCTACGCCGAGTGATGCGGCCTTCACCGACGGTCGTCTGTGGGGCCTGCGCAATACCGGCCAGGCGGGCGGCGTGGCCGGGGCCGATGTCGGCGCGGTGTCGGCCTGGGACGTGACCACCGGCTCCAACGCGGTCGTGGTGGGCATCATCGATACCGGCATTCGCTACACCCACCAGGATCTCGCCGGCAACATGTGGCGCAACCCGGGCGAGACCGCCGGCAACGGCGTCGACGATGATAACAACGGCTACGTCGACGACGTGTTCGGCATCAATGCCATCACCGGCAGCGGCAATCCGTTCGACGACAACGACCACGGCTCACACGTCGCGGGCACCATCGGCGCGACCGCCAACGGCGGCGGACCGCACGTCGGCGTGGCCTGGAACGTGAAGCTGATGGCGCTCAAGTTCCTCGGCGCCGACGGCAGCGGCTCCACCTCCGGCGCCATCGAGTGCATCAACTACGCGATCGCCAAGGGCGCGCGCATCCTGAACAACAGCTGGGGCGGCGGTGGCTTCTCCAGCGCGCTCGCCGCGGCCATCGAGCGCGCGCGCCAGGCCAACATCCTGTTCGTCGCCGCGGCCGGCAACGAGGCGCGCGACACCGACGCGAGCCCGAGCTACCCGGCCGGCTACGACATCGCTAACGTCATCTCGGTCGCCGCGCTCGACCGGCGCGACGCACTGGCCGGCTTCTCCAACTTCGGCCGCTCGACCGTCGACCTGGGCGCGCCTGGTGTCGACATCTTCTCCTCGGTGGCGAGCGCCAACGACAGCTATGCGAGTTTTTCCGGCACCAGCATGGCGACGCCCCACGTGGTCGGCGTGGCGGCGCTGCTGGTGGCGCGTTATCCAGGCATCGGCCTGGCCGAACTGCGGCAGCGCCTGCTCGGCACCACGGTGCCGGTGGCGGCGCTCGCCGGCCGCAGCGTGACGGGCGGACGGGTCAACGCGCCCAACGCGCTCCGTGCCCAGGCCGACGGCATCCTCGAACTGGGCGCCACCACCGAACCGTCGCCACTGGCGGCGGGACAGCCGGCCAACGTGTTCGTCTCTGTGAGTGATCTCGCGCCCGTGCTCGGCGCCACAGTCAGCGCGCTCTTCGGCAGCGCCGCCAACGTCACGCTGCGCGACAACGGCGCGGCGCCGGACCGCGCAGCCAACGACGGCGTCTACGCGGGCACGCTGAACGTGCCGCCCACGGGGGACAGCGTGGTGCTGACCGCGCAGGCTTCGGCCCCCGGCAGCCGCAGTGAGACGCGAACCTTCACGCTGCCGGTCGTGAGCCGCCCGCCGAACGACGACTTCGCGCAGCGCGCGGCGATCGCCGCCGGCGTGACCCGCACCACGGGCAGCAATCGCAATGCCTCCAGCGAGCCGCAGGAACCCGTGAATCCACCCGTTGCCGGCGGGCGATCGGTGTGGTGGACCTGGACCGCGCCGACCACCGATACGGCGGTCATCACCACCTCCGGCAGCGACTTCGACACCACGCTCGCGGTCTATCGTGGCAGCGGCTTCGGCGATCTCGTCCTGCTTGCGGCCAATGACGACAGCGGTGGCCTGCAGAGCGCGGTCAGCATCGCCGTCGAGGCGGGCGTGACCTATCTCATCCAGGTGGACGGCTATGCCGGCGCGACCGGCGCCGTGGTGCTCAACCATCCCGCCGCCGGCAGCGTGCCCAACGCGCCGGTGATCGTCACCCAGCCGAGCGACGTCAACGTGCTGGTGGGTTCGTCCTTCGAACTGCGCGTGGCCGCGACCGGCGCGGGGCTCACCTACCAGTGGTTCAAGGACGACCAGTCGCTGGCGGGCGCGACCGAGTCGACCTACGGGCGCACGGTGTCGCAGCTCGACGACTCGGGCGTCTATCGGGTGGAGGTGAGCAACGGCTTCGGCACCGCCGTCAGCCGCAACACCCAGGTCACGATCGAACGGGTGGTGGTGCGGCCCAACAACGACGACTTCGCCAATGCCGCCGAGAGCACCGGCAGCGGACGCGCCAGCGCCACCAACAGCGAGGCCAGCGGCGAGGACCTCGAGCCCAATCACGCCGGTGTGTCGAATCCGCTCGCCTCCATCTGGTATCGCTGGTCGGCGGCCAGCAGCGGTGTGCTGACCATCAACACCTTCGGCAGCAACTTCGACACCACGCTCGCCGCCTATACCGGCGACGCGCTCGGCGCGCTGACGCCAATCGCCAGCAATGACGACAGCCAGGGCGAGCTGCAGAGCCGTATCGAGTTCCCGGTCAGCGCCGGCGTCGAGTATTCCATCGCGGTGGACGGTTATGGCAACGCGCGCGGCAATGTGACGCTCGACTACACGTTCGTGCCTGACCAGGGCACGATCCCCAACGATGACTTCGCGTCGCGCGCGACGCTGGACGGGGCCAGGGTCACTGGTTCGAACATCGGCGCCACCGGTGAACCCCACGAGCCCAACCACGGCCTGCTTGCGGCGCCGCTCGCCTCCGTCTGGTGGGAATGGACCGCGCCGACCAGCGGCTTCGTGAGCTTCGATACCGCCGGCAGCAACTTCGACACCGTGCTCGGCATCTACAGCGGCGATCGCCTCGACTCGCTGCGCCTGCTCGGCTTCAGTGACGACGCCAATGGCCGCACCAGCCACGTCGGCCTGGGCGTGGTTGCCGGTCAACGCTACCAGGTGGTAGTGGACGGCTACGCCGGCAGCCAGGGTGACATCGTGCTCAACGTGGCGCTGTCGGATGAACGTCCGGACGTCTATGCGCGCATGTCACGGGTGACCGTCGGCCGCGGCATCTATCTGCCCACCCCGCAGATCGTCAGCTTGAACCCGCGACGTGGGACCGAGGTGGTGGTACCTCTGCTGGTCATCAACCAGGCCAGCGAGCCGCGCTTCTTCGATCTGGAGCTGAGCGGCAACGTCGCGGCGCGCGGCATGCGTACCCGCCTGGTGGGACCGGGCGGCGATCAGACCGCGCTTGCCTTGCAGGGACAGCTGCGCACGCCGCTGATCGCGCCTGGCGGCCGGGCCAACTATGCGCTCAGGGTCGTGGGTGACCGGCGTTTTACGCCGGTGGGCCATCGCTACCGCGCGATCTTCATCGCGCGCGATGTGAGCGAGCCATCCAACCGCGATGGCATCAAGGTGCTGATGAACATGCGCTGAGGGCGGTGCGCGGCGGCGCTCACGCCACCGCGCGCCGCTCCAACGCATTGGCGATGGCCGCCAGCAGGTCATCGCCCTTCACCGGCTTGCGCAGGTAGGCACGGATGCCCAGCTCGCGCGCGCGGCGTTCGTCGACGGTCGCGCTGTAGCCGGTCATCAGCACCACCGGCACGTCCGGACGCAGCCCCATCACGCGGGTCGCGAGTTGCACGCCGCTCAGGCGCGGCATGGTCTGGTCGGTGATCAGCAGGTCGAAACGCTGCGGCTCGGCCTCGAACAGCGCCCACGCGCGGCTGGGATCGGTCTCGACCACCGCGTGGTAGCCATGCAGCTCCAGCAGTTCGCCGACGAAGCTCGCCACCGCCCGTTCGTCGTCCACCACCAGCACCGTGCTCGGCGCGCTCGCTTCGTAGCTTGCGATGTCGATGGTATCGCCGGGTGGGCGTCCGTGGGCCTGGGCGTGCTCGAGCGGCACCAGGATGGCGAAGGTGCAGCCGGCGTCAGGGGCGGTGTCCAGCAGGACGTGACCCTGGTGGCGATGCACGATGCCGTGGACCATCGCCAGCCCCATGCCGGTGCCGCGTCCCGAGGCCTTGGTCGAGAAGAACGGTTCGAAGATGCGCGCCTGGGTGGATTCCGGAATACCGGGGCCGTCGTCGCTGACGCGCAGGACCAGGAAGGTACCCTCGAAGTCGTGATGACAGGACGCGCAGTGGCCGCGACTCACGTGCCGACGCTCGAGGGACAGCTGGATGTTGCCGCTGCCGGCCATCGCATCGCGCGCGTTGATGCATAGGTTGAGCACCACCTGCTGGAGCTGCACCGGATCGGCCAGCACCGTCGGCAGGCCGGGCTCGATATGGGTGGCGATCTCGATGGTGCTGGGCAGGGTGGGACGCAGCATCTTCAGGCTCTGCTCGACCACGCGTGCGAGGGGCAGGGGCACCAGTTCGCCGCTCTCGCCGCGGCTGAAGGCCAGCATCTGGCTCACGAGATCCCGCGCGCGGCCGCCGGCGATCTGCACTTCCTTCAGGTAGTCGATGAGCTTCTCCGGCACGCGGTCGGAGAAGCGCTGCAGCGCCAGGCCCGAATAGCCGAGGATGCTCGCCAGGATGTTGTTGAAGTCGTGCGCGATGCCGCCGGTCAGAAGGCCGATGGCCTCCATCTTCTGCGCCTGCTGGAGTTGCCGATGCAGCCGATCGCGTTCGATCTCGGCCTGCTTGGTCGCGGATACGTCGACCACCAGGCCGCTGACCGTGCCGCCGCCGAGGCCATCAAGCCAGGTACGGTAGCGCACTTCGATCCAGCGCTCCTCGTCGGCGGCCGGCAGCACGCGGTAGCACAGCGTGGTGGTCTCGCTCTGCTGCGCGACGCCGCCGAGCGCCCGGCTTGCGTTGCGCAGCCCTTCACTCGACGCAGGATGGGCGGCGCGGTCATCGGGGTGGATGCGCGACTGGATGAGGTCGAAGGTCAGCGGCTTGATCTCGGGGTCGATGCCGTAGATCTGCCATAGCGAGCGCGAGCCGCGCATGGTGTCGGTGGCAAGGTCGCGCTCGAACCAGCCCATGCGCGCGTATTCCATCGCCTCTTCGAACTTGAGCTCCAGTTCCTTGGTGTCGGTGACGTCGAAGATCAGGCCGAAGGCGCGACCGCGGCCGCCGTCGTAGGTATTGCGGAAGCGTACTTCCAGGTGGCGCAGCTCGCCGTCCGGGCGGCGAATGCGGTACTGCAGGGTGCGCGCGGTCTCGTCATTGGTGCGCTCGCTGAGCGCCTGCGAGATGGTCTCGCGATGGAGCGTCAGATCCTCCGGCAGCACGCGCGCGCGAATCTCGTCGTAGTGCCAGGGACCGGTGCGGTTCTCCAGGCCGTAGATGTTGACGATGGAGGGCGAGGCGGTACCGATGTCGGTGTCGAGATCGCGCTCGAACCAGGCGATCTGCGCCTGCTCGAGGGCTTCACCGAGCAGGCGATCACGGTCGGCCGTGGCCGCGGGCGCGGGATTCACGGCGAGCGCCGCCTCCAGCGTGCCGCCGATGCTCACCACCGCGCCCTCTGCGTCGCGCGCGAGCGTCGCGCCGCGCAGCACGCGTGGGCGCGGACCCGCGCCCCGCAGTCGGAATGCGCATTCCCAGGGCTGGTCGGCGGCCGGCGAATCCGGCCGCAGGCAGTGCGTGATGCGGGCGCGATCCTCCTCATGCACGCGCTCCAGCCACGCGTCGACCTCGAGCGTGGTGGCCGCGGACGGCAGGCCGAGCAGTTCGGCGGCGCGCGCCGACAGCGCGACCCGCGTCGAGCCGCCCGCCCAGCGCCATTCGCCCAACCCCAGCCGTTCCAGCAGCGGGCTGAAGGACGCGTCCACGGCTTCCGGACTGCCGGTCGTGACGTGCGCCGCTACGGACTTATCCTCGTGCATGACTTCTTTGTCTCCCTGAACTCGGTCACGCCGCGCGCGCTCAGCGCGCACTCTCGGACTGCACCGCGGCGTGCAGCACGTTCAGCAGCACCTCGGCGTCCAGTGGCTTGGCCAGGCAGCGCTCGGCGCCGGCGCCGAGGGAACGGCCGGAGTTCTCCGACGAGGCGAACCCGGTCATCGTGATCACCCGCGTGTCGCGGGTCAGCTCGTCCGACTTGATACGCTGGCATACCTCGAATCCGTTCAGGCCGGGCATCATCAGGTCCAACAGCACGATGTGCGGGCGGAACACCTGCATCTTGGTGCCCGCGTCGAAGCCGTCGAAAGCGGTCTCGATCCGCAGATCCGGCACTTCACTCAGAAGCTCGCAGATATAGCCGACCAGCTGGCGATCGTCGTCCACCACCAACAGCCGCGTGCCGCCGCCCGCGGTGCGCGCGCCGGCCATGCCGTGGTCGCGCGCGAAGCGCTCGACCTCGCCGCGCAGGAAGCGGCGGTGGCCGCCGACGGTGACCTCGGCGGCGAGCAGGCCCTTCTGCGCCCACTGCCGCACCGTGATCGGCGAGACCATGAAGAGCTGCGCCACCTCGTTGGGCGTGAGATAGGGCTTGTCCGGCGCCTTGCGCGCGAATTTGTTCGGCTGTTCCATTCGAGTCCGCATGCTTGTGTCCGTCAGGCGCGCGCCGCCGCCCGTTCGCCCGTGGCGCGCACCGTGTTGCCATTGCCCAGGTATTCGAGCGAGGTGAAGCTCAGTCGTCTCGCCATTGCGATGCCGCGTCCATGCACGTGGGTCGCCCGTCCCGGTTCGAAATCGAAGTAGGGACGTGGGTCCAAGCCGGTGCCGCAATCGGTGACGGTGTAGATGACGTGCCGTGCCGTCATCTCCACCGTGACGGTGCCGTACTTCTCGAAGTGCTCGCTGGCGAGCAGGCGTCGCTCGACTTCCCGCTGCCAACGCCCCTCGGCCAGCAGCTGTGACTTCTCCTCGTAGCCGATGCCGAGATTGCCGTGCTCGATGGCGTTGATCAACAGTTCCCACAGGCCGGTGACCAGCGCGCTCGGCGGCTGTCCGCAGTGCGCCAGAAGGCCGGCCAGCACGCGCGCCTGCTGGGGCGTGCGGAACTGGAACTCGCCGTGGCGCATCAGGCCCACTGCGTGGGCGGTGGAGGCGAGTTCCTCGCGCAGGCTGGTACGGGCGCGGAAGTCGTCGGCCGCGGCGCGTACCACGGCCTGCAGCACCGACTCGCGGAACGGCTTGGTGACGTAGTAATAGGCGCCGGCGTCGATGCCGTCGATCACGTCCTGCTCGCTGGCGAGCCCGGTCAGCAGCACCACCGGGATGTCGCGCGTGGCGATGTTGCCCTTCAGGCGTCTGAGCACCGACAGTCCGTCGATGTCGGGCATGCGTCGGTCGAGCACCACGGTCTCGTAGCGCTCGGGGGTCTCGCCGAGGCGCTCGAGCGCCTCGCGCCCGAGGTTGCAGATCTCGCCGGCGAAGCCCGCGTGTCCCAGCACCTCGACGATGAACCGTCCGAGTTGTTGATCGTCGTCCACCACCAGAATCGTGTCGGCGGCCATGAATTACTCCCTTCCCTTGTAGCGATTGCAGCGCGGCCCGCGTTGTCTTTGTGGTGGTACGGCGGGCCTGATGTCGCGGCTCAGCCGCGTGACAGGCCGTTGGCTAGCAGCGCGTCATACACGCGCTTGCCGCCGTCCGGCACGCCATGTTCCAAATCGGTGAGCGCCGCGGGCGCGCGGCGCAGCAGCGCGAGGAATTCGCGGGTCAGGGCCGGGTTGTAGTAGCCCTTGTTCATTTCTTCCTCGATGATCTCCGCGGCCCGTTCGATGCTCCACGCCTCCTTGTAGGGCCGCGCCGTGGTCAGCGCGTCGAACACGTCGAGCAGCTGGAAGATCTGCGCGAGAAAAGGAATCTCGCTGCCGGCGAGCTTGTCCGGGTAGCCGCTGCCGTCCCAGCGCTCGTGGTGATGGCGAATGATCGGTACCGCGCCGCGCAGCGACTTGAGCTCGCCGCACAAGGTAGCCCCGATCACCGTGTGCTGGCGCATCAGCACCCATTCCTCCGCCGACAGCGCGCCGGGCTTCAGTAGAATGCGGTCCGGAATGGCGATCTTGCCGATGTCGTGCAGGATCGCGCCGCTCTTCAGCGCCGCGAGGTCGCGCGCGCCGAGGCCGAGTTCAGCGCCGAACACTTCGGCGTAGTGTGCCAGTCGCGAGCAGTGGTCGCCGGTGCACTCGTCCTTCGCCTCGACCATGCGCGCCAGGCCGAACAACAGCGTCTCGGCGCTCTCCATCTGGTCGGTGAGGCGCTTGGTGGTGGCGTGGGAACGCACGCGCGCGATGAGTTCGTTGGGGTCGTAGGGCTTGCGAATGAAGTCGTTGGCGCCGCCGGCGAGACTGATGCTGAGGTCGGCGTAGCCGTGCGAGCCGGTGACGACGATCAGCGGCAGGATGTGGCGGCTGAAGCGCGCGCGGATCGCTTCGCACAGTTCGTCGCCGCTCATCTCGGGCATCATCTTGTCGACCAGCACGACGTCGAAGTCCCGCTGCTCGATACAGGCCAGGGCGCGCGCGCCCGACTCCACGGCGGTGACCTCGAACAGCGGCGCGCCGAGAATCTCGCTCACCAGGCTGCGATGCGCGGCGTCGTCGTCCACCACCAGCACGCGGAACGGATCGGCCTTCTCGGCCGCGAAACTCATGTTGTCGAAGGACAGGGCGCGGTCGCGGTGACGGAGGTCCATGATGCGGTCGGCGACCGGTCGCGCGGTGGGCGCCGACGCGGCGGCTTCCGGCGCGGCGCTGGCGGGCGTGATCGCGAGTCCGGTGTGATCTTGGAGAGTGGCGCTCATGATGGTGGAAGTCCTGGTTGGGCGATGGTTGCGACCGCGGGCGGTCCCACGGCATCCGGCGCATCCATGGACAGGTTAGCGACCGGGCACCCCATCGGTTTAATCCTTTTTCGATGCGCCACATGAAACGGATCGATAGCCACGGGGCCTCAGCGATCTGACGAGACTTTCCGCCTGGGTCGAGGGCGGGGAGACTGGCGCGGGATCCGCCCTCGAAGAAGGAGGGGGAGGATTGAGTTGGTTCTAGCTACTCAATCGGATTAATCGTATTAGACGCGGATTGCCGGGCGCTTGTCGAGGGGGGCGTCGCCGGCAATTGCAAAATATCGTGACAGGGTCGGCTCACTCGTCCGGCCAGCGCCAGTCGTAGCCGAAGTCGTCCGCCAGGCAGGCGCGGCGCGCGGCATCGAACCAGGCACGGTCCTCGGCATCGAACCAGGCGGCTGGCGGACGGTCGTCGTCGCGGATGATGTTGGTGACCGGGCTCGCGGGGTCGAGCAGGCGCGCCATGGCGGACTTGCTGCCGGCCGCGGCCGCCGCCTCGAGATGGGCGCGCGCGATGCGCACCCCGAAATGCTCGAACACCTGCGCCAGTCCCACCACCGGCGCGGCCTGCAGATCCTCGTAGCGCAGTACCAGTGTGCGGGTCGGAAAGCGCCGGCGCACCCGCGCCCAGCGGTTCAGGAAGTGCAGCCCTCCCCACAGGTCGAAGATGTAACGCCGTCCGCGCGGATCGCCGCGCAGGTAGGTCTTGAACGGCACGTCGTAGCGCGCCTTCCATTTCTCGTAGTTGGAGACCAGCGACGCGCGCAGGTCGCGCACCAGCACTACGTAGGGCGGCAGGCGGAGCGTCGCGCGCAGCAATCGGGAATCGAACCAGGCGTGCGGCACCGAGTGGCTGCTGGCGATGGCCGGCGCCTGCGGGTAGCGGCGCGGATGCTTGGGGTGGCCGATGAAGTCGTTGCTCGAGTCGTTGTGCACGTAGCGCGGCGGCGGCAGACCGAGTTCGAGCGCCAGCGCGGTGCTCAGCATGTACTTCAGCCAGTGCGTGCCGGAGTGCTGCATGGTGACCAGGAAGCCGTCGAAGGCGCGGTGCTTCAACAGCGCGAAGTTCGACAGGTCGCGGCGCAGGCAATGCCAGTGGAAGGCGGCGATCGGCAGCGGTGCGGCGGCGTTTGAGCGCATGGCGGCGCGAGGATACGCCGCCACCGCGCGATTGTCGTGGGGCTCGGGTTCGCGTTAGCGTGTCCGGCATGAGCGAGAGTCCAGCCAGGCGGGCGCGGATCCCATGGCGACGCGCGCGCTGAAGTCAGCCAGGCTGCGCCGGCTGCGTCGCGCTGAACTGTCCAGCGACACGTTGCTACTCGCGCGTCAGCTCATCGGCCACTACGTGGTGCACGACCACCCGCAGGGGCGCCTCGTTGGTCGCATCGTGGAGACCGAGGCCTATCCACCCGGCGATCCGGCCTGCCACGCCTACATCGGACCGACGGCGCGCAATGCGTCGCTGTTCCTGCGCCACGGTCACGCCTACGTGTATTTCATCTACGGCACCTGGTTCATGCTGAACGTGTCGTCGGAGCGGGCCGGACAGGGCGCGGGTGTGCTGCTGCGCGCGCTCGAGCCGGTCGCGGGGCTGGAACTGATGCGGCGTCTACGCGGCGTGGAGACGCCGACGGAACTCACGCGTGGCCCGGGTCGGCTGGCGCAGGCGCTGGCCATCGATCGCGCGCAGGACGGCGTGGACCTGTGCCGGCCCGGACCACTGTGGCTCGCGGCCGGGCCCGGCCCTACCGGTGAGATCGGCGTCAGTGTGCGCATCGGGCTCACGCGTGCGGTGGAGCAGCCCTGGCGCTTCTATGAGCGGGGCAACCCGCACGTCAGCGGTCCGCTGCGTCTGCGGCGCTGAATGCTCAGCGCTCTTCCGCGTCGAGGTACTCGGCGCGCAGGTCGACCGTGGCGCGCTTGCCGAGATGGATGAAGTTCTCGCCCAGCCACTGGCGTGCGGTGTCGCGGCCGCGATCGCGAAGCCCGGTGAGAAACGTCCAGTCGCAGTTGAACTTGCTCGCCGCGCCCAGGCTGTTGAGTGCGTCGTCGGCGCGTATCGAGTGCATCAGCATGTGCCGCAGGCGCGGCCGGTACTCGTCCTTGATCCAGCCTTCCTCCAGCAGCTTGACCACGAAGGCGATGGCGCGGAACTCCTTCAGGAGCGCGGCGTTGAAGGTGATCTCGTTGACCCGGTCGGCAATCTCCATGGCGCTCTTCGGCACCTCGTCCACGACCATCGGGTTGATGTGCACGACCACGATGTCGCGGCTGTCGGTGAAATAGAACAGCGGATAGAGCGAGGGGTTGCCCACGAAGCCACCGTCCCAGTAGTGGCTGCCCTCGATCTCCACCGCCTGGAAGAGCTGCGGCAGGCACGCCGAGGCGAGCACCGCCTCCAGGCTCACCTCCTCGTTGCGGAACACGCGTACATTGCCGCTGCGCACGTTGGTGGCGCTGATGAACAGGCGGGTCGTGCGGCAGCCGCGCAGTTCGTCGAAATCGACGCAGCGCGAGAGCACGTCGCGCAGCGGGTTCAGGTCGAAGGGATTGAACTGGTAGGGCGATAGCGTGCGGGTCAGGCTCTCGAAGGCGGTGAACGCGAGACTACGCTCGGCGGGCATGCCCAGCCAGCGCTCCACCGGTGTCTGGCGCAGCGGGCTGGTGAGCGCCGCGGCGGCGCTGATACGGCGCCAGAAGTCATGTAGCGCCTCGCGCGCGCCGTCGGCGCCGCCGCGCATCAGGCCGTAGGCCAGCACCGCGGCGTTCATCGCGCCCGCGCTGGTCGCGGTGACGCCGTCGAAGCGCACGCGCCCGTCTTCCAGCAGCTGATCGAGCACGCCCCAGGTGAAGGCGCCGTGCGCGCCCCCGCCCTGCAGCGCGAGGTTGATGAGGCGAGGGTCGGTGTGGTTCATGGCGCGTCGCTGTCCGTGGCGCGCCCATCATACGCAATGCCGCGCTCAGCCCGCTGCGGCGACGTGGCCCCAGCGCGCGAGATCCGCCACGGTCTCGAGGATGCTTGCCTCGATGGAACGGAACTCGAGGCCGAGGTCGCGGCGAATCTTGCCGTTGTCGTAGCGGATGCGTCGGCCGAGGTGACTGCGCAGGTAGGTGGCCACGCCCTTGGGCTGACTGAAGGAGGCGAGCCAGGCGAGGCGATTGCCGAGCGCCGAGTCGAGTCCGAACTTCGGCAGGCGCGCGTGGGCGTAGCCGCGCCCGCGCAGCAGATCCACCACCGCGCGCATGCTGAAGGTCTCGGCCGAGCACAGGTAACGGCCCTCGGCCTGCGGCGCGGTCAGGGCACGCACGTGCGCGGTGGCGACGTCGCGCACGTCGACGAAACCCCATTCGAGTCCCATGATCGCGGGGTAGACACCGGCCAGCAGCTCGACGAACAGGCGGTTCGATTCGCTCACCAATGGCACCATCGACGGTCCGATGACGATGAAGGGATTGATGGTCACCAGCGACCACGCCAGCCGACGCTCGCGATGGAAATCCCAGGCGGCCCGTTCGGCCAGCATCTTCGAGTAGTAATACGGGTTGCGGGTCAGCGATGACTTCTCGTTCCAGTCGGCCTCGGTCAGCACGTGACGCTCGTCAGGCTCGTCGGTGATGGCGGCCATGGACGAGGTCAGCACCACGCGTTGCACGCGCGGCGAGGCGGCGGCGGCCGCGAGCATCGAACGCGTGCCCTGCACCGCCGGGTCGACCAGGTCGCGCTGCGGATCGTTCACCGTGAGCTGGAACGGGCTCGCCATGTGGATGACGTAGTCGACGTCCGCGGTGTAGGGCGCGAAGGCGTCCGGCGTGGTGAGGTCGGCCGCCACCAGGGTGAGGCGCTCGGCGGCGCCCGGCAGGCGGGAGAGGTGCGCGGTGGCCGCGGTGTTGGCCGGATCGCGCACGGTGCCGACCACCTCGTGGCCGGCCGCGAGCAGTGCGGCGATGGTGTGGGAGGCGATGAAGCCGGTGGCGCCGCTCAGCAGGACTCGAGTGCTCATGGAACGTGCTCCTGGTTCCGGCGGTCGCCGGAGATTGATACGATTTAGACGATATGAGAGCAAAACGTACAAATTTGAGCAAGCCCGTCGAGCGTCCCGCGCCGAGCCCGGCGCGGCGCGAGCGACTGGTGGAGGCCGCGGAGACCCTGTTCTCCAGGCACGGCTTGAGGGCCGTGACGATGGCGGCCATCGCCGCGGAGGCGGGCCTCGCCAAGGCCACGGTCTACGCCTATTTCCCTGACAAGGACGCGCTGTTCCGCGCGGTGGCCGAGCGCTTCGCCGGTGCGCTGCTGGCGGCGGTGGAGCAGGGGCTTGAGGCAGAGGGTGGCACCGCGACGCGGGTCGCCGCGGCGCTGGTCGCGAAGGATCGGCTGGTCTACCGGCTCATCACCGCCACGCCCCACGCCGGCGAACTGTTCGAGGCGCGCGACCGACTGGTGCGCGAACTGTTCGAGGACAGCGACCGCCGCATTCTCGCGCGGGTCACGGCCGCGCTCAGCGACGGCGTGGCGCGCGGCGT
>JAIEQK010000101.1 GCA_019747795.1 Gammaproteobacteria bacterium | reverse complement strand
CATCCCAGATCCTCTCAAGCGCTCTTTCTGGCCTTGATCGGGGACTTATTCAGAAGTTCCTTCAGTCCGACATTCCTGCCAGGCCGCGTTCAGCACGATGGAAACGAATGTCGGGCCGAAGCCTGACCTACACGGCCCACTGGAAATTGCGCCCGCCGCGGGCGCTTGGCTACCATGGCTAACATCGATCCCAAGTTCCCCCGGAGGCTCCCATGGATTCTGATGCTCTGAAGGCGCTGCAGGCGCCGCTCAAGGATCGCTACCGCAGCGAACCTGGCGCCGCGCTCGTCACGCTGCGCGCGGAATCCAACGGCGTCGACGGCGTGGCCTGCAAGCTCGACACCAGCAAGGGCATGATCGAAGCCGGACTGCATCCGGCCACCGGCGGGCCCGGTACCCAGGCCTGCTCGGGCGACATGCTGCTCGAAGCCCTGGCCGCCTGCGCCGGCGTCACCCTGCAGGCGGTCGCCACCGCCTTCGGCGTGAAGCTGACCAAGTCCACCGTGAAGGTCGAGGGCGACCTGGACTTCCGCGGCACGCTCGGCGTGGCCAAGGACGCGCCGGTCGGCTTTCGCGACATCCGCGTGACCTTCGACATCGCCGGCGACGCGCCGGAAGAGACGCTCAAGAAGATAGTCAGCACCAGCGAGCGCTACTGCGTCGTGCTGCAGACCATCCAGCAGAAGCCCACCATCACGCTCGACGCGAAGATCGCCTGAGGTACACGCCATGGCCGCCAACCCGGAACAGTTCGCCCCGCGCCCGACCTTCAAGTCGCTGTCCACCAGCACCGCCGAGGACTGGGCGCACATCTGCGACGAACACCGGCAGTTCTTCGCCGGTCTGCCGGATCGCATCCTCACCCACCTGCGCCTGCTGGACAGCGACTACGGCGGCTTCCCGGTCGATCGCCTGCAGCACTCGCTGCAGACCGCGGAACTCGCGGCCGAGGATGGCCGCGACGAGGAGTACGTGGTGTGCGCGCTGCTGCACGACATCGGCGACACGCTGGGCTCGGCCAACCACCCCGACGTGGCGGCCGCCATCCTGTATCCCTACGTCTCGGAAGCGAATCACTGGATGATCAAGCACCACGGGATCTTCCAGGGCTACAACTTCTTCCATCACCTCGGCATGGATCGCAACATGCGCGACGGCTTCCGCGATTCGCCCTACTACGACTATACGGCCGAGTTCATCGCCAAGTACGACGACCCGGCCTTCGACGCCCACAAGCCGAAACTCGACCTCGAACTCTTCGCGCCCATGGTGCGGCGGGTGTTCGCGAAGCCGGTGAACACGATCTACAAGACCCTGCGTTGAATCAGCGCAGCACGTCCCTCGGTCGCCGGGACACCGGCGACCGCTCCGCTATCGCTCAGAAGCTCACGGCGTAAATGTAGCAGCGCCCATCCTGGCCGACGTAGTAACGCATCGACACCTTCTCTCCGGCCCGCTTCGCCAGCAGGACCACGTCGAAGATATTCTGGGCGGCGCGCTCGCCCGTGTGGGTCTCCCTGCGTCCGAAGTCGGACAGTAATCGGGTCGGCATCTGCACACAGCCTTCGAACCGTTGTTCGGGCACCGCACCCAGACTGGTCAAGCCGGGACGTGATCCGCTGACGACGATTACTCCCGGCACGAACGTCACCGTCTTGAGATCAAGCGGCAAAGCCTGCGCTGACGAGGTCAACACGGCAGTCAGAACCAACGACAAGAATCTCACCGACATCTTTGCTCTTCTCCTTGATGGATGTCTTTACTCGTGCATCCAGCTTGCATCATTGCCCGATGCCTTGATACCACCCAACATACAACCGACGATCACAGGATTCCAGCCTCGTTCCGGGCCGAGCGGCGAGTAGGTGGGAGGCATCACGGGTGGCGCTGCTGGTACCGTGCGAGCGAAGTACGGCGGTGTTCCGCGCCGCGTACCACAGGCCAGTGCACGACGTGGACCCGGCGAAGCGAATGAGAAGCCCCGCAGGAGCGGCCGGCCGTTGCTCAGAAGCTTAAGCCGCGGAAATAGCAAAATCCGTTCGATCCGACGACGTAGCTCATCGTCACGGGGCTGCCGGCGCGCTTGGCCTCGACCAGCAGGGTGAGGAAGTCGCGCTGCCCTTTTTCCGTGGACCAGTTCCGCACTCCCGTTTGAGCAGTAGTGCCGAACATCAGACGTGTGGGCTGCTGCACACAGCCGGGAAAGCGCGTTTCGGGCTCGGCTGCGATGGCGGCCAAGCCGTTGAACAGGTTTGCCGAGATCACGCCCGGCACGAACGTCGCGCGCTTCAACTCCACCTCAAGCGCCGAAGTGCTCCCTGTGAACAGCAGGCCGAGCGCGACCCAGCCTCGAATGTTCCTTGTCATCCTGCATCCCTCCCGAGTTTGGTCAATGATGTCACGTCGTTGCGCCAATGGAAGCCGAGGGCAGCAAAGTAGCAAGCGGAAAATGCGTCAGCTCTGCTTTCACTCTTGAGACGCGATGCCGCAACCTGTCTCGGTGCCACGTAAACGGACCTGGCACTTTTCTCGACGCCGTAGCCACGCACGACTTTTCCGGCTAGTAGGTAATGCTTCGGAAATAACAGTAGCCGTCCTGTGCAACGACGTACTGCACTTCGATCTCCGCCCGAGCGCGTTTCGCCTCGAGCAGCATGGCGAGGTAGTCTTCCGCCTTCCGGATCTGTACCACCGGTTGGAAACTGTCGATGTCCCGGTTGAGACGCCTGGGCTGTAGAACGCAACCGGGAAAACGGGTCTCAGGATCCGCGCCGAAGCGATAGGGCCCTTCCACGCGCGGGTCGAGCGTAATCTTCCCCGGGACCATCTTGATGACCCTGACGTCCTGTGCTGCCTGTATCGCGCTCGCAGCCACCAAGCCCAACGCCAACAGCGCACCCTTTGCCACCATGCCAGCTGCCTCCTTGTCTGCCTGTCGATCGGAAACGGGGAATGTGCCGGAAAAGATCTGAAGAGGTGTCAGGTTTAGTGTCGCGATAGACGCGCGATGCCGCAACCGGTCGTGCCATCGCGAAACCAAACCTGACACCTCATGGCCTTTGTTCGGTGCTCCGCTAGGGAATGTCGGGCTGAAGTCCGACCTGCAGGCGCCCTCAGCCCCACGGCCGCCTGCACGTCGCCGCCGGATGCGGCGCCTGCACGCGGGCGTGACCGAAGAGCTTCTCGCGCAGCGTACCCGGCTGGTACTCACGCTGCATGCGGCCGCGGCTTTGCAGCACCGGCACGACGCCATCGATGAAATCTTCGAGTCCGCCGGGCAGCACGGTGTGGGCGAGATTGAAGCCGTCCACGCCGGCCGCGATCCAATCTTCCAGTTGGTCGGCCAGCTGCTCCGGCGTGCCCACCAGCACAGGGCCCGCGCCGCCGATGCCGCAGTAGCGCGCGATGTCGCGCGGCGTCCACACGCGGCTCGGGTCGCCGGCGGTGAAGCTGTGCAGGAAAGTGCGGATGGCGTTGGTCTCGATGTACTCGATGGGCTGGTCCATCGCCACCGTGCTCAAATCCATGCCGCTCCAGCCGCACATCAACGCCAGCGCGCCGTCGATGTCGACGCTCTCGAACAGGTCGTCGTACTTGCGTTTCGCCTCGGCCTCGGTGCCGCCAACCACCACCTTCATGTAGGCGAACACCGCCACGTCCTCGCCACGCCGGCCGGCAGCGACGGCTTTCTCGCGCACGGTGCGCGCGTAGTCGCCGGCCACGTGCGGCTTGGAGCCGATCACGAACACGCACTCGGCGTGGCGCGCGGCGAAGTCGGTGCCGCGCGCCGAACTGCCGGCCTGGAACAGCACCGGCGTGCGCTGCGGTGAAGGCTCGGACACGTGGCAGCCGTGCACGCGGTAGTAGCGACCATCGTGATCTATGTCGCGCACGCGGGACGGGTCGGTGTAGACGCCGCTCTTGCGATCGGCGCGCACCGCGTCCTCGGCCCAGGAGTCCTCCCACAGGCGGTAGCACAACGAGGCGTACTCGTCGGCAATCTCGTAGCGCTGATCGTGCTCCGGCAGCGCCTCGAGGCCGTAGGCACGCGCGGCGCTGTCGAGATAGCCGGTGACCACGTTCCAGCCGATGCGCCCCTTGGTGAGATGATCGAGCGTGCTCATCTGCCGCGCGAAGGTATAGGGGTGGTACTGCAGCATCGCGCTGGTCACGCCGAAGCCCAGGTGCCTGGTCACCGTCGCCATCGCCGGTATGACCAGCATCGGATCGTTCACCGGCGTCTGCGCGGCGCTGCGGAGCGCCGCTTCGCGGTTGCCGCCATACACATCGTAGGTGCCGACCACGTCGGCCAGGAACACCGCGTCGAAGCAGCCGCGCTCCACCAGGCGCGCGTAGTCCAGCCAGTAGTCGAGCTCCTTGTAACGCGTGGTCTGGTCGTCGTCGCGCGTCCACAGGCCGGGGGACTGGTGGGTCACGCAGTTCATCTGGAAGGCGTTGAAGAGCATGCGTCTGGTCATGGCGGGATTCCTCGAGGGCAGGGCCGGCATTCAAGCGGCAGGGACGGCGGGTCGCAAGCGCCGTCGACGGCAGCGCTTGCGACGATTCGAGATTTCGTTATGCGCGGTGGTGGAATAAAGCGAATGTCGGACTGTAGGTCGGACTTCAGTCCGACATTCGAATTCAGTCCGACATTTCCAGACCTTCTACGCCGCCCGCAGGTTCAGCATCGCCGGCTCTGCGAGCGGCGCCGTCTGCCACTTGTGCACTTCGGGCAGCACGTGCTCGGCGAAGCAGCGCATGTTGCGCTCGGCTTCTTCCCAGGGCATGCCGGCGAAGCTCAGGTTGGTCGTGAAGGCCACCGGGTTGATGATCTCACGGATGTACTCCAGCTTCTCCAGCACCTGCTTGGGCGTGCCCCAGGGCATGAGATCGGTGAAGTCCTTGGCGGCGCCATCCAGGCCGTGGCGCGCGATGTACTTGCCGACGTTCTTGTAGAACTCGTAGCCCTTCTGCTGGCCGAACTTCTCGCCCGCCATCTCGTAGTGCTTCATCGCCGAGTGGTAGTAGTCGCCGATGTACTTGTAGGCCATGTCCTTGGCGCGCTCCGCGTCCTTGTCGACGAAGAAGAAGCCGCCGCATACCGGCTGGGGCGGCGCGCAGCCGTTCTCCTTCTCGTAGGCGGCGTTGTAGACCGCGAAGTCCTGCTTGACCACGTCCCAGGGCTTCTGCGGAATGACCAGCAGGCCGACGCCGAGCCGCGCCATGATCGGCATCGACTCCGGCGACACAGCCGCGGCGTAGGAGCGGCCGCGGAAGGACTTGAACGGCAGCGGGCGAATGTCGCGGCGCGGCTGGCGGGTATGGGCGCCGCCCTCCATGTAGCCGTTCTCGAGCGCGTTCAAGAGCAGCTCGGCGTACTCGACGAAACGCTCGCGACCTTCGTTCATGTCGATGCGAAAGCCCGAGTACTCGACGTTGCCGAGGCCACGGCCGAGCCCCAGGATCATGCGGCCGCCGGACAGGTGGTCGAGCATCGAGATCTGCTCGGCAACCCGCATCGGGTCGTGCCACGGCAGGACGATGACGCTCGAACCGAGCTTCACGCGACTGGTGCGCGCCGCCATGTAGGTCAGGAACTGCACCACGTCCGGGCACATGGTGTAGTCGGTGAAGTGGTGCTCGATGCCCCACACCGAATCGAAGCCCAGTGGCTCGGCGAGCTCGGCCAGGCGCAGTTCCTCGCGATAGACCTCGGCATCGGACAGGCGGTTGCCGGGGTTCTGGAAAATGGGCGTGTAACCGACGTGCATGAGTCTCCCCTCTCAAAGGTAGCGGCCGACCCAGCCTAGCATGCGCTTCGACCACGCCGGCACCTCCCATCGTGGAGGATGGCGGCCGAAATCGCTGTGCTAGACTCGCCGGCCATTCCCGGCGCAACCCGCTCACCGTGGCGCGGCGCCCGACGCCAACCCCGAGCACCGCCCTGCGCGGTGTCCGCCTCACGAGGATGCATGCGATGTTGAACGGCAAGGTGGTGGTGGTGACCGGCGCGAACGGCGCGCTCGGACGAGTCGCGGCCGAAGTGGCGGCCGGTCACGGCGCCGAGGTGGTGGGGCTCGACCTGCGCTTCGACGGCGCGCCGGGCGCACGGCAGCACGCGGTGGACCTGACCGACGCCGCCGCCACCGCCGCCACGCTCGCCGCGGTCGGTCGCATCGACGTGGTGCTGAACATCGCCGGCGGTTTCGACATGGGTCCGGCGGTGCACGAGACCACGCCCGAGCAATGGGCGCACATGACGCGCATGAACGTGGACACCGCGCGCAACGTCATCGCCGCGGTGGTGCCGGGCATGCTGGCGCGCGGACGCGGCAGCATCGTCAACGTCGGCGCGCTGTCGGCGCGCGAGGGCCAGGCCAACATGGGCGCCTACTGCGTGGCGAAGAGCACGGTGATGCGCCTGACCGAGAGCCTGGCGAAGGAACTGCGCAGCAAGGGCATCAACGTCAACGCCGTGCTGCCGAGCATCATCGACACCCCGACCAACCGCAAGGACATGCCGGACGCGGACCACAGCCGCTGGGTCGCGCCGCGGGATCTGGCCGAGGTGATGTGCTTCCTCGGGTCCGACGCCGCGCGCGCCGTGCACGGCGCGCTGGTGCCGGTGAGCGGGCTGGCCTGAGCGCGGCCATGAGCCTCCGCGACCAGGCCTGCGTCACCGGTATCGGCGAGACCCGTTACACCCGCGAAACGACCCGCAGCCAGGCCGAGCTGACCTTCGAGGCCTCGCTGGCCGCCATTGCCGACGCCGGACTGGATCCGAAGGACATCGACGGCGTGGTGCCCTACGCCATGGGCGGCGTGATCGCCGAAGACTTCGTCACCAACTTCGGCCTGCCCGACCTGCGCTACTCGGCGGTCACGCCCATGGGCGGCGCGAGCTCGGTGGCGGCACTGCAGAACGCGGCGCTGGCGGTGGCCGGCGGACTCGCCAACCACGTGCTGATCTGCCTCGGTCGCGGCGCGCTCTCCACCGGTCGCATCACCGATCGCATCGGCATGATGCCGCAGTTCCGCCTGGTGGCCGAACACGAGATGCCCATGGGCACGGTCGCGCCGGCGCAGTTCTACGCGCCCATGGCGCGCCGCCACATGGAACTCTATGGCACCACGAGCGAGCAGCTCGGCGAGATCGCGGTCACCTTTCGTCGCCACGCGCAGCTGCACGACAACGCCATGATGCAGAAGCCCATGACGCTCGCCGATCACCAGGCCTCGCGCATGATCGCCGACCCGCTGCGCCTCTACGACTGCTGCCTGGAGAGCGCCGGCGCGGCGGCGGTCGTGATCTCGCGCGCCGACCTCGCGCGCGACTGCCGGCACACGCCGGTCTACATCGGCGGCGTGGCCGAGGGCCATCCGGACTCGCCGAGCACCATCACCCAGCGGCCGGACATCTGCCGCATCGGGCTCGCCAAGGCCGCGCCCAAGGCCTTCGCCATGGCGGGCGTGACCCACGCCGACATCGACGTCGCCGAGATCTACGACTGCTTCACGTACATCGTGCTCTGCCAGCTGGAAGACATGGGCTTCTGCGCCAAGGGCGAAGGCGGACAGTTCGTACAGGGCGGACGCATCGCGCTCGGCGGCGAGCTGCCGGTCAACACCCATGGTGGGCTCCTGTCCCAGGCGCACATCGCCGGCATGAACCACATCGTCGAACTCACCCGCCAGCTGCGACACCAGGCGGGCGCGCGCCAGGTGCCGGACGCCGAAGTCGGTCTCGTCACCGGCTACGGCGATCTGGGCGACGGTTCCATCGCCATCCTGCATCGCTGAGCGTCACCCATGAACGATCTGGCCTACGACAAGCCGCTGCCCGAACCGAGCGCGGTGTCGCGCCCCTACTGGGACGCGCTGCGCGAACATCGCCTGGTGCTGCAGTGCTGCCGGCAATGCCACACGGTGCGCCACTACCCGCGCCCGGTATGTGATCGCTGTTATTCCATGGACTACGAGTGGATCCCGGCCAGCGGTCGCGGCACGGTGCACAGCTGGTCGACCTACCACCATCCTTTTCACTTCGCCTTCAAGCGCGACATGCCCTACGTGGTGCTGACGGTCGATCTCGAGGAAGGCGTGCGCCTGCAGGCGCCGCTGCGTGGCGCCGACGCGAGCGCGCTCAGGCTCGGCGCGCCGGTGGAAGTGGTGTTCGAGGATGCGACCGACGAGATCACGCTGCCGGCGTTCCGGCTCCTGTAGGTCGGACTTCAGTCCGACATTGCATTCCAGAGCGCCGACCAGAACCGTCGAACGAATGTCGGGCGGAATCCCGACCTACATGGGCTCAGATCATGACCACCACCGACGCCCTCATCACCGACGACATCCGCGCCTGGATCGGCCGCTCGGAAGGGCCGCAGCGCATCGACATCACGCGCCGCGACATCATCAAGTACGCCATCGCCACCGGGCAGCGCCAGGAGAAATATCTGCGCGGCGACGAGGCGCCGCCGATGTTCCTGTTCGGCGCCGACCGGCCGCTGGTGGAACTCGACAAGCTTGGCCCCGACGGCCTGCGCGCCGAGAGCCTGCTGCCCCCGCTGCCGCTCAAGCGCGTCATGGCGGGCGGCATCAAGCAGCGCTACCACCGCAAGCTCCGGCCCGGCGACGTGGTCTTCGTCAAGCGCACGCTCGCCGACGTCTACCAGAAGCAGGGCTCCAGCGGACCGCTCATCTTCGTCGTCTACGAGATCGAGGTGACCGACGCCGACGGACAACTCGTGATGCAGGAAACCCAGTCCCGGATAAATCGCTGACATGCCACGACTAGACCAGCTCCAGGCCGGCGACGCCCTGCCCGCGCGCAGCCACACGCCGACCAACGTCTCGCTCTTCCTGTACAACGCCGCGGTGTGGAATCCGCATCGCATTCACTTCGACGAACCCTACACCGTCGAAGTGGAGAAGCATCCCGGCATCGTGGTCGACGGCCCGCTGCAGGGCGACTGGCTGTCGCAGGTGGTGTTGGACTGGCTCGGCGAAGACGGTGAACTGCTGGAATTCGAGTACAGCAACCGCCGCGCGTCCTACCTTGGCGACACGCTCACCGCCGGCGGTCGCATCGAGGCCATCGACGCCGTGGCGCGCACCGTGACGCTGACGCTCGAGGTGCGCGACCAGCATGGCGAGGTGACCGCACCGGGTCGCGCCGTGGTGCGCCTCGCCCACTGACGGCGCCACCCGCGCGGGGCGGGCGGCGGCGTAACTGGCGCGCAATCTGATCGCGGTCATCACCGGCGCGCGCGGCGCTGCGAATACTGGGTCCTTTAAAACCTGCACGAAAGGAGGACCTGCATGAACCTCGTGCCACGACGCTCACTGTTCGACCTCGATGACCTGTTCGACGCCTGGAGCCCGTTCCGCGGCGACGCGGACCGCGCCGCCTGGACGCCGCGAGTCGACGTCAAGGACAAGCAGGACTGCTACGAGATCACGGCAGAACTGCCCGGCGTGAAGAAGGAAGACCTGCACGTCACGCTGCGCAACGGCGTGCTGACCATCGAAGCCGAGACTCGCCAGGACGACAAGGAAGAGAAGGACGGCAAGCTGATTCGCCAGGAGCGGCGCTACGGCAAGCTCACGCGCAGCTTCGCGGTCGGCGCCGAGGTCAAGGAGAGCGACATCTCGGCCAGCTTCGAGAACGGCGTGCTGACGCTGACCGCGCCCAAGCACGAGCCCAAGGCGCCGGAAGCGCGCCGCATCGAAGTGCGCTGAGCAAGACGCGTGTCCGCCGTGTACACGGCGGACACGCGTATCGCGCCCATCTGCCCCTGATCGAGATCAACACCCTTGGCGCAAGGCAGCGCGACCATGGCACGACAGCAGTTCGCGAGGTGCGCGTCATGAGCTACAAAGACATCGTCGTGCAGATCGCTCCGGGTCCAGACTGCGCGGTGCGGCTGGGCCTCGCCATCGACCTCGCGCAGTTCGATGAAGGTCACGTCACCGGGGTGTACGTCGAACCACCGCTGCCGATGTCCGCCTTCCCGGAGATCCCCGTGCCGGCCGAGATCATCGACGCCCAGGAAGCGGCGGCGGCCGAGCGCCGCTCGCGCCTCGAGCGCGAGTTCCACCACGCCACCGCGCAGGCGGGCGTGAACGCGGAGTGGCGACTGTCGCACGCCGACGCGGTGACCGCGCTGAACGTGCACGGTCGCTACGCCGACCTGCTGGTCACCGGTCACGCTGAGGAAGACAACTCCAGCTGGTTCGACGTCGCGGCCACCAAGCACATCGCGCTGGAGTCCGGCCGCCCGGTGCTGGTGGTGCCGCGCAGCTGCAGCGTGGATCGGATCGGCCGGTGCGTCCTCGTCGCCTGGAACGGCAGCCGCGAGGCGGTGCGCGCGGTGCACGACGCGCTGCCACTGCTGGCGCGCGCCGAACAGGTGCAGGTGGCCGTGATCAACCCTGCCGTCGGATACGGTGGACACGGCGCGGTGCCAGGCGCCGACCTGTGCCTGCACCTCGCGCGTCACGGCGTGCGGGCCGAAGCCTACGTCGGCCACGCCGACAGCCACGACATCGGCGCCGCGCTGCATGCGCAGGCGACGGCCATCGGCGCTGACCTGGTGGTGATGGGCGCCTACGGGCACTCGCGCTTTCGCGAACTGGTGCTGGGCGGCGTCACGCGCCACCTGCTGAGACACCTGTCCATACCCATGCTCATGGCGCATTGAGACGAGGCCGACCGCCGTGACCGTGGTCGACGCGTTGCTCGGTCTCGAGCCTCGCGAGGCGGCGCGCAACACCCCGCCCTTCGAGGCCTGCGTGGCTGCCAGCAACGGCATGCTGATCCCGTCCGAACTGGTCATGCAGTCACGCCTGGTCGACAGCGCGAGCCACGCGCAGGCGCGCCTGCTGCGCACGGAGTTCGCGTACAAGCGCCGTCTGCTCGATCGCGATCGGCGCATCGCGTTCTGCCTGTGCGAGATCGTGCCGCGCGCCCCCCAGGCGAGCGGTGGCCTGCTCGCCTGCCTGGCCGCGGTCGCGCCACCGGCGGTGCCGCGCGTGCTCCTGCTGCCGGCGTCGAGCGCCGAGGCTGTGGCGCGCGCGCTGCCCGAGGATGGCGCGCCACTGGAACTTCTGGTGTGGGTGGATTGGGACAGCGAGCCAGCGCGCATCGAGCGCGCGCTCCAGACCCTGGCGCAGGCCTGCGCGGCGCGGCGCGATGCGCGACTGATCGCCGTGCCGCGCCTCGGGGTGGCGCCGCCCGCCGCCACCGACGCGCTGCTGCGCGTGGTCACCGAGCACGCCGCGCTGCTCTTCCTGCTGCCACTGCTGTGCGCGACCCCCGGCCAGACGCCGCGCGCGCTCTACGCCGCGCTCGCCGCGGCGTTGGCCAGCGCCGGCTGGACGCGCCTGGCGCCCGGTCTCCACGCCCCCACGAGCACGACACCGCGACCGCGGCTGACCGCCGATCTCACCCGCCTGCCGCAGTGCGACGTGCTGGGCCTGGGACCCGCGACCTGGAGCCGCTTCGACGACGTGCGCTTCTCCAACCAGGCGAGCCTGCGCGACTACGCCCACGCCATCGGGCGCGGCGGGCTCGCGATCGCCGGGGCCTCACGGTGCACGCCCGCGGAGCAGTTCGTCGAGGGTCTGCTGTGCGGCCTGGCCGGCGGCGCGCGCGTCGACCTGGCGCGGCTGGCGGCGCAGTGCCACTGCGACTCGCCGCAGCTGCTGGTGGAGGCTACACGAGTGGCGCGCGCCCTGGCGGCGCAGGGCGCCTTGAGCGGCGAAGTCGATGCGCTGTGCCTGGAGGCGGCCAACGATTGCCAGTTCGAGGAAGTGTGCGCGAGCGTCGCGCGCCTGCGCGACGTGTCCGGCACCGTCACGCCGCTCACGCCGCGTGTGGCGCATCCCGATTGAGCACTGCGCGCGCGGGCTCAGACGCTCGCGCTGTGCTCGGCGATCTCCTGCAGCGCGGCGGGCGCCAGCAGGGCGACCTGCTTGCCCTTCACTGCGATTACGCCAGCGTCCTGCAGCCTGCCCAGCGCGCGGCTGACTGTCTCGGCCGCGAGACCCAGGTAGTTGGCGATGTCGTAGCGCGACATGGAGAGGAACAGCGTGTCGGCGTCCCGTCCGATGGCGTGGAAGCGCGCCGCGAGTTCCAGCAGGAAATCCGCCACGCGCTCGTCGGCACTGGCGTGATGCAGCCGCACGCGCGCGTGACGTTCGGCTTCGAAGCTCTGCGCGAGCTTGGAGAAGAAGCTGTGCAGGAGCGCCGCGTCGTTACGCAGCAGCACTTCGAGTTCCTGCGCGGGCACTTCGCACAGCGTGCTGCGTTCGAGCAGCACCACCGACTCGGTGTATTGGCGCTGCTCCAGTGACGCAGCGCCGATCATGTCGGTCGGGAAGTGGAAACCCATCACGTCCTCCTGGCCATTCTCGTTGACCCGAAAGGACTTGGCCGAACCCGAGCGCACGAAGAAGAAGGACCGACGCGGCTCGCCCTGCCGATAGAGATGGGTGCCACGAGGCTGCGGCTGTCCCGGCACGACCAGGCCGCTCAGCGCGCGGGCGGCGCTCGGGTCCTGGATGTGATCGGGCAGACAGGCCGCGCGCAGCCGACACAGGTCGCAGGCCACGGTCCTGCGCAGCGTCGTCGGCTGGGCGCCATGGCCGATGATTGCTCTGATTTCGCTTGCCATCACGGTTCCTTGTCTTGCGTGACCGCGCGGCGGGACGCTGGGCAACTCACATGAGGGCCGGCCGCCTTACGCGCGCGATGGATGGAGACTCACCCAGGACAAGGGGCGGGACACGGTGGGCGCGCATGAGCGGGGCCGCACCAGCGAGTAAGTATAGTGCCCGGAGTATGCGGAGCTGGCAACCCCGCGCGGCCTCACAACAACGCTTCGATGTGTGACCACACGTCACGATCCTCGACGTGCACGAGGTCGCGCGTGATCTCGGCGCTCACACAGCGCCGCGTGGGTTCGTCGAGCGCGTCGCGCAGCAGGCCGAGCAGATGCGGCTCCGCCACCAGTACCACCTGGTCACAGGCATGCTCTCTGCGCGCGGTGGCAAGACGCGCGGCGAGTTCACGGGCGAAGTCCGCGGCGCTGCGTTCACGCGGCGATTCCTCGCTCGACAGGGCGTGACGCCCCGCACCGAAACGATCGTGGGTGCGTCCCGGCCGATCGCTGTCGTATTCGCGATCCTGGCGCAGACCCGCCGGATGCTCGATGCGTTCGAGGAGTTCGAGTGAGGCGGCGTGTCCGCGCCGCGAGAAAATGCGCACGCCGGCGCGGTGGGCTACGACGATCCAGGCGTTCGACATGGCTGCACCTCGAGTCGTGGTTCAACGTCGAGAGGCAGTATCGCGCGCGCCGACCCGCGTCCAGCTGACGCGAGTCAGTACGCGGCGCACTCAGCGGCGACGATCGGCGCCGCGCGGCGCGCCCTTGTTCTTGCGATCGCGCAGGCGATCCTTCTTGAAGCCCTTCTCCCGCTCGCGGCGCGGCGCGGTGGGATCGCCGAGCCGGCTCAGCAGGAGCTGCTGACCACCGACCCGCACCTTCTTCAGGTGCTGGAGGATGTCGTTCGGCATGCCGGTCGGCAGGTCGACCGTGGAGTACTCGTCGTGGATCTCGATGCGCCCGATGTCCCGCGCGTCGAGGCCGGCCTCGTTGGCGATCGCGCCGACGATATTGCCGGGCTGCACGCCGTCGCGCCGCCCGACTTCCAGGCGGAAGCCTTCCATGCCAGTCGGCGAGGGACGCCGCAGGCGCAGCTCCCGTCCGCCGCCCTCGTTGAACGCCGGGCGCCCGCGCGGTTCGCCGTCGCGCGGCCCACGTTCGTCCGCACCACGCGGGGCACGCTCCTCGCGAGCACGCGGCGCGCGCTCGCCGT
>JAIEQK010000300.1 GCA_019747795.1 Gammaproteobacteria bacterium | reverse complement strand
CGACCCGCGCGGCGCTGCCGGCCTGGTCGCCGGTCGCCATCACCACGCGCAGGCCCGCCGCGCGCAGCGCCGCGACCGCGGCCGGTGTGCTGCCCTTGATCGCGTCGGCGAGCGCCACCAGGCCCGCCAGCCTGGTACCGCGCGCGAGATACACCACCGTCGCGCCCTCGGCGGCGAGGCGCGCGGCGTCGTCCGCCAGCGCTATCACCGCGATGCCGAGACTGGCCATCAGCGCCTCGTTACCCAGGGCGATCTCATCGCCGTCCAGACGTCCCGTGACGCCGAGACCCGGACGCGCGGCGAAGCCCTCGAGACGTGCCGTCGGCGTAGCGCCGCCCGCCCGCGCCGCCGCGACCAGCGCGCGCGCCAGCGGGTGTTCGCTGTCGCGGTCGAGCGTGGCCGCATCGCGCAGCACGTCGTCGCGACTGAAGCCCGGCAATGCGATCACGTCCACCACGGTCGGGGCGCCCTCGGTCAGCGTGCCTGTCTTGTCCACCACCACGGTATCGACCTCGGCCAATGCCTCGATGGCGGCCGCGTCGCGGAACAGGATGCCGAGGCCGGCGGCGCGGCCGGTCGCGACCATCACCGACATCGGCGTGGCCAGGCCGAGCGCGCAGGGGCAGGCGATGATCAGCACCGCGACGGCGTTGACGAAACCGTGCAGCCAGGCGGGCTCGGGCCCGAACAAGCCCCAGCCGATCAAGGTGAAGACGGCGGCCGTGACCACGCCGCCCACGAACCAGCCTGCCACCTTGTCGGCCAGGCGCTGCAGCGGCGCGCGCGAGCGCTGCGCCTGCGACACGAGTTGCACGATGCGCGCGAGCAGGCTGTCCGCGCCGACCTTGTCGGCGCGCAGGGTGAGCGCGCCGGTGGTGTTCTGAGTCGCGCCGATCACGCGATCTCCCACGCGCTTGGTGATCGGCAGCGGTTCGCCGGTCAGCATCGCCTCGACCACCTCGCTGTGGCCATCGACCACCACGCCGTCCACCGGGATCTGCTCGCCAGGGCGCACGCGCAGCAGGTCACCGGCCCGCACCTGGTCCAGCGTCACGTCCTGCTCCGCGCCGTGCGCATCGAGCCGATGGGCGAGGGTCGGCGCGAGGCGCAGCAGCGCGCGGATCGCATCGCCAGTCGCGGCGCGCGCGCGCAGTTCGAGCATCTGGCCGAGGAGCGTCAGTGAGACGATCACCGCGGCGGACTCGAAGTACACCGGTGGCATGCCGTCTGCCACGAGCGTCGCGGGCAGCGCACCGGGCGCGAAACAGGCCAGCGAGCTGAACGCGAACGCGCTGCCGACACCGAGCGCGAGCAGGGTCCACATGTTCGGACTGCGGTTCACGAGCGAGGCCCAGCCGCGACGAAACACCGGCGCGCCGGCCCAGCCCACCACCGGCAGGGTCAGCAGGAATTCGATCAGCGGCAGCCGCGCGTGGGACAACGATGGCAGCGCGTGCCCGGCCATCGCGAGCAGCGTCACCGTCAGACTGAACGGCAGCGTCCACCAGAAGCGGCGACGGAAGTCGGTCAGCTCCGGGTTCTCGCCCTCGTCCAGCGTCGGCATCTCGGCTTCCAGCGCCATGCCGCACAGCGGGCACTCGCCGGGGCCGTCCTGGCGGATCTCCGGGTGCATGGGGCAGGTATAGATCGCGCCCGGCACCACCGGCGCGGGCGCCGGGCGCGGACCGAGGTAACGCGCGGGCTCGGCCGCGAACTTCGTGCGGCACCCGGCCGAGCAGAAGCGATGGGTCACGCCGGCGTGCTCGAACACGTGGGGCGAGTCCGGCTTCACCGTCATGCCGCACACCGGATCCTTGTCCGCCGCGGTGGAGACGGTCGGCGCGGGCGCGAGGTAGTGCGCGGGATCGGCGGCGAACTTGGTCCTGCAGCCCGCGCAGCAGAAGCGGTAGGTGACACCCTCGTGCAGGAAGGCATGGGGCGACTCGGGCTTGACCGTCATGCCGCACACCGGGTCGCGGGCCGGGGCCGCGGCTGTGTCTGCCCCCTTCCCGCAGCAGGCGGCGTGCTCATGGCTCATGGCGAGACTCCGACGGGACCCACGGGGATAGATGGGGACGCGCGCGTCGCGCTCAAGGGCTCAGTTGCTCGCGCCGCCCTCGGTGGTGAAGCCGCGCGCACGCCAGCGCAGCATGCCGCCTGCGAGGTTGGCGGCCTCGGTGAGTCCCGCGCGCTTCAGGATGACCAGCGCCTGGGCGGAGCGCCCACCGGCGCGGCACACGGTGACGAGGGGCTTGTCGCGCGGGACTTCGTCCACGCGCGCCGCCAGTTCGCCGAGGGGCACGAGCTGCGCGCCCGCGATGTGGCCCAGGGGGCCATCGAACTCCTCGGCCTCGCGCACGTCGAGCACGTGAACCTGGCCCAGGTGCTCTTCCAGCCAGCGCGGATCGAGTTCCCACAGACCGGCGAAGGTGTAGGTGAGCGGCGCCCAGCCGGGCCCGTCGTCGGGTGCCAGGCCGTTCTCCGGCCGGCCGCTGCGCAGGTTGGCGGGCAGCGCGACGTCGATCTTCTTCGGATGGGCAAGGCCCAGGTTGTTCATGTAGCCGACGAAGTCCGACTCGCTGATCTCGCCGCCGAAGCGCGGATTGAAGCGCTTCTCCTCGCCGACGCTGGTGACCGTCAGGCCGTTGTAGTCGTGGGCGGGATAGAGTCGCGTCGCATCGGGCAGCGAGAAGATCTGGGTGCGGATCGAGTGATAGAGCCGCGCCGCGCTGCCCTGCTGGAAGTCCGTGCGGCCGCAGCCGCGGATCAGGAGCGCATCACCGGTGAAGGCCATGGACTCGTCGTCCAGCACGTAGGTCAGGCAGCCGTTGGTGTGCCCCGGGGTCTCGCGTACCTGGACGTGGCGACGGCCGAACTGCACGCGATCGCCGTGACGCAACAGCCGATCCGCGCCCTCGACGCCGCCCGCCGCGGCGATGGCGATGGCCGCGCCGGTGCGCTGCTTGAGCAGCCACGCGGCGGTGACGTGATCCGCGTGGCAGTGCGTGTCGAGCACGGTGGTGAGCCGCAGGCCGAGTTCGGTGAGCAGCGCGAGATCGCGACGCGCCTGTTCGAATACAGGATCGATCAGCAATGCCTCGTGCGACTCGTCGTCCCCCAGAAGGTAGGTATAGGTGGACGATTCCTGGTCGAAGAGCTGGCGGAAGATCAGCATGGGATGACGAGCCTCGGAACGACGCGCGGGCGGGGTGCCGGCGCGGTATTGTGTACCGCGCGACCGTCGACGCGAAACACCGGCGCGCATGCCCTTCGTATAATCGGACCATGAACATGCAATCACGCGTGCGGCGCCGCGTCGTCCGCCTTGGGAGCCTGTGCCTGATCGCGCTGTGGCAGCTGGCGGCTTTCGCCGCCGACAACCGTGGCGTGGTCGGCGAGGTGGTGTCTCGTCGGGGTGACGAAGTGCTGGTGCGCGCCGACGGCAGCAGCACCGCGCTCAGCATCGGCATGCCGCTCTACGCTGGAGACGAGATCCGCACCGGCCCCTATGGCGCGGCGGCGCTGCTGTTCCGTGACGACACGCAGGTGCGTCTGCATCGCAACACCCGGTTCGCGGTGGACGAGGTGCGCGGCGAGACGGGCGTCGAGGAGAGCAGGTTCGCGCTGTTGTCGGGCTCCGCCTGGTCGCGCGCCAAGGCGCTGTTCCGCAGCGTGACGGCGCAGGTCGAAAGGGGCCGGGCGATCGCGCGGGTGCGCACGCCGGCGGCCACGCTCGGTATCCGCGGCACCGACTGGCACCTGGCGGTCGATGCCGCCGGCAACACCACCGCCACGGTGCTCTCGGGGGAGGTCGAACTCGCGAACGAGGCAGGCGCCGTGGCGCTCGCGCGCGGTGAGGTGGGCGAGGCCGTCCGCGGCCGGGCGCCGACCAAGCGCGTCATCGTCGATCTGCGCGATCGGCCGCTGATCGTCCTGCCCACCGGTCCCGAGTGGCTGGAAATCCTCCTGCCGCCGAGCGACGACTACGACGGTGCCCTGGGCGCGGGCTTCGCCGCGCTCCTGGCGCGCGAGCCCGAGCGCGCCGCCGCGGCGTTCGAAGGCGCCGAGAAGGACGCCGACCCGCGCCGCGCGGCGCTGGCGCGCCTCGGCGCGCTGACGACGCTGGTCGAGCAGCAACGCTATGCCGAGGCCGATGCGCGCATGGCGGACTTCGCACGTGCGCATGCCGAACTGCCGGAGACCGCGCTGGCGCAGGCCTGGCTCGCGTCGTTCGCGGGCGATCACCCCGGCGCGCTCGAGATCCTGCGCGTCGGCGAAGCGCGCTTTCCCAGCGACCCGCGCCTGCCGACGCTCGCCGCGCATGTGCACTTCCTGCGCGACGACCGCGCGGCGATGCAGGCGGCGCTGGCGCGGGCGTTTGCGCTCGCGCCGGACTACCACCTGGCATGGTACGAGCAGGGTCTCTTCCACCAGTTCAGCGAGCCGGACGGCGCCGCGGCCATCGCCGCCTTCGATCGCGCGCTCGATGCGCGCGCCGGCTTCGCCCCGGCCCGCATGCAGCGCGCGCAGGTCTACTACGATCTCGGCGACTACCGCGCGGCGGTGCGGGACTTCGAGGCGGCGCTCGCCGCCGATCCCGGCAGCGCCACCATCCATGCCGCCTACGGCATCGTCTGCGCCTACCTCGGCCGCCTGCCGGACGCGCAGCGCCTGCTCGAGCGCGCGCAGGAACTGGACGCAGACGAGCCTTACGCGGCCCTGGGCCTGGCCTTTCTCGACCTCCTGCGGGGCGCGCCACAGGCCGGCGTCGAGCGCACCCTGAAGGCCGCGGTCGCCAACCCCGAGCTGCCCGGCGTCGACTGGTTCCTCGCCGCCGGCACCTACCAGGCCGGCGACTATGCGCGCACACGGCAGGCGCTCGCGACCGCGCGCAAGCGCGACCCGGACGATCCCATCCCCGATCTCATCGGCTCGGTGTCGGCCGTCGACAACTTCGAGGCGGGCGAGGCGATCCGCCTCGCGCGGGACGGCTTCGACAAGACGCTGCGCGCGAAGTCCTTCGCGGTCGACACGCTCGCCAACGCGCGCGGCGGCAGCGCGACGCTCGGCCAGGCCTATTCCAATCTCGGCCTCGACGCCTGGGGCGGCTACTACTCGCTCCTCGCCTTCGACCCGTACACGGCGGGTGATTACTTCTATCTCTCGCAGGCCAACCAGTTCGCGTCGGAGCGCGCACGACTCGGCGCCAACCTGCAGGGCCTGCTGCTCGACCCGACCGCCGTGTCGTTTCCCACGCGCTACTACGAGCCCTTTCGCCAGGAGCGCCACGATCTGATCCTGGGCGGCGCGGTCGGGGTGCGCGACGGTGGTTTCAACTACACCGCCGGCGGCAGCCTGCAGGGTCTGTGGCGACGTCCCGATCCCATCGCCTACTTCGTCAGCGGCGCGCGCGAGTACGATGGCGGCTATCGCGCCGACAACGCCACCAGCCACGAGAACGTGCAGTTCCAGGTCGGTACGAGCTTCGGCGAGCAGGCGCACAACCTGTTGTTCCAGGTCACGGCGCAGAGCTTCCATCAGCAGATCCCGGGCAGCGCGAGCGACGGCGACCCGGACGATCGCCAGACCAACCAGTTCGTCTTCGCCGACCTCGGCTACCAGTACCGCTTCGATTATCACAACCGCGTGATGGCGCGCATCGCCGGCGGCTACGAGCAGGTGCGCTTCGCGAACGGCAGTCCGTTCGGGCGCGGCCTCTCGAGTCGCGACTACTCGCTGATCGGCGCTTTCGGCCTGCCTGCCACGCGCGCGCTCTATGCCCAGGGGCTCTACGACGTCACCGCGCTGGCGGTCGCGCGGGCAGGGCAGTCGCCACGACTGCCGTTGGTCTTCACCGGTCCGCTCAGCCCGCTGCTGTGCGTGGCCGCCTTCGGTGAGAACTGCCCGCCGTCCGACGACAGCCTCGCGGCCGCGGTCGACGACGATCCCACGCTGAACGAGACGGTCAGCAACGCCAAGCGCCTGGTGCAAGTGCGCCACCTGTTCGACGTCGGACCGGTCGAATTCACCTACGGCGCCGAGTACGGCTGGTTCGATAGCCACGTGGTACTGAACGCGGTCGGCGCGCGTCTGTTCGGCATCGGCACCCTGGCGGGGGCCGGGGTCGCGTTGCCACCCTGTGTCGACATCGGCGTGGTCAACGGGCCTGGCCAGTGCGCGTTTCCATGGGCCGACCCGGTCATGCAGCGCGGCACGGAGTCGCGCGACGCGCATGCCCTCGAGGCCTACGCCCAGGCACGCTGGAAAGTGACCGCGGACCTGTGGCTGGAAGGCGCGGCGTTCTACCGCGACATCGATCTCGACACCCTGGCGAAGCAGCAGGTCGATCCGCGACTCGGCGTCGCCTGGCGCATCACGCCACGCCACTGGCTGCGCGCCACTTCGCAGAGTTCACTCATCGATCCGCTCCGCACCCAGGACACGCTGGCGCCCGTCGCGTTGCTCGGCGTGGTGGTGCCGGACGTGTACTTCACGGCGAGCGACACGCTGCCCGCGAGCTGGTACCACCAGCTGCGCTGGGACGCGGAATGGAGCCGGCGCGTCTACACCTTCGTGCAGGTGGACCGTCAGGACGTCGAGGACTTCTCGCTCGGTTTCGTGCCCGATTCGCGTCTCACTCTGTTCGGCTTCCTGAAGGACGGTCGCCTGGACACGGTGAGCTTCGGCGCCAACGTCTGGCTGCTGGAGAACGTCGGGCTGGCCGCGAGCTACAAGCATCTGTGGAGCGAGAACCGTTCGCCGGACGCGAACCGTGGCCGCGCCCTGCCGCTCATCTCGCGCGAGGAGTTCGAGAGTTCATTGGTGTGGGTCGACCGGCGCCAGATCACCGTGGCGCTGACCGGCGAATACAGCGGCGCGCGCGCCGCGAACCTCGCCGCGCGCCGCGATCTCGACGGCTACTGGACCGCGAACGTGGTGGCCAACTGGCAGCCGCTCGCCCGTCACCTGTCGCTGACGCTCTCGATCGAGAACCTGTTGAACGAGAATTACGTGCTGGCCGAGGGCTTTCCCGCCGCGGGGACCAGCGTGCTGCTCGGTGCGGAGTGGCGGTTCTGAGGGCCTGCGAACGTCGAACCGCGATCAGCATCGCGGTCCGTCACTCGTCGCGACACCTCAGGCAGCCGTGAGACTCGCCCGCAGCGCCGTCGTCGCCGCCACGTCCACCGCGAGACTCTCGTCCTCCACGCTGCCGGTCAGCACCACGCCGTAGATCTCTCGCGCGCGCTCAGCCGTCTCCCAGCGCTCGAGCACGTCGCGACACACGCGCGCCGGATCGCGTTCGAGGGGTGACCCGTAGCCGCCGCCGCCCGCGTCCACGCCGCGCACGAATTCACCCGGGGCGAGGCGGCACTCGACCACGCCCGGCAGCTTCTCCTCGCGGCCATCGGCATGCACCTTGTAGGTCTGGGCCGGCGGACCGGCCTGGCCGCCGCGCACGCCCTGCGGCGGATTCACCTGGCCGTCGCAGGAGATCACGACCGTCATCGGGTCCTTGCGCGGGCCGTAGATCACTTCGCCGCCAGGCGCGCCGCGGAAGCGGCCCGCGCCGCCACCGCCCTGCACCACGCGCAGCGCCTTCACGGTGATTGGATACTTCGATTCGTCGACCTCGACACTGCCGCGGTACATGAGGCCCGCTGCCACGGGCAGGCCGTAGTTGAGCCAGCCGTCGGTCTCGGGTGTCGCGGGACCGCCGTTCACGACCAGCCACTCCTGGTTGATGTATGGGCTGCCGCCGATGCGCCAGTCCTTGCCGGAGATCACGCCCGCGCCCGCGCCCATGCCGACCGCGCCCTCGGCGAGTCCGTGACCGTCGCTGATGCTGGCGAACGCCGCCTGGGTGATGTTGACGATGCGATCGCCGATGTTGGTCGTCGCCATCGAGCAGGAATGGGGGAACTTCGGAATGCCGACGATGCAGCCTTCACGCAGCTTGACCTTGACCCGCGCGAAGCTGCCGCCGTTGTGCGGCACGTCGTGGTCGATGCAGTTGAACACGCCCGCCATGGCGTTGCTGGTGGCGCAGGCCAGCGACTGGTTGAGCCCGAAGTCCTTGTTGTCCTCGTTGTGCGTCAGGTCGACCTCGATGGTGCCGGCCTCGGCGTCGACGTTGACGTCGATGCGGATGGCGAGCCCGTCGGGCAGCACCGGCGGCTGCGGATCGTAGTGGCCGACGTTGCTGAGGCGCCCGCTCGGCAGCTTGCGGATGGCCTCGACCATGCGTCGCTCCGAATAGGCGAACCAGTCGCGCACGAACTGGCGGATGGTGTCCATCCCGTAGCGGCGCACGAGTTCGGTGAGCCGCCGTTCGCCGATGCGCGCCGCGCCGACGGTGGCGAGATAGTCGCCGTACCACTGGTCCGGCACGCGGATGCGTCGGCGGCACATGCGGATGATGTCGTCGACGTCCTTGTAGTCCTTCTGCACCCGCACGCAGGGAAAGATCAGCGCGCCTTCTTCGTAGATGTCGCGCGCGTAGGCGTGGTAGGTGCTGGGGATGGAGTTGCCGCAGTCGGCCTGGTGGGCCTTGGCGCAGGTGGTGAAGAGGTGCTCGCCGTCGACGATCACCGGGCACATGATCATGTGATCGGCCGGGTGCGTGTTGCCGAGGTAGGGATCGTTGTGCAGGAAGGCGTCGCCGGGCGTGAGGTCCTGGTGCAGATCGCACATCGACTGCGACTGCAGCGAAGAGCCGAAGATGTGCACCGGCAGGCCTTCCCCGGGACACAAGAGCTGGTTGTCGGCGGTGACGATGGCGCAGGAGAAGTCGCGCACCACCGCCAGCACCGCCGAGCGCGCGGTGCGCAGCAGGGTGTTGGACATCTCGCGCACGATGGCATTCAGGCGGTTGGCGAGCACCGCCATCAGCACCGGGTCCATGGTGTAGGCGGTGGCGGGCGCCGCGGCATTGGGCTGGTTCACAGGCTGGTCTCCGTCGGCGGGGTCAGGAGGTAACGGCCGCCGGCGCTGACGCGCGCCGTGGCTCCCGGGTTGACGACGAGTGTCGAGGTCGGCTCTTCGATGATGGCGGGGCCTTCGATCACCGCGCCCACCGGCAGGCGATCGCCCAGGTAGATGGGCGTCTCCACCGCGCCGTCGCGCCCGAAGTAGGCCGGGCGACGCCGATCGGCGGCGGCGCTGGTCTCGCCCGTCGCGCGCACCGGTTCCAGGGTCGGCGCATTGACGCGCGCGATGAGCCGCCCGCGCCAGTTCAGGCATTCCACCGCCTGGCCGGGATCGGTGATGGCGAACACACGCTCGTGCACGCGATGGAACTCCTCCACCAGCGCCGCGACGTCGGCCGCGTCTTCGAAGCGGCCGCGCGCGACCTCGACTTCCAGCTCCCACACCTGGAAGCGGTAGCGGGCCTCGACGAAATAGCGCTTGCGCACGTCGCTGAAGCCGCGCTCGCGCAGGCGCGCGGCGAAGGTCTCGAGGCGCGCGTCGATGTCGGCGAGCGCGGCGTTGACGCCGACGAAATCGAACTGGTCGGTGGCGGTGAGTCGCGCCGCGCCGGCCTCGGTGATGATGTCGGAGAACTGCATGCCGGACGCGCTCAAGGCGCCCGCGGTGCGCGGTACGAGCACCGTGCGGCAGCCGAGCTCGGCGGCTATCGGCATCGCACCCAGCCCGCCGGCGCCGCCGCCGGCGATGAGGATCGACTCCGCGGGGTTGATGCCCTCGTTGATGGTCAGTTCCTTGATCGCCTCGATCATGTTCTCGTTGGCGACGGTCAGGATCGCGAACGCGGTGCGCTCCACCGATTCACCGAGGGTCGCGGCGATGGGCGCCATGGCGGCGCGCGCCGCGGCCTCGTCGAGCTGCATGCGGCCGCCCAGGAAGTGCGCCGGGTCGATGTAACCGAGCACCACCGCGGCGTCGGTCACCGTCGCGTGGCTGCCGCCGCGGCCATAGCAGGCCGGGCCGGGCTCCGAGCCCGCCGAATGCGGGCCGACGCGCAGCAGACCGCCGGAATCCACCCAGGCGATGGAGCCGCCGCCGGCGCCGATGGAATGCACCGCGACCGAGGCCATGCCGAGGTTGTCGCCGGTCCACTGCGGGCCGAGCCAGGTGTCGCGCGAGAATTCCACCGCGCCGTCGCGTACCAGCGACACGTCGAAGGTCGTGCCGCCCGCGTCGCACACGATGATGTCCTGCGTGAGCTTCTCCGCCGCCGCGTAGGCGAGGCCGGCGATGGGGGCCATGGCCGGGCCGGACTTCACGAGATAGATGGGCTTCTGCACCACGTCGCCAAGATGCATCACGCCGCCGAAGGAGGTGCTGACCAGGATGTCGTTGCCGTAGCCGGCGGCGCGCAGGTCGGCTTCGAGCGTCAGCAGGTATTCCTGCATCAGCGGCTTCAGCGAGGCGTCGATGGCGGTCGACGAGGCGCGGCGGTATTCGCGGAGGATCGGGTTGATCTGGTGCGAGAGCGTGTAGGGCAGACCGGGCAGCGCTTCTTCGATCAGCTGACCGACGCGCAGCTCGTGCGCGGGATTGGCGATGGACCACAGCAGGCACACCGCCACCGCCTCGACGCCGCGCGCCGGAAAGCCGGCCAGCAGCGCGCGCACCGCTGCTTCGTCCAGCGCTTTGTCGATGCCGCCTTCGGCGTTGACGCGCTCCGGGATCTCGAAGGTCAGACGACGCGGGATGTAGGGCTCGGGATACTCCATGCGCAGGTTGTGCGGCTCGGCCTTGCCGCCTTCCTTCAACAGCAGCGTGTCGGGGAAGCCCTCGGTGGTGAGGAAGGCGGTGCGCGCGGTCTTGCGCTCGACGATGCCGTTGGTGCCGCGCGTGGTGCCGTAGAGGAACATCGCGGTGTCGGCGAGGAGCGCGGGCACGCTCTGACCGAGTTCGGCGGCGGCCACTTCCAGGCCGGCGCGGATGCTGGCGAAGGCGCGCTGCTTGTCGGTCAGCGCCTTGCCGATGGTGAAGCGGCCGGTGGCGTCGGTGACGACGACGTCGGTGAAGGTACCGCCGGTGTCGACGGAGATGCGATAAGGCATGGCGCAAGAGTCCCTGTTCGTGGCGTCGCGAGCCGGCCGCGCGGGCCGTCGTCGCACGCTACGTGCGGCCCCGCGCGGCGTCAACTCGTCCTCAGCCGACGAGCGCGACGGCCGGTGTCACCCACGGCAGCGAGAGCGCCTGGCCGACCGCTTCGCAGGTCAGTCTTCCGGCGTGCACGTTCAGACCCTGCGCGAGGCCCGCGTCTTCGGCGAGTGCGCGCGCGAGGCCCTTGTCGGCGAGCGCGATCACGTAGGGCAGGGTCGCGCTGTTCAGCGCGAAGGTCGAGGTGCGCGGCACCGCGCCCGGCATGTTCGCCACGCAGTAGTGGATGACGCCGCTCTCGACGAAGGTCGGCGATTGGTGGGTGGTGGGATGCGAGGTTTCGAAGCAGCCGCCCTGGTCGATGGCGACATCCACCACCACCGTGCCGCGCCGCATCTTGCCGATCATCGCGCGGGTCACGAGCTTCGGCGCGGCGGCGCCGGGCAGCAGCACCGCGCCGATCACGAGGTCGGCCTGCTCGGTCGCCTGATCGATGCGGTCCATGGTCGAGTAGAGGCAGCGCGCGCGACCCTCGAACTTCTCGGCGAGGTGGCGCAGGCGATCGAGCGACTTGTCGAAGATGGTGACGTCGGCGCCGAGGCCGAGCGCCATCTGCGCGGCGTGATCGCCCACCGTGCCGCCGCCGATGATCACCACCTTGGCGGGCGCGACGCCGGGCACGCCGCCGAGCAACACGCCTTCGCCGCCCTGCGCCATTTCGAGACAGTGCGCCCCGGCCTGCACCGCCAGCCGGCCCGCCACCTCGCTCATCGGCGCGAGCAGCGGCAGGCCGCCGCGCCGATCGCTGACGGTCTCGTAGGCGATGGCGGTGACGCCGCTGGCGAGCAGACCCTGGGTCTGGGCCGGATCGGGCGCGAGATGCAGGTAGGTGAACAGCAGCTGCCCCGCGCGCAGCCGCGCCAGCTCCTGCGGCTGGGGTTCCTTGACCTTCACCACCATCTCCGCGCGGGCGAACACCGCCTCTGCCGTCACCACCTCGGCACCCGCCGCCTGGTAGTCGGCGTCGTGCATGCCGATGCCTGCGCCGGCCTCGGACTCCACGATCACGCGATGCCCATGGTGGATGAGTTCGCGCACGCTGCCGGGCGTGAGACCGACGCGGTATTCGTGGTTCTTGATCTCCTTCGGGACGCCTACGAGCATGGCCGACTCCTCGTTGTATCGATGCCTCGATTGTAGGGCCGGTTGCAACCGGCCATGCATGGCCGTCGAACGGGCGCGGAATCGGGGACAGACCACGGTTTCGTCGAAGCCGCTGTCGGTTCTCCCATGCACCGCGCGGGAATCGGGGACAGACCACGGTTTCGTTGACATCGCTGTCGGTTCCCTCATGCACGGCGCGAAACCGTGGTCTGTCCCCGATTCCGCAACCGTGGTCTGTCCCCGTTCGGCGCTGTCAAGCCGTCCCGCGCGCGGCGCGGTGGTGTACACTGCCCGCCATCGACGATTCCATGGTGGACGTGTCGGTCCTCTCGCAGCGCAGCTCTGCAAACCCCGCCAGGCCCGGAAGGGAGCAACGGTAGCAGTCACTGCGGGTGCCGAGATGTGGCTGGCACGTCCGCCGCCTTTCGCCTTCGGTCGCGCGCATCGCGCCGACCGCCGCCCAAGATTGTGTTGAGCGACGCCGAATGAGCTACCAGGTCCTTGCACGCAAGTGGCGGCCGCGCAGCTTCGCCGAGGTCATTGGCCAGGCCCACGTGCTGAAGGCCTTGATCAACGCGCTCGACACCGGCCGTCTGCACCACGCCTATCTTTTCACCGGCACGCGCGGCGTGGGCAAGACCACGCTGGCCCGCGTGCTGGCCAAGGCCCTGAATTGCGAAGTGGGCGTGTCCAGCCAACCCTGCGGCACCTGTGGCGCCTGCCAGGAGATCGACCAGGGCCGCTTCGTGGATCTCATCGAAGTCGATGCCGCCTCGCGCACCAAGGTGGACGAGACTCGCGAACTCCTGGACAACGTGCAGTACGCGCCGACCCGCGCGCGCTACAAGGTGTACCTCATCGACGAGGTGCACATGTTCTCCAATCACTCGTTCAATGCGCTCCTGAAGACGCTCGAGGAGCCGCCGCCCCACGTCAAGTTCCTGCTCGCGACCACCGATCCGAAGAAGCTGCCCGTCACCATCCTGTCGCGCTGCCTGCAGTTCAACCTGACGCGCATGCCGGCCAGCCTGCTGGCGAAGCACCTGGCCCACGTGCTGACCGAGGAGGGCGTGGCCTTCGACGAGGGCGCGCTCGCCTTGATCGCGCAGTCCGCGGGCGGCAGCGTGCGCGATTCGCTGTCGCTGCTCGACCAGGCCATCGCCCACGGCGCGGGCCGGGTGAACACCGACGAGGTGGTGCTGATGCTCGGCACCGTCGACCAGGATCGGGTGGTGAAGATCCTCGCCCAGGTGGCCGAGGGCGACGGCCACGCGGTGATCGGCGCGGCGCGCGAGCTCGCGGCCTACGTGCCGGACTACGGCCAGGTGCTGGCCGAGATGGCCTCGCTCCTGCGTCGCGTGGCGGTGCTGCAGGTGCTGGGCGGCGAGGGCGACACGCTCGAGACCGATACTCGCCTCGCCGAACTCGCCGCGCGGCTGCCGGCGGACGAAGTGCAGCTGCTGTACCAGATTGCGCTCACCGGCAGGCGCGATCTCGCCATGAGCCCGGACGCCGAGGCGGCCTTCGAAATGACCCTGCTGCGCATGCTGGCGTTTCGCCCGGTGACGCCGGGCAGCCTGCCGGCGTCGGGCCCGGCGCGCCACTCGGGGGCGACGCCCGCGCCCCGCGCCGGCTCGG
>JAIEQK010000156.1 GCA_019747795.1 Gammaproteobacteria bacterium | reverse complement strand
GGCGCGGCGGGCGAGGGCTCGGTCTCGACCGTCGCGGGCGGTGCGCTCGGCGCGCTCGGCGCCGGCGCCGCGGCAGGCGGTGTGGGGTCCACGCTCGGCGCCGGTGGCTCCGGCAACGACGGCGTGGAGGGCGGTTCGGGCGGCGCCAGTCTTTCGGCTGCGATCTCGGGCGGTGGCGACGCCATCGCGGGAGGCGCATCCCGCGGCGTCACCTGCGCCGGCGTCGCCGGCTCGGGCCGATTGTCCGGGGGACGCAGGTGAGGTTCGACCAGCAGCGCCGCGAGGCCCAGCACCAGCACCGCCTCGCCCAGCGCCAGGCTGCGCCATCGACGCAGGCGTCGTTCCAGGCGCCGGTGGGTGCGTCCTTGGCGCGGCGGGCCGCCATCGCCTGACGCGCGCGGCTCGACGCGCAGGTTCAGGAGCGGCGGCGCCGTGGCGGCCGGGGCGGAGGGCGGCTCACCGCCGGGGTCGGTGGGCACGTCGGCGGCCGGCATCGTGCGCGGCGAAGTAGACGCGGGCGCCGGCCCCTGTGCCGTTGCGGCACCGACATCGCGATACACGCAGGCATGCACCTTGGCGCCGGCCGCGAGCGCCTGGCGGCAGGGCGCCCAGTTCGCCGCATCGCCCGCGCCCACCAGTACGACCGAGGTCGCCCCGGCAGGAAAGAAGTGCAGCAGCACCGCGGCGTCCTCGTCGTTCAGATGCTCGGCGCCGGCGAGCAGCAGCACGATGGCCTGCCCGCGCTGCTGTGCCGAGCTCAAGCGCAGGGCGAGGTCACGTCGCGGGCCGCTCGTGTCCTGGCTGAAGCCACCGATACCGACTGCCGCGAGCACCCCCGCGAGCAGTCGTCCGGGCGCGTCGATCATCACGCGCAGCACGAAGCACTGCGGCAGCGCACTCGCGAGCCTGTCGCAGAGCGTTGCCTGCAGGGGCGGCGCGAGCTGGGCGCAGAGCAGGTGCTGCTGCTCGGCGATGAGCCTGACCATCTGCGCGGTGATGGCCTGCAGTTCGTCCTCGTGGCGCGAGTGCGGGAAAGGAGTCGTTTCGGTCATGCCTTGGATCTCCAGGTCGGCGGGCCGGCGTACGGGTCCAGCTTTCTGGACTACCACGGAGCCTCGAGTTTCCTCAGGCGCGCGCAGGGCGTGACCGGTGCCGCGAAACCGATGTGACGGGCATCGAATGCGGGACGAGATTCGCGCAGCGCACCGCGTTCCACCATGGCCGCCAGCGCGCCTGGGGACGGCAGAGAGTCTGCAAGCGGTGGGCCACCGGGATGCGTGGATGCGGACGACCGCGCGTCGCGACCGGACTGTTCGCCGCCCCCAAGCTACACGTCCGCCGCGCAGGATTTACACGCGTCCCGGGCGATAGGCGGTGCCTAAGAGAGCGATTAGAACAATCAAATTCCGCACATGCTGCACCGCGGCTAGGATGCCCGCTCATCGGCATTCAACCCAACCCAGGAGACCGCGATGTCCATCATCAATACCCAGGTGCAGCCCTTCAAGACCCAGGCCTTCCACAACGGCAAGTTCGTCGAAGTGAGCGACGAGACGTTGCGCGGCAAGTGGTCCGTGGTGATCTTCATGCCCGCTGCCTTCACCTTCAACTGCCCGACCGAGGTCGAAGACGCGGCAGACAACTACGCCGAGTTCCAGAAGGCCGGCGCGGAGGTCTACGTGGTCACCACCGACACGCACTTCTCGCACAAGGTGTGGCACGAGACCAGCCCGGCGGTCGGCAAGGCGAAGTTCCCGCTGGTGGGCGACCCGACCCACACGCTGACCAACGCTTTCGGCGTGCACATTCCGGAAGCCGGTCTCGCGCTGCGCGGCACCTTCGTGATCAACCCCGAGGGCGTGATCAAGACCGCCGAGATCCACGACAACGCCATCGCGCGTGATGTGAAGGAGACACTGCGCAAGCTGAAGGCCGCCCAGTACGTGGCCGCCAACCCGGGCCAGGTATGCCCGGCCAAGTGGAACGAAGGCGCCAAGACCCTGACGCCGTCGCTGGACCTGGTCGGGAAGATCTGAGACCCCGCCTCGCGAGAGCCGCGCGTCGGCGCTCGCGCATCGACCGCCGCCGGCCGCTCACCGTGGCCGGCGGCGGTTCTCTACCTCGTCATCGCAAGAGCTCTTGAGCCGGAGGACGCCAACCGTGTTGGACGAAGCCACCAGAACGCAACTCGCCGCCTATTTCGAACGCATCAGGGAGCCCGTGGCGCTGATCGCGAGCCTTGACGAGTCGAGCGCAAGCGCGGACATCCGTGAACTGCTGACCGAGGTCGCCGCGATCGCGCCGGAGAAGATTGCCGCGCGCTTCGACGGCCAGTTCGCGCGTCGGCCTTCGTTCCAGGTCACGCGCGCGGATGCCGACATGGGCGTGCATTTCGCCGCACTCCCCATGGGGCACGAGTTCACCTCGCTGCTGCTCGCCATCCTGTGGGCGGGCGGTCATCCGCCCAAGGTCGAGGACGCGCAGATCGAACAGATCAAGGCGCTCGAAGGTGACTTCGACTTCACCACCTGGATGAGCCTCACCTGTCACAACTGTCCGGACGTGGTGCAGGCGCTGAACCTGATGGCGGTGCTCAATCCGCGCGTGCGGCACGTCGCCATCGATGGCGGCCTGTTCCAGGCCGAGGTCGAGGCGCGCCAGATCATGGGTGTGCCGAAGGTCTTCCTGAACGATGCCGATTTCGCCAGCGGGCGCCTGGAACTCGGCGAGATCCTCGCCAAGGTCGACACCGGCGCTGCCGCGCGCGAGGCCGCGCGCCTGGCCACCAAGGCGCCCTTCGACGCGCTGATCATCGGCGGTGGTCCGGCCGGCGCCGCCGCGGCGGTCTATGCCGCGCGCAAGGGCATCCGCACCGGCATCGTCGCCGAGCGTTTCGGCGGACAGACCATGGACACGCTCGGCATCGAGAACTACATCTCTGTGCTCGAGACCGAAGGGCCGAAGTTCGCCGCCGCGCTCGAAGCCCACGTGCGCCACTACGGCGTGGACGTGATGACCCTGCAGCGCGTGGAGAAGCTCGAGCCGGCCGTGACCCCGGGTGACTTCGCGCGCGTGCATCTGACCAACGGCGCGGTGCTCGAGGCGCGCAGTGTGATAGTCGCGACCGGCGCCCGCTGGCGGAACATCAACGTGCCGGGCGAGCAGGAATACAAGACCCGCGGCGTGGCCTACTGCCCGCATTGCGATGGGCCGCTGTTCAAGGGCAAGGACGTCGCGGTGATCGGCGGCGGCAACTCGGGCGTGGAGGCGGCCATCGACCTCGCCGGTGTGGTGGGCAGTGTGACCTTGCTGGAATTCGCCGATGCGCTGCGCGCCGACCAGGTGCTGGTCGACAAGCTGCGCAGCCTGCCGAACGTCACCATCCACGTGAACGCGCAGACCACCGAGATCACGGGCGATGGCCAGCGTATGACAGGGCTGCGCTACACCGACCGCGCCACCGGCGCGGAGCATCACCTGGATCTCGCCGGTGTGTTCATCCAGATCGGTCTCGTGCCGAACACCGAGTTCCTGCGCGGTACGCTGGAACTGACGCGCTTCGGCGAGGTGGTGATCGACGCGCGCTGCGCGACCAGCGCGCCCGGCGTGTTCGCGGCAGGCGACGTGACCACGGTGCCCTACAAGCAGATAGTGATCGCGGCGGGCGAGGGCTCCAAGGCCGCGCTGTCGGCGTTCGATCACCTTATCCGCAGCCCGCTGCCGACAACCGCCGCGGCCGCCTGATCTTCCTCTGTTTGCCCCGCGACCCGGCGACGGGTCGCGGCGGTCTCTCTCCCCAAGCTTCCCTTTCTCAGTCTGGCCGCCCCTCCCCCTCGAGCAAAGGGCCTCCCAGGCCGCTCTATTCGCGAATAATTCCTATTTGCAAATACGAATCTATTTAAATAGGATTAATTCTCATTCGTGACACGCGTAACCACTCGATACCTGCCTCGAAGAGGATTACTCCATGAAAGACCAGTGCACGCTCTGCGCCATCCTCACCGGCCAACTCGATCCGAACGAGGTGCCGCTCGACTACCTGCAGGGCAGCATCGCGCGCATGCTGACTCACTTCGTGCTGCATCCTTCCCGCGGGCTGGCGAAATCCATCGAGCGCTTGTTCGGCGCCATCGTGTCCCATGGCGACACGGAGAGTGACAGCCTCGGCGCCGCGCACTACGCGCGCCTGGCGCGGCAGTGGATGGAGATCGCGGCGCGGTTCGAAGCGCCGTCGGTGTCCGGCCCGCGCGCCCTGTACGTGCACTGAGCGCGCGACACGACGCGGCGCGGGCGCTCAGTCCTCGTCGCGCCGCGCGCGTGTCAGCGCCCAGTGCAGCGTCGCGAGCGGGACGATGAGCGTGACCGCGGCGATGTGATCGACGAGCCCCTCGTCCAGCAGGGCAAGAAGCAGTGCGGCGAGGGTAGACGCGCCGATCACCGCGGGCAGGGCGAAGATCTGTTTCATGCGCTGGAGGCTTCTTTCAAGGACTCGCTCGGCCGCTGGTCGCGACTTCCAGAGGGCTTCCAGGCCTCGAGGGGTCGGTGCGGCGCGCCACCCACAGGTAGAGTCCGCTCGCCAGCACCACCAGCGTGATGACGGTGAAGGCCGCCCACAGCAGTTTCAGCGCCAGGCCACCGTAGTTGCCGAAATGCAGCGGCTGCGACAAGGCCAATGCCTCGACGTACCACGGCATCTCGCGCAATCCGACGAAGTCACCCGTGCGCGCGTCGATCAGGGCCGGGGTAAAGAGATGCGCGGTCAGCGGCGTGTCGCCGTGCAGGAATACCGCGTAGTGCGCCGGCGTCGAGAACGCGCTGCCGGGAAAGGCGACGAACTGGAGTTGCATGTGCGGCGCGGCGGCCCGCGCGGCGGCGACGGCGGCGTCGAGCGAACTGCGCGTCGCGGGCGGTGGCTGACCGGCGTAGGGCGCGGCCAGGTCTGCGAGTTCGGTCTGTTTCCACAGTTCGATGATCGGCTGCGCCAGCGTGTTCACCACGCCGGTCATACCGACCACCAGCACCCAGGCCACGGTCACGATGCCGAGCAGGTTGTGATAGTCGAGCCAGCGGGTGCGCGCGGACTTAGGTAGACGCAGCGTGCCGAAGGGCAGGCGGCGCATGAAGGGCGCGTACAGCACGATGCCTGACACCACCGCGAGCGCGAACAGAAGACCCATCGCGCCGAGGAACAGCATGCCGGGCAGGCCCAAGAACAGGTCGGTATGGAGGCGCAGCAGGAACGCCATCACCGCCTCGCCGCGCGGCACCATGGCGCCGCTGCCGCGATCAAACGAGGCGAGGTGCATGGCCGTGGGCGGCGCGGCGAGCGAGGCCGCGGTGGTCACGTTCACCACCGGGCGATCCTCATCGAAACTCATGAACAGCGGTACTTCGCCCGGCCGCGCGGCGAGCGCGTCGGCCAGCAGGCGGTCGAGAGTGCGTGTCTCGCCGGTGTGGGTCGGTGACCAGGTGTCGGGATTCAGCGCGAGCGCGATTTCGTCGTCGAAGATCAACGGCAGGCCGGTCAGGCACAGCATGAGGAGAAAGAGAGTGCACACCAGGCTGCTCCAGGTGTGCACGAAGGACCAGCGGCGGATCGTCTGTGCGCTCAGCATGGACACGATCCGTCGCCGATGCACATGCTCAGAAGTCGACCGAGGCGGACATCAGGAAGCTGCGCGGCATGCCGAGCACTAGGTAGTTGGCGCCAGGGAAGCCGCCCGCCGAGGCCCAATAGCTGCGGTTGGTGAGATTCTCCATTCGACCCCGCACCTCCACCGCGCGGCCGGCGATGCGCGTCGTGTAACGGGCGCCGAGGTCGAAGCGCGTCCAGGACGGAATGGTGAAGGCATTCGCGGCGTCGGTGTAGGCCTCGTCGGTGTAGACCACGCGACCATCGAGCGTCAGGCCCGGGACCATCGGCAGGTCCCACTCGAGGTTCATGTTGATCTGCACCTCGGGCACGCCTATCGGCGTGTTGCCCTCGTTCAGGCCGCCCGTGACGCGGGTGAATTCGCCGTCCACGTAGGTTACGCCGCCCAGTACGCGAACGCCGGGCAGCGGCTCGCCGAACACGCTGAACTCGATGCCTTGATGCCGCTGCTCGCCGCCGTCGGTGAAGAGGGAGTTCTCCACCAGCGCGGTCTGCTTGCTGATGGAAAAGAAGGCGAGGGTCGCACCGTACTGACGGCGATCCACTTTCACGCCGACTTCCACCTGTTCGCCGCGGAAGGGAGCGAGCGCTTCGCCGGCGTTCTGGATCGGCGTGGCGCCGACCAGCGCGGGGGCGATCGCGCCCGGCTGCAGGCTCTCCGCGTAGTTGGCATAGAGCGACATCCAGTCCAGCGGCTTCACCACCAGCGCGCCGACCGGCGTCACCGCGTTCTCGTCGTAGAGCGAGAGTCGCGAGCCGCTGTTGTAGTCGAAGGTGCGGGTCGCGATGGACTGGCGGCGGACGCCGACCGTGCCCAGCACGCGGCCGTCCAGGATGGACATGGTGTCGGCCAAGGCCACGCTCCAGTTGCGCACCGCCTCGGTCAGCGCGGGCTCGTTCAGCACGCCGCCGGAGAAGACGCCGGTGCGCGGCGAGGCCGCCACCACCGGCGCGCGCAGATCGCTCGCGATCGGCGTCAGGTAGAAATCGAAAGCGTTCTTGGAGTTCGAGCGCAGCGCCGACACCGAGGAAATGAAGCGGTGTTCCACCGGACCCGTGTTGAATTCGACGCGCAGGCCGGCGTCCGTAGACAGCACCTGGTCGTCGCGCTTGTTGTCGAAGCGATTGGCGGTGCCGATGCCGTTCGCGGTCGCGTTGGGGTTGGCCAGTCGATTGGACTCCTCGCCGTGCCGGCCGCCAAAGGCCAGCCACAGCGTCGCGTGGTCGGTGAGATCCACTTCACCGCGCAGCGCGCCGAACAGCTGCTGCTCGTCGGAGAAGGTCCAGGGCTGCGCGAAGTTGTCGTCCGGATCGGGCGCGGCGGGCGGCGGCCCGAAGGGCGTGACCTGCGGACGCGGCGAGTCGAGGAAATGATCCTGGTAGCCCAGGTCGGCGCGGATACGTACACGTTCACGCTCGAAATCGGTGTTCAGCGACAGCGCGGTCAGGCCGCGATCCTGGTCTTCCACGGCGGTCTCGCCGCCGCGCCCGACCACGTTCAGCCGCGCGCCGAACTCGCGTTCCGCGCCGAAGCGGCGCGCCCCATCCAAGGCCGCATAGGCCATCCCATCGCTCTCGAAGCCCAGGGTGCCGCGGGTCAGGGGCGTGTCCTCGGCGCGCTTCGGCACCACGTTGAACGCGCCGGCCACGCCGCTGCCGCCCGGTGCCGCGCCGTTCAGGAAGGAATTCGCGCCGCGGAACACTTCGACGCGGTCGATGAACTCGGCCGCCACGAACTGGCGCGGCAGGATGCCGTACACGCCGTTCAGCATCATGTCGTCGGAGAACACCGGGAAGCCGCGCACCATGTAGACCTCCTGGAAGTTGCCGAAGCCCTTGGTGACCCGCACCGCCGGATCGTTCTGCAACACGTCGCCGACGCTGCGCGCCTGCTGGTGGCGGACCAGGTCCTGGGTGTAGGCGGTCGCGCTGAACGGCAGGTCCATGTAGTCGATGTTCCCCAGCAGGCCGGCGCGGGCGCCCCGCGCAACCTGGTCGCCGGCGTAGGCGGGGGGCAACTCGACCTGGGAGCCCTGGCCGATCACGAGGACCTGGTCGGCAGGTGCGGCGGGGACGTCGTCGGCCCGACCGGGGAAGGAGGCGGAAACCAGCAGCAGGCTGGCAACGAGTTTGGAACGCATAACCCTTCTTTCTGCATTTACGAATGCGAAGGATTATCGTTTAGATTAGAAAATTAGCAAGGCCCTCTGGCGGCCGCCAGGGCGACGTCCAACGGGCCGTCGTCCTGGCGGGGTTCGATGTTGGACGGAGGCGCCCCGCGGGGATCCGTCAATCAGGGTGTCCGCGAGCCGGTCATGCGCTGGTATTCGGCGGCCGAGAGCAAGCCGTCGCCGTCGCTGTCCCCGGCCTTGAAGTCGTGCCCGGTGTCGCGCAGCAGCTGGCCCTCCTGCCAATCGACCATGCCGTTTTCATCCTTGTCGACGCTCGCGAAAGGGATGGGCATGCCCGTGGTGGCGGTGGTCGAGGTGCGATCGACGCCGGAACTGACGGTGTCGTTGGGTTCGCCGCGTTCGCCGCGTCCGACCGCGCCTGGGACGGCGAGCGGGGTGGGATCGCCACTCGGCGCGGGGTTCACGGTGCCGGCGCCCATGGTGCCGCTGCTGTCGGTGCTGCCCGGCTGTTCGGGAACGTTCTCGTGACTCGATTGCGCCCAGGCGCTGCCACAGGCGAGGAGGGTACTGAGAAGAATGGCGTGTTTCATGGTGCGTGCTCCAGTGTGTTTCCACAGGCAAGTGCAAGCGCCATGCCGCAGGGTGGGCCGTGGAGAGGCCCGCTTACACGCGCCAGGCGTGGCAATTGTTGCAAGCGCCGTGGATCTTTTGCCGGCGCGCTCACCTCGACACGCTGGTGTACGACTGTGCATGCTTGCGACCTCCACGCGCGGAGTTGGCATGGCGATGACAGAGACGCTCAGCAAACCCGAGATCGCCGCGCAGATCCGTCGCGCGCTCACCGCGCATGTCATCGACGACACGGACCTGCCGCCGGCGCCGTATTCGATCTACACCTTGTCCGACCCGCGCGCACTGCGCGAAGTGCGCTATGTCGGTCAGACGTCGACGCCCACGCAGCGCTATCGTCAGCACCTGCACACCGCGCGTCTGTGGCTGCCGGACACCACGCCGTGGTGGGTAGCTTCACCCCGTCTGCGACCGCTCTACACCTGGTTGCGCGCACTGCATCGTGACGGCTTCCGCCTGCCGGTGATGCTGCTGGTGGCACGGGCCGCTACGGAGCGCGAGGCGCTGCGGGTAGAGCGTGAATTGATTTGCGAGCACCTGGCGCGGGGCGGCGAACTGCTCAATGTGGAATACGTGACCCTTGGGCAGCAGCTGGCGCTCCAACATCATCGCGACTGACGCACCCCCGAAGCGGTGGCGCAGGACATGCCTTGTCGCGCTTGCCGCCGGCTCCGCACACTCGCCTCTTCAGCAACCTCGGGAGCGCGCCCGCCATGAGCATCGATCAGGACATGAATCTCGTCATCGCCGGTACCGACGGGTCCGGCAAACCCTGCTTTCTCGATCGCGGCCAGGCCCAGGTGTACAGCGAGCCCGGCGTCGTCGACGTGGCTTTCCTGTGGAACTGCCCCGGCACCCCTCACCTGCCGCACCAGATAGGTGGCGCGCCGAGCAGCATCGCACTGCCAGGCCCCGGCGGCAGCGCGTGCGGCATCGTGCGCTTCCCGCCGAATTCGGCGGGCCGGCTCGACGCCAAGGCGCTGCTGACCGATTCGGCCGAGGCCGCGACACCAGACGACGCCGCCATGCATTCGCACGACACCATCGACTACGAGATCGTGCTGTCGGGCAAGATCGACATCGTGCTGCAGGGCAACCAGCGCCGCACGCTGAAGGTGGGCGACATCCTGGTGATGGGGGGCTTGCCGCACGCCTGGGAGAACGTCTACGACGAGCCCTGTACCTACGCCTTCGTTACCGTGGGCGCCACGGGCAAGACCGCCTGGCTGAAGTGAAGACCGCTACGCGGATCGCGTGATCGAGCGAGCGGCGTGGTGGCGCTCGCCGACGCGGTGGCGGCCCGCATCGGCCGTGGCCGAGTCTCTCAGTCGTCGCGCAGTTCGTGCACAGCGTCTTCGACGCGATCCCCGAGCGGTTCCTTGCCGCCGTTCCGCACCGTGTCGGCCGCGTGATCGACCTTCTCGCCCAGACGCTCGCCAGGTCCCTGGCGATCGCATCCGACCACGGCGAGCATCAATGTCATCAAGATCATTCCCACGGTACGCATGGCGCAGCTTCTCTCCAAGGTTGAACCCCATCCTGCGCGTGGCCGCCGCCCGGCGATGTCGGACGAGTGGAACCCGCGCGTAGCACGCCGTCCTACCTGGCCAAGGCCGCGTCCTACAGCCGCGCCTTCGTCACGGGCTATAGTGCGTGGCCGACTTGCCGGCCACGAGGAATGCGCGTGAGGACTCCCGAAATCCACCTGCTCGGTGTTCCGCTCGATCACGGCGCGGGACGGCGCGGCGTCGGCATGGGGCCGAGCGCGCTGCGCCTGGCCGGGCTGCATGATGCCGTCGCCAGTGTCGGTTGCCACCTGACCGACCTGGGCGATCTCGAGATCCCGGTGCCGGAGACGCTGGTGTCAGGCGATCCGCGCGCGCGCTACCTGCCGATGATCGCGGCGGTCTGCGGCGAACTGTGTGAACGGGTGGGCCAGAGTCTCGCGCGCGACGCGCTGCCGCTGGTGGTGGGCGGCGATCACTCGCTCGCCATCGGCACCATCGCCGCGCTGGCGGTGGAACTCCGCGCGCGCGGCGAACAGCGTGGCCCGGGCGTGCTGTGGTTCGACGCCCATGCCGACAGCAACACGCCCGACTCGACGCCGAGCGGCAACATCCACGGCATGCCGCTGGCCTGCGTGCTGGGGCATGGTCCCACCGCGCTCACCAGCATCGGCTTCGCGGGACCCAAGATCGATCCGCGGCACTGCGCGCTGATCGGCGTGCGCGACGTCGACAACGGCGAGCGCGCGCTGCTGCGCGCGGCCGGCGTGCGCAGTTTCTCCATGGCCGAGATCGATAGGCGTGGCATGGCGGCGGTGATGGACGAGGCGCTCGATCACGCCGGCGGCGCGGGCAGCATGCTGCATGTCAGCTTTGACATCGACGCGCTCGATCCGACCGTCGCGCCCGGCACCGGCACGGCCAAGCCCGGTGGCTTGACCTATCGCGAAGCACACCTCGCGATGGAGATGGTGGCCGAGAGCGGACAGCTCACCAGCCTCGAACTGGTGGAAGTGAATCCGACGCTCGACGTGCGCAACCAGACCGCGCAGCTCGCCGTGGAGCTGATCGCGTCCGCCCTGGGCAAGCGAATCCTGTGACGCGCGGCGTCAGCCGCGCTTGCGCGCCGCGGCCACGCGGCGCGACCAGAGATAGAGGCCCGAGCCGGCGAGGTAGAGCAGCAGCAGGGAAGCCAGGTTGACCAGCACCACCCCGAGCGTGCCGAACAGCCGCCCGGAATGCAGGTCGAGCACGAAGCGTTCGAGGGACACGCCTTCGCCGCCGTAGGCGCGGCTGATGGCGGCGGTGAGGGCGGGCGGCGGCGTGCCGGCGCTGCTCCAATGCACCGCGGCGTCGCTGCCGGTGGCGACGAACTCGCCGCGCTCGGCGTCGAAGCGGAAGCGTCCCTGGTTCGCCGCCACGATGACATCGCCTGCGGTATCGCGGCCGGCCGCCGTCAGGCCTGGTGGCAGGCCTGCGTCGCGTCCGAAGCGCTCCTGCACCGCACCCGCCGCATCGAGCACCATGGCCTGGGTGTCCGTCACCACCAGCCACTCGTTCGCGCCGGCTTCCGCGGCGGTGGCGAACACGCCCGCGAGTTCGCCTTCTCCGAAGGGGATCTCAGTCGTATCGAAGTACAGGTGCGGGCCGAGCTGTGAGAACCAGTGGCCGTTGCTCTGGAAGCCACGCGGCGGCGGGGCCGGGCGAATGCCGTACCAGCGCAGCAGCCACGGATTGGCGATCTGCGCGGTGGGCAGGCCGAGCCGGTCGCTGTGCATGAGCAGCGTGCCGCTCACCGCGATGAACAGCAGGAACAGTGCCGCGAACGCGCCGGCGTGGCGATGCCAGCGCAGCAGCACGCGCGCGAGCCACGGGCGTGCGCGGCGCCGGATTTCGAGTGGCGCCGCGGTGGAATCGGGCGCGTCAGGCGTCGACATGGCGGTCGAGCAACAGCGCGAGGCGCGCCAGCCGCGTCAGCGCGCGCACCGAGAGCGTCGCGCCGGCAATGCCGTCGACGCCGTGGTCGAGCGCCGTGCCTTCACCCAGGCGCATGCCGTGGAACTGGTCGGTGAAGCTTGGATACTTCACCTCCCAGCCGCGGCTCTCGCGGTAGATGAGCACGCGCACCAGCGCGAGCGCGCCGTCCTGCACGACGAGCCCTGTGGTGATCAGCTGCTCCTTGCCGAGGTCTTCCAGGATCCAGGCGCTGCGCCCGTCCCGTGCCCAGTAGCGGATGCGCAGCGCGCCGAGATCGTGGTCCATCACGGCGCGGATCTGCTGCTTCAAATCGCCCTTCACCCACAGCTTGCGCGGCGCGGGCACGTCGCCCTGGAACACTTCCTCGAGAAACGCGCGCGGGTCCTGGAACACGTCCTCCGCGTGCGCGGCGCTGGTCAGCACCAGCGCGAGCAGCAGGGTGATGAGCGGTTTCGAGTGCATTCCCGTGCGCGATCAGAACTGGTAGCCCATGCCGATGTTGACGCCGTCGCGTTCGATCGCCACTGGCTCGGCCGCATGCTGCCACTGGTAGTCGAACTTGAACACCACCTGCGGGTGCGGCCAGTAGTTGAAGCCGAGCGTGATCATGTCGAAGTTGACGAAGTCGTGGACCGCGAGCTGATTGCGCTCGTCCCAGGACTGGTAGCGGCCGAACACGCCGAGCTCGCCCGGCACCATGCCGAGCGCGAAGCGATAGGCAGGCTCGATGTACCAGCCCTGCAGGGTGTCGGCGCCAAAGGCGCCCGGATCGACGCCGGCCGCGCGATCGCTGCCGAGCTCCCAGCGCGCGTACAGCGCGCGGAGCGCGAGGCCGCTCACGTGCTTGTAGTCGGCGTGGGCCTCGAACAGCCAGGCGTCGGCCTCGGCGTCGTCGGCGGTGCCGGTGTAATCGGCCTGGTAGTCGAGGGTTGCGGCCAGTTCCAGGCCCGGCATGCCGGTGTATATCAGGCGACCGAGCACCGCGGCGTTCTGATCGTCGGCCTCGGCCACTTCGAGCCGGCCGCTGCGCGGCCGGAAGGCGCTGCCACCGGTGGTCGGCACCGAGAGGCCGGTATGCAGGTAGAGGTTGTAGGCGAAGCCCGCGCCCAACTCACCCCAGAATCCGGCGGTCGCCTCGCTCCAGGTGGACGGGATGATCTCGGTCTCGACCGGGTTGCGCTCGACGCCGTAGAAGGTGTTCGGTTCGTGGGTCAGGTTCAGCAGGCCGACCGGCAGGATGTCGATGCCGGCGCGCAGGTGATGGCGAGGGTTCAGGTCCATTTCGAGGAACGCCAGTTCCAGCGCCACCTCACCCGGACCGTCCTCACCGACCACCGAATGCTCGATCTCGAGTTCGGAGGCGAAGCGCAGCTAGCTGTTGAAGGTATGGCTGGCGAACAGCACGAAGCGATGGAAGTCGGCGCGGTTCAGATCGTCGGCGTCGCCGTCGTAGCCGGTGGCGTCGTCGGTCAGCGCGTTGTAGTGCAGTTCACCGTAGCCACCGAGCGTGGTGCGATCGGCCCAGCGGCCCGCGGCCGCCGTGCGGCGGTTGCTGATCGGGCCCCAGCGGCCGGCGGCGGAACCCACGCTGGTCGGCGCCTGCGGCACGTTGGTGGTGGCGAGTGATTCGTCGCCGGTCGCGACTTCCTCGAGGGCGTCCGCGGTGGACTCGACCTTGGCATCCACTTCCTCGACCTTGGCCACTGCTTCCGCCGCGCGGGTGGCGGTCTCGCCGAGCGCGGCGCGGGTCGCCGCCAGTTCCTGGGTCAGCGTCTCGATCTGCTTCTGCTGCTGTTGCACCACCCGCCAGAGTTCCTCGACGGTCGGCGCTTCGGCCTGGACAGAGGCGGTGAACAGCGCCGCCGCGAGCGGTACGGCGGTGGATGGGCGGAAGTGCATGGCTGGAGTCCCCGGTTTGCGGATGGAATGAGCGCGTGGCGGGGAGCCAGGTCGCCCG